>JANPDG010000113.1:0-6041 GCA_031431335.1 Polaromonas sp. | reverse complement strand
CAGGCAGACATTGGCGGCATCACGCCGGGCTCTATGCCGCCGTTTTCTACCCGCATTGAAGAAGAAGGCGTGCAGATCAACAACTTCTTGCTGGTCGAGCGCGGTGTGCTGCGCGAGGCCGAGATGGTGGCACTGCTGGAGAGTGGGCAATACCCTAGCCGCAATCCGTACCAAAATATGGCCGACCTGAAAGCGCAAATTGCCGCTAACGAAAAAGGCGTACAAGAGCTGCGCAAGATGGTTGACACGTTTAGCTTGGATGTTGTGCAAGCGTATATGCGCCATGTGCAAGACAACGCCGAAGAGTCGGTGCGCCGCGTGATCACCCAACTAAAAGACGGTCAGTTCACGCTGCCGCTGGACAATGGCGCTCAGATTAAAGTGGCTATCCGCGTCAACGCAGCAGAGCGTACAGCTGAGATCGACTTTGCCGGCACCTCGCCGCAGCTGACCAACAACTTTAACGCGCCCACAGCGGTGTGCATGGCTGCAGTGCTGTATGTGTTTCGCACGCTGGTGGACGACGATATTCCGCTTAACGCGGGCTGCCTCAAGCCGCTCAAGGTCATCATCCCTGCAGGCAGCATGCTTAACCCCAACCCGCCTGCATCGGTTGTGGCTGGCAATGTCGAAACATCGACCTGCATCACCAACGCACTGTATGGCGCGCTGGGTGTGATGGCGGGCGGCCAACCGACGATGAACAACTTTACCTTTGGCAACGACAAGCACCAATACTACGAAACCATTTCAGGCGGCAGCGGCGCAGGTGGAGTGCTGGATGCGCAAGGCAAAGTGGTCAGCGGTTTTAACGGCACCTCTGTGGTGCAAGCCCACATGACCAATTCGCGGTTGACCGACCCTGAAGTGCTGGAGTTCAGGTTCCCTGTGCGCCTAGAGAGTTACGCGATTCGCCAAGGCTCGGGCGGGGCAGGGCAGTTCAGCGGCGGCAATGGGGGGGTGCGGCGCGTGAAGTTTTTAGAGAAAATGACTGCCAGCATTCTGAGCAATGGCCGCGTGCATCCCGCCTTTGGCATGGCAGGTGGTGCGCCGGGTGCCGTGGGCATCAACCGTGTGGTGCGCGTTGATGGCAGCGTGGAAGAGCTAAAGCACATTGGCCAAGTGGAGATGCAGGTGGGCGATGTGTTTGAGATCCATACGCCTGGGGGTGGTGGGTTTGGTGGGTTATAGGTCGCAGTTCATATTGTCTGCGCTTGATTTGGAGAAAATAATGGCACTTTTCCGACGTGGATATTGAATAGTTTGCTATTTATTTTGTAGTGCATGGTGGTTTGATAGGTTGCTGAAGTTAACAGCCCGTGGCAATGCATGTTTTCGTTGTTTACCTTGGACGGGCAATGGGTCATGTTGCTGCATAAATTTACGAAATCACGCGACTGGCTGAGTAGTCATCTTCAGGTCGTGACCGCGCCTTTCTCCAATTTCTGCATCGACACGCACCCATTGCTTACCCTGACACTTGGGTTTTTTTAAAGTCACGCGCTACAGTGAGACCGCAAAAGAGGACAGAGCAAAATTTCGTACTTGGGGTGTTTCGCTTCGCAGAGCGCATTGTCCTGAATTTTGATTAGTCCCCGTTTGCTCTGAGTGACCAAGGTGCTAGAACATTAATCTTCAAGCTCACGGTGCCCGAATACCTATCTTAGGCAACATAAGCAGACAAGCCACTTCATATTCAAAACACACATATTGGAAAAAAACAGGGCACTTTTCCGACGTAGATATTCAATAGTTTGCTATTAATTTAGTAGTATCTACGATCCAAAAAGATACCAAACTTAAGTACCCATCGCCTGCCGATACCACTGGTGAAAATGCTCCATACCGTCTTCCATCGGGCTTTGGTATGGCCCGGATTGCGAATCGCCGCGTGCCAGCAGGGCTTTGCGGCCGGCGTCCATGCGCAGGGCGATTTCGTCGTCTTCTACGCAGGTTTCCATGTAGGCGGCTTGCTGGGCTTCGATGAATTCGCGCTCGAAAGCGGCGATTTCTTCGGGGTAGAAAAACTCGACCATGTTGAGGGTTTTTTGCGGCCCTTGCGGAAACAGGGTACTAACGACTAAAACGTGCGGATACCACTCCACCATGATGTTGGGGTAGTAGGTGAGCCAGATCGCGCCGTGCTTGGGCGGCTGGCCGCCTCGGTAGTTGAGCACGGCGTCGTGCCAGCGCTGGTACACCTCGGTGCCGGGCTTGCCCAGTTTGTCGGCTACGCCTACGGTTTGCACGCTGTATTTGGGTTTTAGCTCCCAGCGCAGATCGTCGGTGGCAACAAACTGGCCCAGACCGGGGTGAAACGGGCCTACGTGATAGTCCTCTAAATACACCTCGATAAAACTCTTCCAGTTGTAGTCGCACTGGTGCAGGTGGGCGCGGTCAAACACATAGCCGTCAAAGTTGAGCTCGCTCAAGGCGTGCATGCCTGCCAGGTCGGCGTTGACATCGGTGTGCGGGGCGGCAGTGGCAGTGTCAAACAGCAAGCCGTTCCAGTTTTGCATGGCATAGTTTTGCAGGTGCAAACACGGGTCTTGGGCAAAGTGGGGCGCGCCGATCAAGGTGCCCGTGGGGGTCTTGCCCGACACGTCATATGTCCAGCGGTGTAGCGGGCAAATAATGTTACCAGCGGCGGCGTCAATACGGCCGCGGCCCCTGAGCATCAGGGCTTGGCGGTGGCGGCAGACATTCGATATCAGCTCGATGCCCTTGGGGGTGTGCACCAGGGCGCGGCCCTCAGATTCTTGGGGCAGGGTGTGGTACTGACCAGCGTGGGGCACGCTCAAAGCATGGCCGATGTAGCGCGGGCTGCGGGCAAAGATGCGCTCTTGCTCTGCTGCGTAGGTGCTGGGGTCAAAATAGCTTGCCACAGGCAGTGGGCTGGCCACCAGATTGGAGCTGTTTAAATGGGGCTGAAGACTTAAATCTGTCATGCGAGACCTAGGCCTTAGTGTGTTGAGAAGCGTTATTTACTGTGAATACTTAAGCTAGAAGCGATTTTACCCGCCTACAATTGTGTTTTAGTCAATGTAACTCCATTGTTGCCCTACACAGACCCCTGCCATGCCTAAAGCCGCTGCCACTGCCGATCAACCTAACTTCGAAGCCGCTCTTGAAGAGCTTGAAGCCTTGGTCGCCAAGGTGGAGTCCGGCCAATTACCGCTAGACGACTTGCTGGCGGGCTACCAGCGCGGCGCGCAATTGCTCAAAATCTGCCGTGACAAGCTGCAAGCCGTGGAGCAGCAAATCAAAGTATTGGACACCAAGGTGGACAGTCAGGCCAAGCCATGGACACAAGAGTAGTGCCCATGACCCAAGCCGCAGCTGATTTTGATTTTTCTGCTTGGAGCGCTGCACATTTGCTCGCCGTAGAAAACGCCCTGTCTGCCTGGGTGCCCGACCATGCGCCCGCTGGCTTGGGCGATGCCATGCGCTACGCCGTGCTGGGCGGCGGCAAGCGCCTGCGCCCGCTGCTGGTGCAGGCAGCGAGCGAGTCGACTGGGGGCAATGTGCAAGCCGCTTTGAGAGCTGCGTGCTCAGTCGAACTCATCCACGCCTACAGCCTGGTGCACGACGACATGCCCTGCATGGACAACGATATTTTGCGCCGTGGCAAGCCCACCGTGCATGTGAAGTTTGGCCAAGCTCAGGCGCTGCTGGCGGGTGACGCGCTGCAGGCGCTGGCCTTTGAGCTACTCACCCCGCTAGATGACAGCGTCAGCGTGTCAGTCCAGGCGCGCCTGTGCGCGCTGCTAGCCCGCGCCGCAGGTGAGGCGGGCATGGCAGGCGGCCAAGCGATTGATCTGGCCAGTGTGGGCGTCAAGCTGGGCGAAGACCAGCTGCGCCAGATGCACCACCTTAAAACCGGAGCCCTGTTGCGCGCCAGTGTGCTGATGGGCGCCGCCTGCGGCAGTGCCAGCGCTGACCAGCTCCAGGCTTTGAGTGACTACGGCAATGCGATTGGTCTGGCTTTTCAGGTAGTGGACGACATATTGGACGTAGTGGCAGACTCGGCCACCTTGGGCAAAACCGCAGGCAAAGACCTAGAAAACGACAAGCCCACCTATGTCTCGCTCATGGGCCTAGATGCTGCTCGCGCCTACGCCCAAGCCCTTTACACGCAGGCTGTGCAGGCGCTGCAAGCGACCGGCTTGGCAGACACCCGCGCCCTGCTATCCTTGGCAGATGCTGTGGTGCAACGCAGCCATTGAGTATTGGTAACTTTTTAAGCACTTTTCCGACGTGGATATTGAATAGTTAGCTATTAAAATAATAGTAAAATACACGGCTTTATTGCCATTCAACCCATTCACCCCGCCCCAACAGATTCTTCGCATGACCCTTTTGTCCACCATTAATTCACCTGCTGACTTGCGCGCTCTGCCCAGGGCGCAGCTCAAAGCGCTCGCCGCCCAGCTGCGTGACCATGTGCTGCAGTCCGTGTCCCAAACAGGTGGGCATCTCAGCTCTAACTTAGGCACGGTAGAGCTCACCGTGGCGCTGCACTATGTGTTTAACACCCCGCACGACCGCTTGGTGTGGGACGTGGGCCACCAAACCTACCCGCATAAAATTTTGACCGGTCGCCGCGACCAAATGCACACCCTGCGCCAGCTGGGCGGCATCAGCGGCTTTCCGCGCCGCCCCGAGAGCGAATACGACACCTTTGGCACGGCGCACTCGTCTACCTCAATCTCTGCGGCGCTGGGCATGGCGGTGGGCGCGCGCACCAAGGGCGAGCAGCGCCACTCTGTGGCCATCATCGGCGACGGCGCAATGACCGCAGGCATGGCCTTTGAGGCGCTCAATAACGGCGGCGTGCAGCCCGGCCTGCCGCTGCTGGTGGTGCTCAACGACAACGACATGAGCATCAGCCCACCCGTGGGCGCGCTAAACCGCTACTTAGCCCAGCTGATGAGCGGTCAGTTTTATTCTGCCGCCCGCAATGTAGGCAAGACCGTGCTCAAAGCCGCGCCACCGCTGTTTGAGCTGGCCAAGCGCTTCGAGGAAAACGCCAAAAGCATGGTGGTGCCCGCCACGCTGTTTGAAAAGTTTGGCTTTAACTACGTAGGCCCGATTGATGGTCACGATCTAGATTCACTCATTCCCACGCTGGAGAACGTCAAAAACTTGATGATCAATGGTGCAGGCCCGCAGTTTTTACACGTGGTCACCAAGAAGGGCCAAGGCTACAAACTGGCCGAAGCCGACCCCGTGGGCTACCACGGCCCAGGCAAGTTTGACCCAGCGGTTGGCATCGTCAAGTCCGCTGCGCCGTCTAAACAAACCTTCACCCAAGTGTTTGGCAACTGGCTGTGCGATATGGCAGCCAAAGATGAGCGCTTGGTTGCTATCACGCCCGCCATGCGCGAGGGCTCAGGCATGGTGGAGTTTGAAAAGCGCTTTCCACTGCGCTACCACGATGTCGGCATTGCCGAGCAGCACGCCGTCACCTTTGCCGCAGGCTTGGCCTGCGAGGGCCTCAAACCCGTGGTTGCCATCTACAGCACATTTTTGCAGCGCGGCTACGACCAGCTGATCCACGACGTAGCGATTCAAAACCTGCCCGTGGTGTTTGCGTTAGACCGTGCAGGCTTGGTAGGCGCAGACGGCGCAACGCACGCGGGCGCATACGACATTGCCTATTTGCGCTGCGTTCCTAACATCAGCGTGGCCTGCCCCGCAGACGAAGCCGAGTGCCGCGCGCTGCTGACTACCGCGTTTGAGCAAAACCATTCGGTGGCCGTGCGTTACCCGCGCGGCGCAGGCGCAGGCGTGGCTTGCCCCGCTGACCTGACCCCGCTGCCGTTTGGCAAAGGCGAAGTGCGCCGCCTGTCGAGCTCTAAAAAGATCGCCATCCTGAGCTTTGGCACCCTGCTGTATCCTGCACTCGAGGTGGCCGAAAAATGTGACGCCACCGTAGTCAATATGCGCTGGGCCAAGCCTTTGGACACCGCACTGCTGCAAGAGATGGCGTCCACACACGAGTGCTTAGTCACTCTCGAAGAAGGCTGCCTGATGGGCGG
>JANPDG010000112.1:0-32862 GCA_031431335.1 Polaromonas sp. | reverse complement strand
GCCGAATACCGGCAACAGCTGCATCTTTGTATTGCTCTGGATTTTCGCTGAGTAATTTATGCGTCACCAGCGAACCATCGGGCTTTTTACCCACCACATCGGTGAATGTGCCTCCACGGTCGATCCAAAATTGCCAACGGGGTTGTTTGTTCATAGCATTTTTTACATGGATGCGGCTGCGCGTGCAGCCTGGTCATACACACCAGAGAGCATGCGCAGCAGCCGCGCCAGCTCACCAATGTCCTTGTTCAATGTGTCATCTGCCTTAAGTGCGTCAATCAAGCACTGCTCACGAATTTCGCGGTAACGCGTGACGTAAGCCAGCCCTTGCGCTGTGGCAGCATAGGTTACTTCTTTGCCGCTCTTGCTTGCAGCCACAACGCCTATGTTTTGCAATTTTTTCAGCGAGTAGTTTATCAAGTGCGTATCTTCCACATTCATGATGAAACAGATGTCGCCCAAGCGCTTGTCTCTGGCGCGGTGAGTCACATGGTGCAACACCAGCACATCCAGAGGCATCAAGTCTTTTAAGCCAGCGGCACTCATGCAGTGTGCAATCCAACGATGAAACGCGTTACCCGCAATGATCAAGCCAAACTCAAACTCGCTCATCTCTGCACTGCGGGGCGAGACTAAATGCGCGGATGAAACGATAAGCGAGGGGTTCTGAGGATGGGTTGATTTTTTAGCCATGTGCAATTATGACGACAATTTATCGACAATTTATCGACAATACGGGAAAACACTAATCAAAATTTTGACCAACGCAGTTAGAGTCAGTTCATCACTTTATATCAACCCTCATCGAAAGCAGCATATGTCCATCTCATTTCGTCTTAGCCCCATCGTTACTGCAGCTAGCATCGCTCTTGGTGCGACTTCTGCTTTCGCCCAAACCAAATGGGACTTGCCAGCCGCTTACCCGGCAACCAACTTTCACACCGAAAACTTAACCCAGTTTGCCAAAGACGTCGACGCGGCGACTGCTGGCAAGCTCAAAATTACGGTACATGCCAATGCATCGCTGTTCAAAGCTCCTGAGATCAAACGCGCAGTGCAAGGCGGACAAGCGCAGATGGGTGAGATTTTGTTGGCCAACTTCGCTAACGAAAACCCAATCTATGCATTAGACGGCGTACCGTTTTTGGCGACTGGTTACAGCGATGCCAAAAAACTCTACGATGCATCCAAGGCGCCAATGGACAAGCTGCTGGCTGCGCAAGGCATGAAAATGCTGTTCAGCGTGCCATGGCCACCGCAAGGCATCTACAGTAAAAAAGAAATCAGCTCAGTCGCTGACCTGCGCGGCATCAAGTGGCGCGCTTACAGCCCAGCTACAGCCAAGATTGCAGAACTTATTGGCGCACAACCGGTGCAAATTCAAGCCGCTGAATTGAGCCAAGCATTGGCAACTGGTGTGGTGGAAAGCTATATGAGCTCGGGCTCTACCGGCTACGACAGCAAAACCTATGAGCATATTAAAAACTGGTACGACACACAGGCTTGGCTGCCTAAAAACGGTGTGTTGGTCAACCTCAAGGCTTTCAATGCTTTGGACGCGGCCACACAAGCAGCAGTGACCAAAGCCGCCGCCGAAGCCGAAGTGCGCGGCTGGAAAACCAGTGAGGTAAAGAACGACGAGTACAAAACACTGCTGGCTGGCAAAGGTATGAAAATACTCAAGCCTGCGCCTAAACTGATGACTGACATGCAGCAAGTCGGCGGCATCATGCTGTCGGATTGGCAAAAAGCAGCTGGCAGCGAAGGCGCAGCCATCATCGCTGACTACAACAAGCAGCGCGGCGCAAAATAATGTCGAACACATTACCCACCGCAACACCTGCTCGAGTGCCTGGCCCACTGCGCCGCACGCTTGACTGGTTGTTTGGCGCCGCAGCCGCCTTGGCTGCTTGCTGTGTGCTGGGTATTTTTGTACTGATGATTGTGGGCGGGGTAGGCAGACAGCTGAACCTTAAAGTCAGTGGCATCAACGACATTGTGGCCTGGCTGTGTGCAGCAGCAGCGTTTTTTGCCATGGCGCATTCGTTCAAGCACGGCGATTTTGTGCGCGTTACGTTGCTGCTAGAAAAGCTATCCAGCAATGCACGCCGCATGCTGGACATGGTGTGCTTGAGCATTGCTGCAGTAGCTGTGGGGTATCTGGCTTATTCTGCAACCGCCTTTACCTACGAGAGCTACGAGTTTGCCGAAATGGCCACGGGGTTAGTGGTTATTCCTATCTGGATTCCACAAGCCACTTTCGTCATTGGCTCATGGCTGCTGATGCTGGCTGTGCTGGACGAACTGTGGATTGTGTTGAGCGGCGGTAAACCTACCTACCAAATTGCAGTAGAAGAGCGCCATGCTAAGGGCGATTTTTCTGCCGATGTGTAATCGCGCATCACTATTTTTTCACCAAAGCACCAGCGCACTTGACCACCGCTGGCCAGCTACCTAACCCGAGATAACCACCATGGATGTGCTAAGCATAGGCGCGCTGCTGCTTTTGATCATGTTGCTGCTGCTAAGCGGCGGGGTATGGATTGCCATGACATTGGCGATCGTAGGCTGGGTGGGGCAGGCATTCTTTACCACCACCATGCCGGGCAAAAACCTATTCAGTGCATTTTGGGAGAGTAATGCCAGCTGGGAGTTGGCCGCACTGCCACTATTTATTTGGATGGGCGAAATTTTGTTTCGCACCAAACTCAGTGAAGAAATGTTTGAAGGCTTGCGCCCTTGGCTCAACCGCATTCCTGGGCGCTTGATGCACACCACTATTTTGGGCTGCGGTGTCTTTGGTTCGGTCTCTGGTTCGTCGGCTGCTACGTGTGCCACGATCGCTAAAGTGGCTTTGCCCGAGCTGGTCAGACGCGGCTATAACGAAAAACTCGCCATCGGCTCACTGGCCACTGCAGGCACACTGGGTATTTTGATACCGCCTTCCATCACCATGGTGGTGTATGCCGTGGCTGCAGATGCGTCGATCATTCGCATCTTTTTAGCGGGCTTTTTACCGGGTGCGCTGCTGATGCTGCTGTTTTCGGGCTACATCGCATGGTGGAGTTTGCGCCATCCTGACCAAGTGCCTGCAGCTGATCCACCGACAACGTTTATTCAAAAAATCAAACTCAGTGGCCAATTGATTCCTTGCACTTTGTTGATCGTGTTTATTGTGTGGGTGCTGATTGCAGGCTGGGCTACAGCCACCGAATGCGCTGCGTTTGGCGTATTGGGCGCGCTCGTCATGGCAGCGTGGGGTCGCAGCCTGACGTTTCAAAACTTCTGGGATGGCCTCATGGGTGCTACGCGCACCAGCTGCATGATCATGTTTATTCTGGCGGGCGCTGCGTTTCTTACCAAGACCATGGCTTTTACAGGTGTGCCACGCGAGCTGGCTGAATGGGTCAACGGCATGAACCTGTCGCCCTATGCACTGATTGGCTGCTTGGTGGTGGTGTACCTCATTTTAGGCACTGCGCTAGACGGTATCAGCATGATTGTGCTGACAGCTGCCGTGGTGTTACCGATGATCCAAAAAGCAGGGTTTGATTTAATTTGGTTTGGTATTTTTATTATTTTGCTGGTGGAGATTGCAGAAGTCACGCCGCCTGTGGGGTTTAACTTGTTTGTATTGCAAAACATGACGGGCAAAGACAGCAACCTAATTGCCAAGGCGGCTCTGCCGTTTTTTGGCTGTTTGGTGTTGTGCATCGCATTGATCACCCTGTTTCCTCAGATTGTCACCTTCCTGCCGGATCTCGTGATGGGCGTTGACAAATAGCACGGCCTAGTAAAATCAAGCCATGATCGAAGGCTTGCAACACCCCACTTCTTCCGCAAGCTATGTGCTGGTAGTGGGGGCGGCGAATCTAGACATTCTGGGCGTTGCACAAACTCTACTGGTCTCGGGCGACTCTAATCTTGGGCGTATTCGCTGCGCACCGGGCGGTGTCGCCCGCAACACCGCTGAAAACTTAGCACGCTTGGGTCACACAACACATTTGATAGCCGCCGTGGGCGACGATGCATTTGGCCGCACCTTGCTAGATGTTACACGCGCTGCGGGCGTGAATATAGAGCTTTGCGCTGTATTCACAGAGCACGCCACGTCAACCTATCTTGCTGTGCACCACAGCCAAGGTGAAATGGCTGTGGCGGTCAACGACATGGGTATTGTGGACACCATCACGCCGGAATATTTGGCAGCGCACACCGCCATGGTTCAACAAGCCAGTGCAGTTGTGGTCGACTGCAATTTGTCTGCTGACACCTTAGCCTGGTTACTCTCACAATCCAAAGCACCCGTTTTTGTAGATGCTGTATCTGCTGCTAAATGCCTGCGCATTAGGCCGCACTTGAGACATATTCACACGCTAAAACTCAATCAGATTGAAGCACAAACGCTCACAGGCCTGCCCTGCGAATCGACTGCAGATATTCAAGCTGCAGCGGCTTGGCTGCACGGCCAAGGCTTGCGCCAAGTATTGGTCAGCTTAGGCAAGCGCGGCATGCTGTGGAGTGACGTACAAGCAGGCCAAGGCTTGCAAGCGGCACTGCCATGCAAAGTCGTCAACGTCACAGGCGCAGGCGACGCCCTGCTTGCGGGCTGGGTGCATGCCTTTATGCACCGCCAGCCGCTTGCAGATGCAGCACGCTTTGCGCAAGCATGCGCCGCTTTCACCGTCAGCTGTGAAGCGGCCAATCATCCCCATTTATCTGTGGCTGCCCTCACTCACTTTATTGAACCCGCACCATGATCCACCCCTGCCTTGATATTCACCCTGATGTAGCAGCAGCCCTCGCAGCCAACCGCCCTGTGGTGGCGCTCGAGTCCACCATCATTTCGCATGGCATGCCTTATCCGCAAAACGTAGCGGCTGCTTTGCGGGTCGAAGCTGAGGTTCGCGCCCATGGCGCTACACCAGCGACTGTTGCCATCATCCATGGTCGTTTAAAAGCGGGCTTGACCCAGGACGATATTGAGCATTTGGGCCAAACTGGTCGCAGCGTCGTCAAAGTCAGCCGACGTGATATTCCATTTATCGTGGCCAGTGGCGCAACAGGTGCTACCACTGTGGCATCCACCATGATCATTGCGGCGATGGCGGGCATTGTTGTATTTGCCACGGGCGGTATAGGTGGGGTACACCGGGGTGCTGAGCTCAGTTTTGACATCTCGGCAGACTTGCAAGAGCTGGCTATCACGCCCGTAGCCGTAGTTTGTGCAGGCGCAAAGTCAATTTTAGATTTGCGGCTGACTTTGGAATACCTAGAAACTCAGGGTGTACCGGTGGTGGGTTACCAGACCGCATCTTTGCCCGCCTTTTTTACACGTGACAGCGATTTCAAAGTTGACTATCAATTGGACACTGCAGCAGAGATTGCCCAGGCCATGCATGCCAAATGGGCGATGGGCTTGCATGGCGGCATGGTGATAGCCAACCCGATACCCCACGCTTTTGCCATGCCGCGCAGCACCATCGACCCGGCTATTGAGCAGGCGCTGAGCGAGGCTAAAGCGCAGGGCATTGAAGGAAAGGAATCCACCCCATTTTTGCTTGCGCGTGTATGCGAGCTCACGGGCGGAGACAGCTTGGCATCCAACATTCAACTGGTTTTGAACAATGCCCGATTAGCAGCTGAAATTGCCCGTGAATATGCAGTACTCAAGCCGCTTGCAACGTAAGCGGCTGGGTGCCAGCTTTTAGTCTGTGGGTTTAGGCGCAAACGCTCTTAACAAACGCGCATCGTGCGTTAAACAACGCACCTGAAGACCCGTTTGCGCTTCAATTGCCACAAGATACGGCGGCATATTGGTGCATTCAAGAACGACCGTTTGCACGTCTGGCGCACGCTGCTTAAGCGCCACGGCAGCGGCAACTACATCTTGCTCTGCCTGCGCCAAATCCATTTGGGTGTGATTGCCCAGAATACGAGTGACGAATTCTGTACCCGGCGCAACACCTTGCACCACCACATCTTGCAGTCGCTCACGCGGCACACCCGCGCAGCGCAAATGCTCCTTGCCCAAATAAGCCGAGCTGATGGTCAGCACCCCTACCCGCTGTTCTGCTGCAAGTAAACCGGGCAACTGCAGCAAGCTCGATGTCACCACGGGAACGCGCGTGACAGCTTGAAGCTCTTTTTGCAGCAGCACTAAAAATCCGCAGCTCGTGGTGATCGCCTTAGCACCGCGCTGGGTCAGATTGCGCACAATGCCCTGAAACGCTGGCACGATGCGCGCTTGGCGCAAGCTGGCAGCAGACAGCACCACTTTGTCAGGCCATATACCGCGCACCACCTCGTAGTGGGTTGGCAGCTTGAATGTCTCGGGGTGCCCTACATCGCCCAGCGGTCTAGGAAACTGAGTGTCCAGCATGACAACGCCCAAAAATCCTTCTGTGTTGATCGGCTTATTGCTCATAGCGCTATTGTCGCTGCGGAGCGTGCAGTTTAAGCACGCCAATGCGCCGCTACAGCTTGCTTCAACCGCATATAAAGCGCGCTACACTTCTCGCATGCTTCATGTAATTGCTATTTGTATAGGTGCCTGCGCAGGCGCGCTGGCCCGTTGGCAGCTGGGACTTTGGCTTAACCCCGGCGCGGCACTGCCTTGGGGCACTTTGGCCGCCAACTTGATCGGTGGCTATTTGATTGGTGTGTGCGTGGGGGTGTTCAACGCATTGCCCGAGTTAGACCCCGTCTGGCGCTTGGCCTTGGTCACAGGCTTTTTGGGCGCTCTGACAACGTTTAGCAGCTTCAGCGCCGAGGTGGTTCATATGCTGCAGCAGTCGCGCTATATGCTCGCGCTAGGCACGGCGGGGTTGCATTTGGCAGGGTCTTTGCTGCTGACCGTACTGGGTATTAAAACCGCCGTGCTTATCATGGCTTCACGCGCTGCATAAAACCATAGCTTATGCAGCAGGTAGCCTTGCTTACTTAGCAAACAGCTGGCCAATGTCTTTAAAAGCTTTGAACTCTAGCGCGTTACCGCAAGGGTCGTGAAAGAACATGGTGGCTTGCTCGCCCACCTCACCTTTGAACCGAATATAGGGCTCGATCACAAACTTTGTCTGCGCCTCTTGCAGTTTAGCGGCCAGCGCCTCCCACCGCGCCATGCTCAGCACCACACCGAAGTGGCGCACAGGCACGCCGTGGCCGTCCACCGCGCTGGTGCCTGCAGGTTTGCATTCATCAGGCGCTAAGTGGGCTACGATTTGGTGACCATAGAAATCAAAGTCAATCCAATGTGGCGAGCTGCGACCCTCAGGGCAGCCCAACAGACCGCCATAGAAAGCGCGGGCTTGGTCTAGGTTAGATACTGGAAAAGCAAGGTGAAAAGGTTGCATAAAATTAAGATTTACTATTATTTTAATAGCTTACTATTGAATATCCACGTCGGAAAACTGCTTAAATTTTAACCCAAAACCCTTTAGCCGCCACCCCGCTGCATATACAGATCAAAGCGTTTCATAAAGGTGTAGCGCTGCGCATCGTCCAAGCCGTCAAATGCAAAGCTGACATGCAAACGCGGCAAGTTAAACAAGGCAATACGCCTAGGCTCGCCCTGCCGCCAGTTGATGCGCAGGCTGCGGTTCTCAGGCCAGCTCGCCTGCAGACTATCAGCTTGCTGCGTCCAAGGCGCACTGCCCATCGCTGCAGGCAGCCACATAAGCCACTCGGCAACCGTACAGCCCATTTCACGGTCAAATTGCTCAGCGTAGAACGATTGCACAGCTTTTACTGAAAATTTAAGTAGTTTTCCGACGTGGATATTAGATAGTTAGCTATGCATTTAATAGCACACTGATACAATCTCACTTAACTATCCACCCGCAATCGGTGGCCAAATCGCCAGCACATCGCCTTCTTGCAGTGTGCGGGTAGTGCGCTTGTCGGGGTCTACATAGGTGCCATTGATCAGCACCAAATGCACCAGCTTGTGCGGCATGCCAAAAGGCTCAATGATCTGCAAAATACTCGCTTCAGGCGCAATGTCTAACTGGGTGATGTTGCTAGTGCGGTCTGCAGGAGGCAAATAGTCTGTTAGCGAAGCGAACAGTTTAAGGGTGATTTTCATAACAAATTCATCTATCTACGTTGCAAATACACAATGCCAAGCACACGCTGCAATAGAGCGCAAAATAAGCGATCAGCAAACATACACCAAGCCACATGCATCCGAGCTTACCAAAATTTGGCCCCCATTTAACTACCGCGCCGAGCCACGTCTTGCGCCCCACTCCACTGGCCCTGCGCCTGCGCAGTGGCTAAGTAGGCGGCCATCAGCTGCGTCGGGTCGGCTTGCAGCTTGGCCTTCCATTCGCCCAGCTTGACTTTGCCTTCGACCAAACCGCGCAGCGCGCCTACGTGGTCAGTCCAGCCTATGCTATTGCAGCCCACCATCACATCCGCCTTGAACTGCATGCTGAGCAGCTTGTGGTGGGTATCGTCTTTGAGCTCAATCTGCTCGCCGCCCTGCTCCTTGGGCACGCCCTGCCAGTTGCCAAAGCTGGTTGACACCAGCCCCAGCGTGTCGAGCACGTTGATCTGCGTGACTTGCTTGAGAAATGCGTGCTGCCCCACCATGTTCAGCGCAGCCACACGCGCTTGGTCGGCTGCATTAGGCTGAATGGCGCTCACCACTTGCGCGCCAGTGAAATGGTCAAACGCCTCGGCGCAGTCACCTGCTGCGTACACACCGGGCGCGTTAGTTTGCAAGCGTTCGTCCGTCAACACGCCCGTTTTGCAGGTAATGCCTGAGTCTTTGAGGAAACCAATGGTCGGTTTCACACCCGTGGCACTGATGATCACGTCAACCTCAATGCTCTGCCCTGTGGACAGCTTGGCGAGCAGCGCAGTACCGTTTTGTGTAATGGCCTCTACTTTGGCACCCGTGTGCACATCTACACCCTTGCTTTGCACCCAGCTTTTAATCATCCCGCCCGCAGCCGGGCCCATCATGCGCGGCACCATACGGTCACCCATCTCCACAACGGTCAGTTTGCCAGTTTTAGAGGTTTGAATACGCGCTGCCAGTGCCTCCATGATGATGCAGCCAATAAAACCCGCACCCATTTGCAGCACACGCGAGCCAGGCTTGACCTTGTCCATGATGGCGCGCGCATCAGCCAGCGTCCAGCAGCTGTAGATATGAGGCAGATCAATGCCGGGTATCGGCGGGCGCATGGGCGTAGAGCCCGCGGCAATCAGCAGTGTGTCGTACTTTAAGCTTTTACCGTCAGCAAGCACTATAGTTTTAGCAGCAGATTGAACACTAGATACTTGCACTTGAAGGGTGTTGATCTTCAGGTCTTGAAAGTGTGTGGCGCTTTTGCGCAGATGCGTGCCCTGCTCTTTGATGTTGCCCACCAGCAGATACGGAATAGCCATGCGCGAGTAAGGCGCTTCCTTCTCCTCGCCAATGATCGTAATCTCGTCGTGTGGTGCGTGCTTGCGAATTGTCTCTGCGGCAATCACGCCCGCTGGGCCAGCGCCCACAATCACATGTTTTTTGATGTGCTGCATAAGTTATCTCCTAAAAATTGAAAAGCGGTCACGCGGACCGCTTTTCAGTTCAACGCAATAGAATAAATTTACAGACCTAAACGCTCACGGGTCTTGGCTGTAGGACGACCTTCTGGGTCCCAACCACGCACCTCGTAGTACTTAGGCAGCATCTTGGCCAGCTCACTCACTTTGCCTTTGGTGGGGCCACTGGTAGCAGCCTCGGTCAACAATCGCTTGGGCAGCGTGTCGTCTTTGTGTGTGAAACCCGCAGCGTTGTTGAACTCACGCTCCATATTCCAAATACGCTCGCCAATTTTCTCTAGCTCTTCTGTGGTGAATTTTTCATCACAAGCCGCTTGCATTTGCGGAGCCAAGTCAGCCAAACCCCAAGCAAAAGTGGTAAACACGCACAGGCCCGACGAGTCAAATGCTGCTGTCGCGTCCTGAAAAGCCTTGACCAACTCTGGCTTGCCTTCGTGCTCCAATGGATCGGTTTTGACCGGAATGCCCAGCACTTCAGATGCGATGGTGTAGCCGCGCAGGTGGCAGCCGCCGCGGTTAGACGTAGCGTAAGCCAAGCCAATGCCTTGAATACCGCGCCCGTCGTAGGCTGGGAACTCTTGGCCCTTGGTACTCATGGACAGATCGGGATGGCCGTACTTAGCAGTCAGGCGCTTGGAACCTTGGCCAATTTCAACCCCAAAACCGGTACCGTTGATGGTTTGCTCGGCCAGATAAGCCAGTGCATGCGCCGAGCCAAACGGTGCCTCAATACCGACAATTTCTTTGGTCAGCACGCCCATTTCATACAGCTCCATCACCGCACCCACGGTCACGCCAAAACTGATCGGATCAATGCCTTGCTCGTTGCACAGCACGTTGGCATACTGCAGCGCATCCAAGTCTTTCACGCCGTTGGCAGCGCCCAGCGCCCAAGCCGCTTCGTACTCTAAGCCGCCGTTAGCGCCCCAGTATTGCGGCTTGTTTTGCACGGTGAAATGGTCTTTGTCAATGGTTTGAATACGGCCACAAGCAATGGTGCAACCAAAGCAGGCTTGGTTGGTAACCAATGGCTTTTTACCATCGGTAGCACGCGGCGTGGCCATAGCTTCGGCGCTAATGTCTTTGGCGCTTTCAAACTGGTTGTTGCGGTGGTTGCGCGTTGGCAGCGCGCCCACTTCGTTGATCACGTTCATCAGTACTTGTGTGCCGTAGGTGGGCAAGCCCTGGCCAGTCACGGCGTTTTCTGCAAGAATTTTCTTCTTCTCGTAGGTAACTTTCATGAACGCTTTAGGGTCGCGAATATTACCTACGCCTTTGGTGCCGCGCACTGCAATAGCCTTGAGCATCTTGCTGCCCATCACTGCGCCCACGCCACTGCGGCCCGCTGCGCGGTGCAGGTCGTTCACGATAGCGGCAAACAACACGTGGTTCTCACCAGCCTTGCCCACGCTGCACACGCGGGTGAGCGGATCTTGCAAGGTTTTCTTCAGCGTACCTTCGGTCTCTGGCACACTTTTGCCCCACAGGTGCGCAGCATCCCGAATCTCGGCCACATCGTCGTTGATGTACAGGTACACAGGTTTGGCTGACTTGCCCTCAATGGCGATCATGTCCCAGCCTGCCATTTTGAGCTCTGCGCCCCAGTAGCCACCTGAATTAGAGCAGGCGATTGCACCTGTCAACGGGCTCTTGGTCGAGACCGTGTAACGGCCACCAGTCGAAGCCATCGTGCCTGTGAGTGGGCCGGTGGTGAAGTAGATTTTGTTGTCTGGAGACAGTGCATCCACTTTAGGGTTGACTTCAGTGGTGAGGTATTTAGCCGCCAAGCCGCGCGAACCAATATAGGCCTGCGCCCATTGCATATTAAGAGGCTCTGACTTGCAGACGCCTGTAGTGAGATTAACGCGAAGGATTTTTCCAGCCCATGACATGATGTGATCTCCAGTATCGTTAGAGCAGCGTGGCGGTATGGCCGCGCTATGCCCAAAAATTATGACGAAGCAGAGGGCTGATTGCCCAGCTTGTCGGCCCAAGACTTCATCTTGTCAATGCCAGTCCAGTTGGCATCCACATAAGTGATGGCAGCTGTAGGGCAGGCTTCAACGCAGGCGGGGTCGCCGCCGCACAGGTCGCACTTTTGCACCTTGCCAGTCTCTTGCACATAGTTCACTGTGCCAAACGGGCAGGCAATAGTGCAGACCTTGCAGCCCACGCAAGTAGAGTCGTTGACCACCTTGGCGCCGGTTGTTTTGTCCACCGTGATCGCCTCTACAGGACATGCGTGCAGGCACCAAGCCTCGTCACATTGTGTGCAGGTGTAAGGTACTTTTTTACCCGTATGGTGAAAGTCAAACACTTTGATGCGCGATTTACTCGTCGCATAGGTACCGTAGTTTTCAAAACTACAGGCCATTTCACACTGCAAGCACCCCGTGCATTTATCGGGGTTGATGTGCAAGACTTTTTGCATACTGGGCTCCTGGGTAGTGGCTGGGCTCACATTGAGCGCACAGCCTTGCCTATGACATAAATTACTCATATATTGTTGAACTAAGTGCAGACCGCCGCCCTAGGGAGAACCCTAAATCACTCTGCATTGGTTTCAATATTCTCAAAATGCAACACAATGGGGCATTTGACGCAGCACAATATTTGCTATGACCGCCCTGCATTCTGAAGCCCGCCTTGAAGGCATTGCCACTGCGCGCAATGCCGTGCTACATGGTGCGCCTGATGCGGCCGCGCACTATGTGCAACCCTGGATCACCCAGTCTTGGCAGCGCTGTTTGCAAGCAGGTTATTTGCCGCACCAGCAATTAGGTTTTGACTCGGTGAATGACGCTGCGCAAAGGCGCAGCAAGGATGCCAACCATGCCCTGCGCGAGGCAGCGCGCCAAAGCCTAGAGCAGCTAGGCATGGCGATAGCGCAAACCCGTTACTTCGTGATTTTGACCAACGCTCTCGGCATGGTGGTGGACACCAGCGGCGTGATTGACCGCAGCGACAAGCGCGCAGACGTGATTGCACGCATCGGTGTAGATTTGTCTGAGTCCGCTGTGGGCACTACAGCGATTGGCAGCACCTTGATCGAACAACGCAGCACTTGGTTGCACCGCGGTGAGCACTTCTACCAAGACGCTGGGTGCTATTCGTGCGCAGGCGCGCCCATCATCGGGCCCGATGGCCAGTGCGCAGGGATGGTCGACGTGACAGGCATCGACGCCGAAGAGCGTCCTGCGCTGATGCACCTAGTTGCCACCTCAGCGCGTGCTATTGAAAACGCCCTTGTGTTAGCCCGGCCCCATGCCATCGTGCTGCACCTGCAATGGCCCGGACAGCGGGCAGGCAAAGATGGTGAGGGCTTGGTCTGTGTGCACGAAGACGGCACATTAGGGGCAATTAACCCCGTTGCACGCCATATGCTGGGCTTGGTTCATCACAGTACTTTGCCGCTGCATTTGACCGATATTTTTGCGATCTCTCAGGGCAGTCTGTTCGATGCGCAGCGTGCAGCCTCTTGGCTCAGCGCGCCGCTATGGTCAGGCCTGCGACTACAGGTACGCGCCAGCAGAGCCGGCAACCTCGCACCTAAGACACACGCGAGCGCTGTGCCCAGCCTGTCTGATTCTGCGCCCCATAAAGCCTTAAAAGACCAAGAAACAGAACTCATTCAGCATACGGTCAGCCAATTGCGTGGTAACGTGGCCGCCGCAGCTGTGCAACTGGGTATTAGCCGCGCTACGATCTACCGAAAGCTGGGCAAGCCTCAGCGCTGAGTAAACAGCGTTTTGTACTGCTCCCGCAGCAGATTCTTTTGTACTTTACCCATCGTGTTGCGTGGCAACTGGGCCACAATTTCGCAGCGCTTAGGAATTTTAAAATTAGCCAACTTGGACTTGAGCGCAGCGAGCACCCCCTCGGCTTGCACCACCGCGCTAGGTTTGGCGATCACTACTGCGACGCCTACCTCACCAAAATCAGGGTGCGGCACACCGATCAACGCACTTTCTGCGACCCCGGGCATGTCGTTAATGTAGCCCTCGATTTCAGCTGGATAAACGTTGTATCCGCCGCTGATGATCAGGTCTTTGCTGCGGCCCACGATATGCACATACCCGCGTTCGTCTATTTTGCCTACGTCACCAGTTTTAAAGTAGCCGTCGGTTGTGAAGTCCTCGGCAGTTTTCTCGGGCATGCGCCAGTAGCCAGCAAAGACATTGGCACCTTTGACTTGCAAGGCACCAATTTCGTTGGTCTTAAGGGTGGCTCCCTCGTCGCCACACACACGCAGGCTCACGCCCGGCAGCGCAAAGCCTACGGTCGCTGCGCGGCGCTCGCTCTGGTTGGCATGGCGCGCGTCTGCCGCATAGGGGTTAGACGTGAGCATCACCGTCTCGCTCATGCCATAGCGCTCTAAGATCGTGTGGCCTGTTTTAGCCTGCCATGCAGCAAAGGTATCGCTTAGCAAAGGCGCAGAGCCTGCGATGAACAGGCGCATTTTTTGGGTTGCATTTTTATTCAAACTAGGCTCAGCGAGCATGCGCACATACAGCGTGGGCACACCCATGAAAACGGTTGCGCGCGGCATATAGGCAATAGCGGTTTGGGGATCAAACTTATTGAGCCAAATCATTTTGCTGCCGTTGATCAGTGCGCCATGAATGGCCACAAACAGGCCGTGCACATGGAAAATAGGCAGCGCGTGGATGAGCACATCACCGCCCTGCTCTGCGCTGCGCCAACCCCAATACGCCTTGAGCACCAGCGCATTACTGAGCATGTTGCCATGGCTGAGCATGGCACCTTTGCTGCGCCCTGTGGTACCACTGGTGTACAAAATAGCTGCTAAGTCGCAGGCTTTGCTCTGCACGCACACGTGCTGGTCTGAGCCATGCGCCGCGCGCTCTAGCAGGCTACCAGTGCGGTCATCGTTCAGAGTAAATACGTTTTGCGTGCCACTGGTAAAAGCGATTTTTGATACCCAGCCGAAGTTGCGGCTACTGCACACCACCACTGAAGGCTTGGCATTGCCAATGAAATACTCAATCTCAGCGCTTTGGTACGCAGTGTTCAGCGGCAAGAATACATAGCCCGTGCGCAGCGTGGCCAAGTACAGCGCCATGGCTTCGACGGACTTTTCCACCTGCACAGCAATGCGCGCACCCGCTGGCAGCTTAAGCGAGACCAGCAAGTTGGCCAGCATCGCGCTGGCACGCTCGATATCACGCCAGCTGTAATGCAGACCGCTATCGGTTTCAACTGCAATAGCGTCTAAGTTAGCAGGAAAATTGGCCCGCAAGTGAGAGTACAGGTTTGCGTTGGCCATGGATTTTGCAGGACTCATATTCAGTCGATTTAAAACTTAGGCTGTCGCTTAGCCAGAAAAGCTTCAATACCCTCCACATGCTCCGCACTGGCAGCATATGTGTAAGGAGAAGGTGCGCTAAATGCTATATTATCAATAGCTAACTTATCAATATCTACGTCGGAAAAATCGCTATTTATCTTCCAAATTGCACGAAGCTGCTGTTTATTCAGACGTGCAGCCTGCGGACTCAGGGCAGACACGCGCTGCGCTGTAGCAAGCGCTTCGCTGGCCACGTCAGCGTCTGGCACCGTGCGGTGCACAAAGCCGCGCGATTGCATCGTCTGCGCTGAAAACAGCCGCGCCTCTAGCAGCATCTCGCGTACTGTAGCCTCGCCTGCAACACGCAGCACGATAGCCAGCTCTTTGGGCGCCATGGGCATGCCCAGCTTGGCAATCGGTGCGCCAAATGTCACGCTCTCGCCAGAGACTCGAATATCGCAGCACGCGGCAATTTCTAGCCCGCCGCCGATGCAGTTGCCTTCGATCTGCGCCACAATGGGTATATCGCAATCTAACAGCGCCTGCAGCGCAGGCGCTACATCGTCTTCGTGAAAAGCGCGCAGACTGTGCTCTTGAAACCGAAACTCGGGGTACTCAGAGATATCGCCGCCCGCGCTGAAATGGCCGCCGCTGCCCGCCACAATGACGCAGCGCGCATCGCTAGCACTCAGCACCATCACCTGCTGCCTTAGCGCGCGCCACATGCTGCGCGTCATGGCATTGCGCCGCGCTGGATTGCGCAGAGTCAACCTTGCAATCGATCCGTCAATCGACAGGTCAACCACCCCATGCTCAGCCAGTTCAGTCAAGCTTGGCACCCGAGGCTTTAACCACCGCTGCCCAGCGTTTGATATCTGCACTCAAAAACGCGGCGAACTGCGCAGGTGTGGTGGCAGGAAACTCTGCGCCTTGGTTGGCCCATATCGCTTTGAGCTCATCGCTGCCCAGCGCTTTGCGAAACTCTTCGTTCGCGCGGGCTTGTGCCTCTGGCGGCATGCCCTTGCTGCCCCAAATACCGTACCAAGTGGTGACGGTGTAGTCCGGCAGTCCCAGCTCGCCTGCACAAGGCACATCAGGGAAGGCAGGGTTGCGCTTGAGGCCAGACACCATCAGCGCTTTAATGCGGCCGCCTTTGATGTGCGCAGCCGATGAGCCCAGGCCGTCAAACATCATGTCCACATTGCCTGCAATCAAGTCTTGCAGCGCAGGGCCTGCGCCTCGGTAGGGAATATGGGTGATAAAGGTTTGGGTCTGCAGCTTGAACAGCTCGCCCGCCAGATGGTGCGATGTACCGCCGCCTGCAGAGCCGTAGTTAAGCTTGCCGGGGTTCTTTTTGACAAACTCTAAAAACTCTTTAAGGTTGGTTGCAGGTACCTTTTTAGGGTTCACCACCAGCACCTGCGGCACCACGGCGGCCAGCATCAGCGGCACCAGGTCGGTCTCAATGTTGTAGTCCAGCTTGGGGTACATACTGGGCGCAATGGCATGGTGCACAGCACCCATAAAAAAAGTGTAGCCATCGTTGGCGGCCTTAGACGCAAACGATGCGCCCACGGTACCGCCAGCGCCGCCCTTGTTATCAATAATCAGTTGCTTGCCGGTGGTTTTAGAAAACTGCGCAGACAGCGGCCGGGCAAAGGCATCGGTACCGCCGCCCGCTGGGAACGGCACCACCATATTGACGGGCTTGGCTGGCCAAGTTGACTGCGCATAACCTGCTACCGGCAGTACAGTGGCCAAAGATAATGATTGCACCACGGTGCGTCGATTGAAATACATGAATGTCTCCGGATAGGTTGTGTTGTCATTTTTTTCCTCCCCTACCTCTCAGCTGGCTAATCGCTTTTTTTCTGTCTGTCTAGCATGTTCAGGACAGAACCACGGGGCGCTATGCGCGTCTGTTGGTCTGTCCCACAAGGTTATTAGTTTTCCGCCCAGCAGCCCAAGCCCACATGCCTGCGCCACCTACGATCATAGGCACACAAAGCCACTGTCCCATGGTCAGGCCCATGCTGAGATACCCTAGGTGTGCATCTGGTTCGCGGAAATATTCTGCAATAAACCGGAAAATACCGTACAACACCAAAAACGTCGCAGCCACTTGGCCTGGCTTGCGTTCTTTGCGGGCGTAGAGCCACAGCAAGATAAACAGCAGCAGCCCTTCCATCAATATTTGGTAGACCTGAGACGGATGTCGCGGTGCGTCCCCTGCACCGCGAAACACCATGCCCCACGGCAGCGACGGGTCAGCCACACGGCCCCACAGTTCGCCGTTGATAAAGTTGCCTACTCGGCCCATCATCAGCCCTGTGGGCACACACGGCGCCACAAAATCAGCCACTTGAAACAGCGAACGCTTGCGCGAATACGCAAACCACACCTCCGCCGCAACCACGCCCAGTAGGCCGCCGTGAAAGCTCATGCCGCCCTGCCACACATAAAAAATCTCCAACGGATGGCTCAGGTAATAGCCGGGCTTATAAAACAAACAGTAGCCAATACGCCCGCCCAGCACCACGCCCATGACACCGAGAAACAAAATATCCTCCACGTCCTTGCGCGTCCATGCGCCTGCGCCGGTGATAGACGCAAACGGCTGGTGCTTTAAACGCCGAAAGCCTAAAAATATAAACAGCGCAAACGCGGCCAGATACGTCAGGCCATACCAGTGGATGGCTAAGGGGCCGAGCTGCAGGGCAACTGGGTTGATTTGAGGATGAATAAACATGGGCGTATTTTGCACCAGCTAAGGCAGACTGCCGCGCTGGGACAATAAAGCCATTAACTCGGGCACCATCGCCCGTGGCCCGAGTCGGCGCGCGGCAAGCGCATAGGCGCTATGAACCGCATCGGCAATCGCATGGGCAGACTGCGAATCGGCAGCCATCTGGGTGTAATAAGCCAAGTCTTTTTGGGCGTTGGCCATGGCAAACTGCAGGCACGGGTTTGATCTCGTCAAGTAGCGCGTTATCGCAGCCCACCAGCAAGTTCAAGCGGCCTTCGTGCGCCTCTTTGGCCGTGCGTGTCATGGGCGCATCGACATACCTGCCGCCTGCCGATTGCCTGCATGCTCCAGCGCCACAAGCGGGTACCCGTGCTTGGCTAAATTACGCGCAATGCCGTGCCCCATCAGCCCGATACCCACCATACCGATTTTTTTGTTTCATAGCTAGTCGTCGTAGTCAGGAGAGTCAAGTTCTAGATCAGGGATAAAGTGAATTGAAGGCTCTCCCACCAAGATAGCCTTGAGATCTTCATCCAGCTTTTGCACTGCAGCATCAGTGTTGATTTTTTTGAATAAACTTTTGAAAAATGGTTCAGTAACGCCCACAAAACACATCCATGCAGCAGCATCTTTAGGCATCTTAAGTGCTTCAAAATTACTGGCTGCCCCGGCATCAACCACAAAGCATGACACAAAGAGCTTAAAAGGCTCAAGCTGCACCACCATGCTCCAGCCGCAAGCGTCCTCTTCCAAAACATGGATTCGGTAGCCTTGTGCTTCTAATTGGGGCTGCAACCACTGCGCAAACTCTAGGCCATGGCCATCTGAACTTGCGCGCTGTTGCACCAAAAAATCCGAACTAAATAAGTTTGTTTTAAACGTATATCCTGACATTGCACCCTCTTTCTTTAATGCCATGGGCTCTACTACAATCAATGCATTATCACGCCATTAAAAGACACACCATGACCTCCAAAATCATTCCCATCACTCCTTTACGCTCTGCTAACATCACCGAAGGCAAGGCCCGCGCGCCCAACCGATCCATGTACTACGGCATGGGCTACAAAGAGACGGATTTTGGCAAGCCCATGGTGGGCGTGGCTAACGGTCATAGCACCATCACCCCGTGCAACAGCGGCTTACAAAAGCTGGCTGACGCTGCCATTGCAGGCATCATCGAGGCGGGCGGCAACGCGCAGGTGTTTGGCACGCCCACCATCAGCGACGGCATGGCCATGGGCACCGAGGGCATGAAATACTCGCTCGTATCGCGCGAGGTGATTAGCGACTGCATTGAAACCTGCGTGCAAGGCCAGTGGATGGACGGCGTAGTGGTGGTAGGCGGCTGTGACAACAACATGCCCGGCGGCCTGATGGGCATGCTGCGCGCTTACGTGCCGGCTATTTACGTGTACGGCGGCACGATTTTGCCGGGCAGCTACCAAGGCAAAGACTTGAACATCGTGAGCGTGTTCGAAGCCGTGGGACAAAACGCTGCGGGTAATTTGAGCGACGCCGACCTGCGCGAAATCGAAATGCGCGCCATCCCTGGCACCGGCTCGTGTGGCGGTATGTACACGGCCAACACCATGTCGTCCAGCTTTGAGGCGCTGGGCATCAGCCTGCCCTACTCGTCCACCATGGCCAACCCCCACGACGAAAAGCAAAACTCGGCCAAAGAATCCGCCAAAGTGCTGATGGAGGCGATTAAAAAAGACATCAAACCACGCGACATTGTGACCAAAAAAGCCATTGAAAACGCTGTTGCCGTCATCATGGCCACAGGCGGCTCGACCAACGCAGTGCTGCACTTTTTAGCCATCGCCCATACCGCAGGCGTGGAGTGGACGATTGACGACTTTGAGCGCATGCGCAAAAAAGTGCCGGTGATTTGCGACCTCAAGCCCTCAGGCAAATACTTGGCGGTTGACCTGCACAAAGCAGGCGGCATACCGCAGGTGATGAAGACGCTGCTGGTCGCTGGCCTGCTGCACGGCGACTGCATCACCATCTCGGGCCAAACCATTGCCGAGGTGTTGAAAGACGTGCCTGATGTGCCGCGCGCCGACCAAGACTGTATTCGCCCCATCGACAAGCCGATGTACCAAGAAGGCCACTTGGCCATTCTCAAAGGCAACCTGTCGCCCGAGGGCGCAGTAGCCAAAATCACCGGACTTAAGAACCCCGTGATGACGGGCCCTGCCAAGTGCTTTGACGATGAGCAAAGCGCCCTAAAAGCCATTTTGGACGGCAAGATCACGCACGGCGACGTGATGATCTTGCGCTACCTGGGCCCCAAAGGCGGCCCAGGTATGCCTGAGATGCTGGCTCCCACAGGCGCGCTGATTGGCGCGGGCTTGGGCGAAACGGTGGGTTTGATCACCGATGGCCGCTTTTCGGGCGGCACCTGGGGTATGGTGGTAGGCCACTGCGCGCCCGAGGCCTATGACGGCGGCACGATTGCTCTGGTGCAAGACGGCGACAGCGTGACAATTGATTCTAAGCAGCTCAAGCTAGATTTGCATGTCACCGACGCCGAACTGGCCAAACGCCGCGCGCTGTGGAAGCAGCCTACGCCGCGCTACACCCGAGGCGTACAAGCCAAGTTTGCATTCAACGCGTCTAGTGCGTCCAAAGGTGCGGTGTTAGATTTATATTAATGCTATTATATTAATAGCGAACTATTGAATATCCACGTCGGAAAAGTGCTCGTTTTTCTTCCAAAAACGTGTTTGATAAGATGAAATGAGCTGTGGTTTGCTTGGAGTGGCTTTAAGAGCAGTGAGCAAATCAGCGTTTCTTAGGCCCCATACCCATTGCAGTGCGGTTTTTATTCAACCGCTCTTTTTTGCGCAGCTCCATTTTGTCCATCTCACGTCGCTTGCTGTAGCCCGACCAGTCAGCGTAAGCCCACCAAGCTGCCGCCAAAATGAACGGGCCTGCGAATAAATACCACTGGTCTGCCCAGTCCCAACGACCCACTGGGCCAAATTCAAGCGCTTTCATCAGCAAAAGAACAATACCAAGGCCTAAAAAATACATGGAACTCTCCTATGGATCAATTTTAATTAGTTGAAAAAACAGCTTATTGAGGCTGTTTTGGTTAGCAATATCAAGTTTTAGCCGTTTTACAAGCCTATTCAATGGCGTAATAACAGTTCAATTTAGGGGCAGACCCTTCAAAGCCGTCAACGCTTGCGCCTAGAATTGCGTTATCTTATGTATCTGATGCTTTGCATCTTACACCGACACGGTGTTTTAAAGGAAGACCATGCAATCCAAAATTTTGATTATCGCCACCCTTGCCGCTGCCTGCGCCGCCGCGAGCGCGCCTGCTTTGGCTGACCAGGCTTTAGCCCAGTCTAAAAACTGCATGGCTTGCCACGCAGTCGCCACCAAAATGGTAGGCCCTTCTTACAAAGATGTGGCTGCCAAGTACAAAGACGATAAAGAAGCCGTCAAAAAGCTGGCGCTCACCATCCAAAAAGGCAGCACCCCCGGCAAAGGCAACTGGGGCCCTGTGCCGATGCCAGCGAACACGCAAGTCAATGAAGCAGACGCTGCCAAGCTGGCCACTTGGGTCATGGCGCAGAAGTAAGCCAACTGCTCTCGAGGCTCTGCGCGCAGTGCAGGGTCACAAGCTACGCCGCACCTCTTAGTAGGTGTCGGCGTATTTTTTTAGCTCCCATGGGCTCACATGTCCGTTAAAAGCGTCCCACTCTTGGCGTTTGAGCTTGATAAACTCGGCGCAAAAGGCCCCGCCCACTTGCTCTGTGAGCGCTGTGTCTGCCGCTAAAGCATCCACCGCCGCCCTCAAGTCACGTGGCAGTTGCTCAGGCATGACGCCATGTTTGGCATGCTGCTCGTACAAATCCACATCACAAGCCGCTGGGGCCAGCATCGGCTTGTCTACGCCGCTTAGCCCCGCTGCCAAGGTAGCGGCAATGGCAGCATATACATTGCAAGACGGATCGGGCAAGCGCCACTCAATACGCCCTGCCACTGTGCGTACCAAGCAAGTGCGGTTGTTGTCCCCGTAAGCCTTCCATACTGGTGACCAAGTGGTGCCCGAGGCACTGTCGCTGCTGGCCAAACGTTTGTAGCTGTTGACGGTGGGCGCGCACAATGCGGCAAGTGCATCAGCGTGGTGCAGCAGTCCCGCCACAAAGCTGTAGCCCGTTGCGCTCAGCTCTAGAGGGTCGGCTAGGTCGGTAAACACCGCTTTTCCCTGTGCGTCGGTAATGCTCAAGTGAAAGTGCAAACCACTACCTGGTGCATGGGCAAAAGGCTTAGGCATACAGCTAAAAACCATGCCATGTTGCTGGGCTACAGCATGGGCGGTCATTTTGAACAGCATGTAGCGGTCAGCTGCGGCCAAAGCATCGTCAAATTTGTAGTTGATTTCATACTGACCACAGGCGTCTTCATGGTCAATTTGCTGCAACTCAAACCCCAATGCAGCCAACGCTTTGCGCATGTCATCTAAAAAGCCTTGGTTGCGGTAAATGGCCTTGAGGTCATATGATGGCTTGTCTAGCTGATCAGCAGCATCAGCTTGGCTCCATTGCCCCGAGGCATCTTGCTTTAGCAAAAAAAACTCAGGCTCAATGCCCACCCACAGAGTCCAGCCTTTAGATTGCAGGCGCTCAACTTGCTTTTTTAGCACTTGGCGCGCGCATGTAGCAAGCGGCTCGCCGCCAGCATAGCCGTCGCATACAGCATGAGCCACCCCAGGCATAAAGGGCAATGGCCGCAGGGAGCCTGCTTGCACCCGGCCATAGTATTCGCTGTGCTTACCATAGCGCCCCAGGCCTGTGCCCCAAATACTAGGCCCAGCGAAACCAGCGCCTGTGCTCACCCATTCTTGCAGATTGGCCAGCGGCACCAGCTTGCCTTTGGCAACACCGTGAATGTCTGCAAACTGGGCCAGCACGCTGTGAATACCTTGGGTGCCTAAAGTCTCAATGGCTTGGGTCACCGTCTGTTCAATCGTCATGGGCTTGTCTTGGTTTGTTTTCACACGGGACTGTCAATGCGAATCCAAGTCGTCTTGGTTTCGGTGTACTTGTCAAACGCATGCAGCGATTTGTCGCGCCCTACACCGCTTTGTCTAAAGCCCCCAAACGGCACCGTAATATCATCCTCGTCATACTGGTTCACATGCACCGTGCCCGCACGCAGCGCGCGCGCCACACCGTGAGCTTTGTTCAAGTCGGCGGTCCATACACCCGCTTGCAAGCCGTACACACTGTCGTTGGCTTGTCGCACTGCGTCTGCCGCATCAGTAAACGTGAGCACCGACAGCACGGGACCAAATATCTCTTCACGCGCAATAGCCATATGGGGTGTTACGCCGTCAAATATCGTCGGCTGCACATAGCAGCCACCAGTGGCCTGCAGTGTCTGCTGACCGCCCGCTATCAGCCGGGCACCTTCGCGCGTGCCGTTTTCTATGTAGCGCAATATGCTGCTCAGCTGGGTTTGGTCCACTATCGCACCCATGATAGTGGCAGGCTCGAGCGGGTTAGCAGGCATGTAGTTGGGCACCAAGGTCAGCGCTTTTTCTAAGAATTTGTCTTTGATGGTGGCCTCTACATACAATCGCGAAGGTGCGTTGCAGCTCTCGCCTTGGTTAAAAAATATGCTGCCTATTGCAGCCTCCACCGCTTTGTCCAAGTTCGGGCAATCAGCAAACACAATGTTAGGCGACTTGCCACCCAGCTCGGTCCAAGCGCGCTTTAAATTGCTTTGCCCAGCCATGATGTGAATTTGCTTACCTACAGGAGTGGAGCCAGTAAACGCGATGCAATCTACATCCATATGCAAAGCCAGAGGTGAGCCCGCCTCGATACCGTAACCCGTCACCACGTTAAAGACCCCATCAGGGATGCCTGCTTCCAGCGCAATCTCGGCCATGCGCAGCGCAGTCAGGGGAGATTTTTCGCTGGGCTTGAGCACGACACTGTTGCCCGCAGCCAGAGCGGGCGCAATCTTCCATGCCGCCATGATCATCGGGTAGTTCCACGGAACAATTACGCCAACAACACCTACGGGTTCGCGGGTAATCAAGGCCAGCGCCGTGTCTGCTGTAGGGGCAATTTCATCATATATTTTGTCTATTGCCTCGCCATACCAACGAATACAATTAGCAGCACTGTTCACATCCACTGCTTTGGCATAGCGAATCGGTTTGCCCATGTCAAGCGTTTCAGTCAGGGCCAGTTCATCCCCATGCGCTAGCAGTAAGTCAGCAAACTTAATCATCGTACGCTTGCGTTGTGCAGGGGCTAGCCCACGCCATCGCTTGTCGTCAAACGCCTTGCGTGCGGCTGCTACTGCTGCGTCTATATCGACCGCGCTACAACGCGCTATTTGGGTTAGCACACGCCCATCTACGGGAGAAATGCAGTCAAAAATCGCACCACTATGGGCACCAGCGCGCTGCCCATTAATCAGTGCGCGGCCGTCGAATTTTAAATTTTGAATATTAGCCATGAGAGTTGACGCACGTTCAGCGGGTCAGCACGACCACATCGCTACCGCACCACCAAGCAAACACCTTGTCACCCCAAGTCAACGCGCTGGCTTCGTGGCGTGCCGCGTTTGTTTGGGTCACTTTAACGATGGTTGTGTGGCCATCTAGCAGCACGTGGTAGGTGGTTAAATTGCCTAAGTAAGCTATGTCTTTGATGCTGCCTTGCACCACGTTAAAACCCACCTGGGCTAAAGACTCTCTGTCTTCATCTTTCACTGGCGTGGTTTGCAATGTAATTTTTTCAGGCCGTACCGCCACATGCACCGGCATGCCGCTGGTGCCCGTAATGCCGTGGGGAATGTAGTGCTGGCACTCGGCCGTAGAGATCACCACATGGTCTGGCTGGTCCACCACCACATTGCCTTTGAAGAGATTTACGCTGCCAATGAAATCCGCTACAAAACGGCAATTGGGCGTTTCGTACACTTCGGCAGGGCGACCAATTTGCAAGATTTTGCCCTCGCTCATCACGCCAATGCGGGTGGCCATCGTCATCGCTTCTTCTTGGTCGTGCGTCACCATCACGCAAGTAACGCCCACCTTTTCAATAATGTCCACCAGTTCCAGTTGGGTTCTTTCACGCAGCTTAGCATCCAAAGCCCCCAAAGGCTCGTCCAACAGTAACAACTGCGGTCGCTTGGCCAAGCTGCGCGCCAGTGCCACGCGCTGCTGTTGGCCGCCTGACAACTGGTGCGGCTTACGCTTGGCGTAAGTTTTAAGCTGCACCAAGTCCAGCATTTGGTCTACCCGGGTCACGATCTCATCCTTGGGCATTTTGTCGCGACGCAAACCAAAAGCGATGTTGTCCCACACCGTCAGGTGGGGGAACAGCGCATAGCTTTGGAACATCATGTTGATCGGCCGCTCGTAAGGCGCGAGCGGCACGATATCTTTGCCAGCAAGCACAATCTGCCCTGAGGTTGGCTTGTCAAAACCAGCCAACATCCGTAGCAAGGTAGATTTGCCACAGCCCGACGACCCAAGCAGTGCGAATATTTCTCCCTGCGCAATATCAAGCGACACATCGTCCACAGCAAACACATCAGAAAATTGTTTAATCACGTTTTTAATTTGCAAAAACGGAGTTGATGCTTGTCTATTTGCCGTAGCCGGGGAGTTTGAATCTATTGCCACTTGAATACCTCTTTTTCAGGGTTAGCACGGGAACGTGTTAGCTATGCAAGCCAGCCGTTCTTTTTGACATCGTTGTAAGTTAAGTCGAGACAGCTAAGTATCAGTGCCACCATCTCGTCTATTTGTCCATGCGTAATGATAAGCGGTGGAGAGATGATCATGCGGTCGCCTACGGCGCGCATGATGAGTCCGTTGTTAAAACAATGGCCACGGCAAATCATGCCGACACTGTGATCTGGGTCAAAGCGCTCGCGCCGCGCTTTGTTTTTAACCAATACCAATCCTGCTACTAAGCCACATGTTTCTGCCAAGCCGACCAAAGGGTGGTCGTTAATTTCTAGGTATTTTTTAGCTAAATATGGCGCAAGGTCATCGCACACGCGCTGCGGCAGTTGTTCGTTTTCCATAATCGCTACGTTGGCCAACGCTACGGCGCAAGCAACTGGATGTCCGCTGTAGGTATAGCCGTGGTTAAATTCGCCGCCCTGCTCTATCAAAACTTTGGCAACACGATTGCCCACCATCACACCACCTAGAGGTATATAGCCACTGGTGATGGCTTTAGCAAAAGTCACTAGATCAGGTTTGTAGCCAAACTTTTCGTAGCCAAACCAATGACCCAGCCGTCCAAAAGCGCAGATCACTTCGTCGCTAATAAGCAATATTCCGTACTTGTCGACAATGCGCTGAATTTCTGACCAGTAGGTATCTGGCGGAATAATCACACCACCGGCACCTTGTAGCGGCTCAGCAATAAACGCGGCTACTTTGTCTTGGCCTATTTCTAAAATTTTGGTCTCTAGCCAGCCTGCTGCGCGCAGTCCAAACTCATCTAATGACTCACCCGGCAGACCGTTTTCAAAATGGTAAGGTTGCTCAATATGGGTGATATTGGGAATAGGCAAATCGCCCTGTGCATGCATCCCCACCATGCCGCCCAGCGATGCACCTGCCATGGTGCTTCCGTGATATGCATTGATGCGGCCAATGATCACTTTGCGCTGAGGCTGACCCAGCAGGTCCCAGTATCTGCGCACCATGCGCACATTGGAGTCGTTGCTTTCGCTGCCGCTAGACGAATAAAAAACGTGCTGGAAGCTGCGGTCGCCTACGTTAGGGGCTAAAGATGCCAGTTTGGCTGACAACTGCACCGCAGGCACATTGGTGGTTTGAAAAAAACTGTTGTAGTAAGGTAGCGTCATCATCTGCTGGTGCGCGGCATCAGCTAATTCTTTGCGGCCATAGCCTACGTTCACACACCACAAGCCGCTCATCGCGTCTAACATGCGGGCACCTTCAGAGTCCCACACATAGATACCCTCAGCCTTGGTGATGACACGCGCGCCTTTGCTGGAGAGCTGCTTAAAGTCAGTGAACGGATGCAAAAAATGTGCACTGTCCAAAGCCTGGATCATGGCGGTGTCAACTACGGTATTCATAGTACTGCTTTCAGTGGAAATGGATTGAGATTTAGCTGCAAGTATTAAACCCAGGTGAACGGTGCGCGCTTACACATGGAGCAACAAATGCTCTCGCTCCCAAGGTGATATGACCTTCATAAATTCATCAAACTCAAGTTCTTTAATTTCCGAATACACGGTAATAAATTCTTTACCTAAAACTTCGTGCAGATCAGACTCTTTACGTAACCAGTCTAGCGCTTCACCCAAGCTACGGGGCAGCGAATACGGTGCTAGATAAGCATCGCCTTTCATTTCCGGTTTTGGCTTAATTTTATTTTTCAAGCCTAGATAACCGCAAGCCAAAGTCATGGCCAATGCTACGTAAGGATTGGCGTCGGCGCCGATTACACGATTTTCTACTCGGCGGGCTTCTGGAGTAGAAATGGGTGAACGAATGCCCACAGTACGGTTGTCATATCCCCATTCAATGTTGATAGGTGCTGCGCTGTTGCGCGACAAACGGCGATAGCTGTTGACGTAAGGTGCCACCAGCACCATAGCCGCGGGTATGTAGCGCTGCAGTCCACCGATATAGTGCATGAAAGATTCTGAAGGCGTACCGTCTTCATTACTGAAGATGTTTTTACCCGTAGCTTTGTTCAATATGCTTTGGTGCACATGCATGGCGCTGCCGGGCTCGCCCGCTATGGGCTTGGCCATGAAAGTGGCATACATGTTGTGGCGAAGCGCGGCTTCGCGCACAGTGCGCTTGAAGAAGAAAACTTCGTCCGCCAAGCCCAACGGCTCGGCATGAAAAAAGTTAATCTCCATTTGTCCAGCGCCTACCTCGTGAATCAGCGTGTCAACGTTGAGCTCCATCTTTTCGCAGTAGTCGTATATCTCTTCAAAAAGAGGATCAAACTCGTTCACCGCATCAATGCTGTAGGCTTGGCGCGATGTCTCAGCGCGACCGCTGCGGCCAATTGGCGCTTTAAGCAAGGTATTAGGGTCGGTGTTACGGGCAGTAAGGTAAAACTCTAGCTCAGGCGCAACGATGGGTTGCAAACCTTCGGCAGCAAACAGGTCACACACCCGGCGCAGCACAGAACGTGGGGCAAATGGAACCAAGTTGCCAGCGTGATCGAAGCAGTCATGAATCACCTGCGCAGTAGGATCAGTGGCCCACGGCACTATGCGAACAGTAGATGGGTCGGGCCGCAATTGCATGTCTTTGTCGGTCGGATCAATCACATCGTAGTAACTGCCACTTTCGGGAAATTCACCTGTAACGCCCATGGCCACAATGGCTTCTGGCAAACGCATGCCGCGGTCTTCGGTAAACTTGGCGCGGGGCAAAATCTTGCCGCGTGCTACACCGGTTAAATCAGGCACCAAGCACTCAACTTCAGTGACGCGGCGCTCATTAAGCCATTGTTCTAGCTCATTAAAAGTGGTTGCTTTTTTATCGTACATAGTTTCCTTGCCGCTGCGCTTAGCAACGTATATTTATGCAGTAGCCCTGCCCCGTTGGCGTATGCGGCATGCATCGCCAAATGCGGTGAAAATAGCCGCATAAAACGGTGTTTCCCAAAATTTCCATTCAGGGTGCCATTGCACGGCATAAGCAAATGCGCGTGCGCCCACTACTTCAAACGCCTCAACCAAACCGTCAGGTCCGTGCGCAAGTGCTTGCAAGCCCTGTGCCAGTTGCGCCACACCTTGACCATGCAATGAGTTAACTTGAGCAGAATTTGCACCTGCCCATTGGTGCAAAACACTACCAGGCTCAAATGTCACGCTGTGGCTGGGTGCATACTGCGCATCGTAAGACTGGTCAGCCCTCTCGCGGTGGTCTTGCAGTCCAGGGACGTGGTGCACACGTTGGTGCAAACTGCCGCCCATGGCTACGTTAATCTCTTGAAACCCTCTGCAAACTCCCAGCAAGGGAATTTGCTGCGCTACACAGGCGCGCACTAGCGCTAATGTCAGTGCATCACGGTCTGGATCCAGCGGCAGGCTCGTATCAGCCACTTCCTCTCCAAAATGCGAAGGGTGCACGTTGGATGGCGAACCCGTCAACATCACACCGTCTACCAAACTCAGCAATTGATCAATTTGTCCTAATTCGCAGAGTGGGAAAACTACGGGCTGCACACCAGCACCTTGCTTAACGGCTCGGGCATATTTGTCACCCAGCACCAAAAACGGCAGTTGACGCTCTGGATTGCCCAATAGCCGGTGGTCGGCGGGTAGCCACACCATGCCAGGCATTGGCTTCATAGGCTCACCTTGAAGTGTTCTTTTTTCATCATCAAGTCATTGTGGCAGAGTAATTGGTTCGCCATAAGAACCAGTTAAATAAAGTCTATGGTTCCACTTTACACTTGGTGTTCGTACTTACTACCTTCATGTTGGTCCCTTATGTTGTCTGAACTTCTACTGACCGAGATGGCGCGCATTGGCAGCAAAGATAAGTTACCACTGCACCGTCAGCTTTATGAGGCACTGCGCCGCGCTATTTTGGATGGCAAACTAACTGCTGGCGACCGCTTGCCATCGAGCAGGGAGCTGACCCAAGACTTAGATTTGTCGCGCAATACCGTGGTTGCGGCACTGAGCCAGCTAGGCGTAGAGGGCTATTTGGTCAGCCACGTAGGAAGCGGTACGTTTGTCAACGACAACATGCCCGTGATTACCCCAATGCGCCCCCCAAAAAAACAACTGCCTAAAGCACGGCTCTCCCGCAGAGGGCATACGCTAGCGACCACGTTTTGCGCCACACAGTTAGAAATTCAGCCCTTTTGCACCAATGTGGCCGACTTCAGCGGTTTTCCTATTGCGCTGTGGCAGCGTTTGCAAAACAAACATTGGCGCATGGCCTATGCCGAAATGCTGGACTACAGTGACACTGGTGGCTACGCACCGCTGCGCCGCGCGTTAACCGATTATTTGCGCGTATCGCGCAGCGTGCCGCTAGATGTAGAGCAGGTCATTATTACCAGTGGAACCCAGCAATCGCTAGAGCTGTGCGCCCACCTGCTAGCAGACCATGGCGATACCGTTTGGATAGAAGACCCTGCTTACTGGGGCGCAGTCAAAGCTTTTTCGGCCACAGGGCTGAATCTGCATCCTGTGGCGGTAGACCACGCGGGCATTGCACCGCAGAAGGTGGACGCAGCCCACCCACCGCGCATGATTTACGTAACTCCTTCACACCAGTACCCCACGGGAGCGGTGATGTCACTGGCGCGACGACATCAGATTTTGTCATTGGCTAAAGAGCACAAAGCTTGGCTGCTAGAGGATGACTATGACAGCGAGTTTCGTTTCAGCGGCCCGCCTATTTCGTCTTTGGCAGGGCTAGACTCAGACGCACGGGTGCTGTACATGGGTTCATTTTCTAAGGTGTTATACCCCGGTCTCAAACTGGGCTATTTGGTGGTACCCAAAGAGCTGGTAGTGCCGTTTAAGCAAGCCCACTATGACCTGAACCGACCAGGCCAATTGCCACTACAGGCGGCGCTGGCCGAGTTTATTGAAATGGGCCATTTCGCCAGCGCGCTGCGCAAAGCACGCCAGCGCTATGCGCAGCGACGCAGTTGTTTGCTGGAAGCCCTGCGGCCCTGCCTAGGCAGCCTAGCGCAGATCAGCGGTGCAGAGCAAGGCTTGCACCTGTGCTTGCGTTTACCTGCAGAGGTAGACGATGTAGCACTGGTCGAACGGATTGCACAGCTGGGCCTCACAGTACGCGCGCTGTCGGCCTACTGCTTAGGCCGCAAAGATGCCAGAGGCCTGGTAATTGGTTATGGCTACGCGCCACTCCTCGATATAGCCCGCTGCGGTCCGATTTTGGCCAAGGCGATTGCAGCAGAGCTGGCCCTGATCGCCAAAAAATAAAAACGTGGCCTGCGATTTGTGCAGCAGCGAACTGCCAGTTTAGAGCTTGTCGCGCAGCTGATGAAACAGCATGCCTAAAACTAAGCTGGGCATGCGCAGCAGCGCACCGCCTGGAAACTTTCGGTGCTGCAAGCGAGAAAATACATCAAAACGCTCAGCCTGCCCTGCAATCGCTTGAGCCGCCAAACGACCCGCCAAGCCTGTCAGTGCCACGCCGTGCCCACTAAAACCTTGCAAGTAGTACAGGTTGTCAGCCAAGCGGCCAAAGTCTGGCGCGCGGTTCATGCTGATGTCCACAAAGCCGCCCCACACATAGTCAATCGCTGCGCTGTGCAACTGAGGGAACACTTGGCGCATGCGCGCTGCCATCACTTGCTCTAAATTAGCAGGGGTCTTGGCGCTGTAGCTAACCTTGCCACCAAACAGCATCCGGTGGTCTGCGCTGAAGCGAAAGTAATCCAAAATAAAATTGTTGTCACACACAGCAGCGTTTTGGGGGATTAATCTTTTGCACAGCTCGGGCTCCAGCGGGGTCGTAGCCACAATATAGGTGCCTACAGGCATGATGCGCGGCGTAATTTCTGGTGCCACACGTGGGCCATATTCGCCTAGCGTGCAATTGCCCGCCAGCACACCAAAGCTGGCATGCACCACGCCACCTGCAGTGTGCGCCTGTACGTGGGTGCCGCGTTTTATGTCCACTACGGGTGAATGCTCAAAGATTTGCACCCCCAACGCGCGCGCAGCTCGCGCTAATCCCAAACCATACTTCAGCGGGTGCAGATGGCCAGACACATTTTCGTAGGCTGCAGCGCAATAATGCGGGCTTTGGATAAGACGCTGCGTGTCGGCTCCATGCGCAAAGTCGCAATTTAAACCGTAGTGATCTTTTTGCTCCTGCAGACTGCGTTCTAACGCGCGTGCTTTGCGTGGAGAGTCGGCCACGTACAAATAGCCTTTGGTCCAGTCGCAGTCAATGCCGTACTGCGCCGTGCGCTGGTCAATCATGCCAACGGCTTCCAGCGACATATCCCACGCTAGGCGGGCTTCAAACCTACCTAACTGCTGCTCAAACGGCTCTTGCCCACTGGCAAAGCCCACAATAGCTTGTCCACCATTACGCCCCGAGGCACCGCTGCAAATGCGGTCTGCTTCTAACACCGCCACGCTATAGCCTCGCTGGGCCAGCTCGATAGCCGCTGACAGCCCTGCAAATCCAGCACCCACCACCACCACGTCTACATGCACATCACCTTGCAGCGCAGGCAGGTCCGCAGTGCGCTGCGCACTGGCTTCGTAATAACTCTTTTGGTTGAGTTGAGTATCTGATTGGAGCAGCATGGCACTTGTGCTTAGGGTAAATTTGTTACGCGCTGCACTTGGCCACTTGACCGCACAAATAAGTCCACACAAACATAGCCGCCGCATTAGTTGTGAGCTCGGCGTGGTCGTAAGCGGGCGCCACTTCCATGCAGTCCATACCGACCATGTTAAGCGGGGCCAGCTCTTCTAAAAAAGTAAGCACCTGCGAGCTGCTCATACCGCCAGGCTCAGGGGTGCCAGTGCCGGGGGCAAACGCAGGATCAAGGCAGTCAATGTCAAGCGACAAGTAGCACGGCATGTTGCCAATGCGCTTCAAAATTTGGGCAATGATGGGTTTTAAATTCGCGCCATCTAGACCGCGCATTGCACGGGCATCAAAAATCAAACCACCTTGGTCCTGCACGTATTCCCGCGAGGCCCGCTCACCACTAGACCGCAGGCCAATTTGAACAGTGTGCTGCGGGCTTACCAAGCCTTCCTGCAGTGCCTCATACGTCCAGGTGCCATGGCCTGATGGTTCACCAAAATGGTCAGTCCAGGTATCGCAATGCGCATCAAAATGCACCAGTGCCATTTGCCCATAACGGGCATAGGCAGCGCGTAGCAAAGGCAAAGTAACCGAATGGTCGCCACCTAAAAATACGCAGTGGTGTTTAGCCATCAAGGCACTGGCTTGCTGCTGGATATGGCTACGCACCTGGGCCAGCGGCGACGCATTGGGCAGGCGCATGTCATGTGCATCACCCAGATGGCTCACCGGAGTCACATTAAAAAACGGATGCAGCCCGTCACACAGCATCAAGCTGGCACGCCGAATCTCTTGCGGCCCAAAGCGTGCCCCGGGCCGGTTGGTCACCGCCCCGTCGAACGGTACGCCTGCGATGGCAAATGGCTGGTCTTTCAACTCGGGGGCAGCTAAAAATCGATTGCTGTTGTTGGCGTAAGCAAACTGTCCTAT
>JANPDG010000111.1:0-13621 GCA_031431335.1 Polaromonas sp. | reverse complement strand
ACAGCGCTAATTTTGACGCCGGTTTGCTCTGTGAGCAGCGCAATCAGCTCAGGGTCCACCTTCTCGCTCACCAGCAGGGTGGGCGGCGGTGGGGTGCCAATATAGTGCTGCGCAATAAAGGCCTCTAGCACCTCAGCGGCTGGCGCGTCGTCTACATGCACCGGAAAATACGGCCGGTCGCCCAAATGCCGCCCGCCGCGCACCATGGCCAGGTTCACGCAGGCTTTGCCGCCTTGCACGCGCACGGCCAATATGTCCACGTCTTTGTCGCTCACGTTGTCCACCGACTGCTGGTGCAGCACTTTGGACAACGCGCTGATCTGGTTGCGCGCCTCGGCGGCTTTTTCAAACTCTAGGCTTGAAGCATGCGCCATCATGCGGGCCTCTAGCTCTTGCATGATTTGCTGCGTCTCACCGCGCAAAAAGCGCTCGGCGTTCGCCGTATCTTGCGCATAGTCTGCACCCGTAATATGCGCCACACACGGCCCCGAGCAGCGCTTGATTTGGTACAACAGGCACGGCCGCGTGCGGTTGGCAAACACGGTGTCTTCGCAGGTGCGCAAGTGAAAGACTTTTTGCAGCAGCTGTATAGATTCTTTCACCGCCCAGGCGCTGGGGTACGGCCCAAAGTAGCGGTGCTTTTTCTCTACCGCGCCGCGGTAGTAGGCGATGCGTGGGAAGTCGATGGCCAAGACTTTGGCATCGGGTTTGGAATCATCATTTGCTACAGTATTAGTAGCAAACTCTTTAATATCCACGTCGTAAAACTGCTTATTTTTCTTGGAAACCTTCAGTTCTGAAGATGACACAGCCTGCCCCGTCATCTTTAAATACGGATAGCTCTTATCGTCGCGAAACAAAATGTTAAAGCGCGGGTTCAGCGTTTTAATCAGGTTGTTTTCCAGCAGCAGCGCCTCAGCCTCTGAGCGCACCACGGTGGTTTCCATGCGCACAATGCGGCTCACCATATGGCCAATGCGCGTGCCGCCGTGGCTCTTTTGAAAATAGTTAGACACCCGTTTTTTCAGGTTTTTGGCTTTGCCCACATACAGCAGGCCGTTGTCTGCGTCGAAATAGCGGTACACACCCGGCAAGCTGGGCAGCGCGGCCACCTGAGCTAAAAGCTCGGCACTGTGGGCGGCGGGAGGTGGTGAGGTGGCGCTGTCAGCGATGCTGTCGGTCATAGGGGCTATTTTGGCATGCTACGCTCAGTCACTTTCGCAGTTTTTTGAACATCACAATGAATATGAAACTCCACGCCGCACCACCTGCTCTGGCCCTGATAGCTTGCGCCTATGCCCTGGCCTGCGCGCCGGCGCATGCCAACAGCGCCTGCAACAAACCCAAGAACGATTTTGACAACATGTACTGTGTGACCAAGGTCTACCAAGAGTCCGATAAAGCTCTCAATGCCGAGTACAAAAAGCAAATAGCCAAGCTGGACACCGCAGGTAAAGCAGCCCTGAAAACCGAGCAATTGGCCTGGATGCAAGAGCGCAACACCAGCTGCTCTAAAACCGACACCTCCGGGTTTTATATCAACCTGGCCTGCGCCACGCAAACCACCGCACTGCGCACGCATGCCTTGCAAAACCGCAGGCAGCAGTAACCCAGCTATGCAGACCCTCACATCATCCCAGCAGCTGCGCTGGGACATCTTTTGCAAAGTGATCGACAATTTTGGCGACATTGGCGTGTGCTGGCGGCTGGCCAGCCAGCTAGCTGGCCGCGGCCAGCAGGTGCGGTTGTGGGTGGACGACGCCAGCGCGCTGGCCTGGATGGCGCCTGCGGGCTGCCCGGGCGTGCAAGTGCGGGCATGGACAGCTACTGCGCCGCAGGTGGGCACCGATGTGCCGGGCGATGTGGTGATTGAAACGTTTGGCTGTGAGATTGATGCGGCTTGGGTGGTTAGTCCTAATTTAATAGCAAACTATCCAATATCCACGTCGGAAAACTGCCAAAAAAACCACCTAAAACCTGTATGGATTAACCTAGAGTACCTCAGTGCCGAGCCCTATGCCCAGCGCAGCCACGGCCTACCCTCGCCTGTGATGCACGGCCCTGCAGCGGGCATGACGAAATGGTTTTTCTACCCCGGCTTTACGCAAGGTACAGGCGGGCTGCTGGGTGCTGGGGACGGCACACCACTGGCAACCGCACTTATTAATGAACCCAGCACTGCGGAACCCAGCACTGCGCCAACTGCTGAGCCAGTTCAACGCGCCTGGAACACACACCCGCAAGACACGCCAGCCGACAGCCGCCTCGCAGTCAGCCTGTTTTGCTACGAGCCGCCCGCGCTTGGCCAGCTACTGCAGCTGCTGGGCCAGCCGCAAAGCGCTAAGTCGTCCACCGAGCTGCTGGTCACCAGCGGCCGTGCCAGCTCAGCTGTGCAAAGCGTTTTAGGTGAAGAAAATAGCATTTTTCCGACGTGGATATTGGATAGTTCGCTATTAATATCAGAGCATTTATCCATCACCCCACTGCCCCTCATGCCCCACGCCGCATACGACGCCCTGCTCGCGCGCTGCCAGCTTAACTTTGTACGCGGCGAAGACAGCTTGGTGCGCGCCCTGTGGGCAGGTCAGGCTTTTGTGTGGCAGATCTACCCCCAGAGCGACAGCGCCCACGCTGCCAAACTCGATGCGTTTTTAGACTGGCTTGACGCTCCTGCTGACCTGCGGCTGTTTCACCATGTGTGGAACGGGCTAAGCGACCAGGCTTTGCCAGAGCTGAACCTGCCAGTCTGGACCGAGGTGACTCTTGCCGCCCGAGGGCGCTTGGCCCAACAAGTCGATTTAGTCACACAGCTGATGCATTGGGTCACTAAAAATGTTAAATTTCTCCATGATTCAGCGCACAACACCCCAAATAAAAGATAAATATGTAACTACTAAGTTTTACAAACGATTAAAATAATATTGATTTTTTCAAACAACAAACAGCAAGCAACAACATGAAGCAATTTTCTCATTGGTTGTCCACAGCATTGGTGGCTTGGCTCAGCCTGTCTAGCATGGCCGCTTGGTCGCAGCCCGCATCATGCAGCGCGCCAGGCAAAGACGGCATTGCGTTTTCTGCACCGTCTTATTACCCAGGCAATGGCAGCGTCCCAATTGGAAGCAGTAATCTTACATTGGGCACGCTGCGCACGGGCGCGGGCCCTGGCGGCGGCGTCCCAGGTACCACGCCCATAGCCCCAGGCGACTTGGTGATGATTATCCAGATGCAAGATGCGCTGTACAACAACGGCAACGGCATTCAGTACGGCAACGGCACCACAGGGCGTGGCTGGACGGCCTTAAACAACAGCGGCAAGTACGAATTTCGCCGTGTTGTGGCTTTTAACGCGGGCACCGGCGCGCTGACGATTGACCAAGGCCTGAGTTTTACTTACACCGACGCAGCGCCCTCAGCAGGCACAGGCGCAGCAGAAAACGGCAACCGCCGCTTTCAAGTCATCCGCGTGCCGCAGTTTTCTTCCATCACACTGCCAGCCAACCAATCGCCTCCCGACTGGGACGGCACCACCGGCGGCGTGTGGGTGATTGACGTTGCAGGCAACTTGAATATGGGTGGGCGAACGATCGATGCGTCCGCACGCGGATTTCGCGCTGGCGGCGGATGGCCCAACTACTATGACAACACTGGCACAACCGTAAATTACGTCAACACGGCCGCCTTTTCAGCTGCGCTGCCTGCCAGTGCTACCTGCGCGGCAGCAAGCACTTCTGATGGTGTTGCTGTCAACGTTGGCGCAGCCAAGGGCGAGGGCATTGCAGGCACACCTCGGTTAATCCGTACACTCGGCGCGGCGACGGGCACTTACGCTGCCACTTACAGTTACAGCGACTTGGGCGGCACAGGCGGTTACGCAAACGGCGGCTTTACAGCCCGCGGAGCACCGGGCAACGCCGGGGGCGGCGGCACCCAGCACAACGCCGGCGGCGGCGGCGGCGGCGGTTCCAATGTAGGCCAAGGCGGCATAGGTGGCAATTCATTTGCATTTTATTTTGCCACCGACCAAGGTGGATGCGTTCAGCTAGCGCCCACATTTTGGGGTTGCACCGGTGACAGAGCCCGCGCCATGGGCGGCCTGGGGGGAGGCACTTTGGCGGCATCCATTGACAATTTAATTATGGGCGGCGGCGGCGGCGCTGGCGATAACAACAACGCATGCGACAACCCTACCGTGCCACAAGCCGCCGGGGGCAATGGTGGCGGCATCATTTTTATCCGCGCCGGCACTATTTCAGGCGCAGGCAACTTGCTGTCTAACGGTCAAAATGCACTGCCGGGCGGACGCGATGCAGCTGGCGGCGGCGGCGCTGGCGGCACGGTGGTGGTACTGACCAGCACGGCCACCCCCAACTTGAGCATTCAGGCCAATGGCGGTGAGGGCGGAAATACCGGTTACTCTGGCACAGGCGGTGTAGCTGGTACATTTTTACGAGCTGGTGAAACCCAAGGCCCAGGCGGCGGCGGCGGCGGCGGTGCAGTTTTGCGCTCCACCAATATCAGTGCGTTCACCTCTTCCACATTTGCAGGCGGTGCTGGCGGTAGAGTGTTCCCTGTGAACGGCAATACCGGCATCAGCAACCCGTATGGTGCGGGCTCAGCTGGCGGCGCTGCCAGCACAGTACCTTTTACACCGACTTCTCAAAACTTAGTGTTCAACTGCCTGCCCGTATTGGCTGTGACTAAACGCACCACTACCCCCGTGGTGGCTTTTCCCGATAGCAACACAGCGCAATATGTTGTCTCGATTGCTAACACAGGGCCAGGCACCGCTGTGGGTGCTACGTTGAGCGATGTTTTGCCTGTGCCGTTTCAATACGCCGCAGCCACTGCCCCCAACAACGTGATTGGCCTCACCTACGCAGGCAGCGCGCAAGGCCCTGCTAACCCGACTGTAGGCACGGGTAACACCACACTGATCGTCGGCACACCCGGCAGCAGCACCACGACCACCTCGTTCTTGCTACCGCCCAGCACCACGGTGACCTTCACTGTCACGGTCATAGTCAACGGCGGCGGAGCCACACCCACACTGAACTTCCCGTTTCAAAACTCAGCCACGGTGGGCTTTTTAGACCCTTTCCGCACGGCAGCTGCTACCCAAGTCACGCCTGGCACGGCTTATACCGGCACCACCACTGTGGCCGGTGGCGCCAACTACGCATCTGGCAGCTCCACCCAAGAAGATGTGCGCGTGCTGGGCAGCGTCAACATCGCCCTGACCAAAACCAACAGCGTCACCACGCTGGCAGCAGGCCAAACTACCGCCTACACGATCACCGTGGCAAATATAGGCTCGTTTGCGGCCACCACTGTGACGCTGGCTGACCCTGCCACCACGGGCTTGTCGTGCACAGCAGTCACCTGTCAGCAGTTGGGCACCGCTGTGTGCCCCACGGTGCCCAACACCACCGTAGCGCTGCTGCAAGGCGCGGGCATTGTCATACCTAACCTGCCCACGGCCAGTGGCTCACCGCCGAATAACCGACTGGTCTTCACTGTTACTTGCGGCGTGACAGCTACAGGCCAATAGCTTGGCTTTTAAAGCGTTTCGCGGTCTGAGTGGCCGCAAAACACGCTAAAATCTAAGGCTTTGTGCAGATACCCTGCGCAGCATGAAAAATCACCTATGAAAATCGCTCAAGAAATCCGCGCAGGCAACGTCATCATGCACGGCAAAGACCCGATGGTCGTGTTGAAAACTGAATACAGCCGTGGCGGCCGCAACAGCGCTACCGTGCGCATGAAGCTCAAAAGCCTGATTGGCAGCTTTGGCACTGAAAACGTGTTTAAAGCCGACGACAAAATCGACCAAGTCATCCTAGACAAAAAAGACTGCACTTACAGCTATTTCGCTGACCCAATGTACATCTGCATGGACGCTGAGTTCAACCAGTACGAAGTTGAAGCCGATAACATGGGCGACTCTTTGAACTACTTGGAAGACGGCATGGAGCTGGAAGTGGTGTTCTACGACGAAAAAGCCATTTCTGTCGAGCTGCCCACCAGCGTGGTGCGCGAAGTCACCTGGACCGAGCCTGCTGTCAAAGGCGATACCTCGGGCAAAGTGCTCAAGCCGGCCAAGATTGCCACTGGTTTTGAAATCGGTGTGCCGATCTTTGTGGCCCAAGGTGACAAGGTCGAGATTGACACCCGCACCGGCGAGTATAGAAAGCGCGTCTGACCAGCCGCTTTGGAAAGCGCGTCTAATTTGTATAACGCATGACAAAAAGGCTCCTAGGGAGCCTTTTTGTTGGCCAATTTTGTCACATATTTTTGTCACATATGCGCCTCAAACCACTTAGAGCGCGCCCTCTAGGGCCTGCACGCAGCAGCGCTACACGCGCTTAGACGCTAGCTCGCACCAGTTCAATCAGCTCTGCGACTTCGCCTGGGCTGTCCATCACGATCTTGATCACTGGGCTTTTGCGCTGCGCAACCAAGGGATGATTTGCACGCAGCGTGATGTGCGCCGCACTGGCCTGCGCATTGACAGCCGCAATGTCTGCAATGGCAATTTTGACCCGGTCTTGTGCACTGCGCAGCAAGCCGCTCTTGCGCTGACCACTCAGACGCAGAGAATCGCTCTGAAAGCGAAGCTCGCCTCGGCCTACAAAACCGAGTGCACCCGCACCCAAAATACCGCCGAAATTACCACCAAAGTTAACTAAAAATGTAGGCCACTGGACTGATGCCATGGCGATAGGTGCACAAGCCAGCTGGCCTGTGTGCGGATCGGCCTGTTCGTTGCGGTCGGCCAAGAGCTGCGCAGCCGTCATCAGCAGGCCATCGCTGCGCAAAATAGAGGTCTCTTTAGGAATCAGCTTATTGATCCGCATACCCACAATAGTGCGGCGGTCAAACGGGCCTACTTGCTTGTTTTCAAGCAATAGACGGTAGCTGTAAGGAGAAGGTGCTTTCATGCCGGTGGGCTGTCTGGGCGCCAACACGCCCGCTCATAATTTTAATAACTGCATTTTAATATGCACGCTGCGTGCCACACAGGCTAAGCTAGGCTACCGCTTAAGCTTGGCTATGCACCATTGATCGAATGCACCCCAAGCAGCTTCTAGACTCTAAAATCAAACTATGGAAAACACCCACAACCTCACCGAACAGCACCTGGCCAACGCTTGGGCTACTTTGCAACACCACGCAAGCGAAGGCACACCCCTAGAGCCTGACGCATACCGCTTGGCTTTTGCAGACCCCGAGTTTTTACTGTCCCGCGAGACACGCGGCATCCGCATGCAGCTAGAAATGCTCAAGCCCGAGCTAGGCCAAGCCGAAGCAGGCATACAAGGCACTGTGGTGGTGTTTGGCGGTGCGCGCTTTTGCAGTCCCGAAGAAGCCCAGGCCGCGCTCGCCGCCGCCCAAGCCAGTGGCGACGCGGCCGCTCTGGCCAAAGCCCAGCGCCTGATGCGCACCGCGCCTTATTACGAGCAAGCCCGCCAGTTTGGCCGCTTGGTCGCCGAGCACGGCAAATACTGCCCCAAAGAAGACAAGCTGTTCATCTGTACCGGCGGCGGCCCCGGCGTGATGGAGGCGGCCAACCGTGGCGCGCACGACCAAGGCGAGATGAGCGTGGGCCTGAACATCGCCCTGCCCCATGAGCAAAGCGGCAACCCGTATGTCACCCCCGAACTGAGCTTTAAGTTTCATTACTTCGCCCTGCGCAAAATGCACTTTATGATGCGCGCCAAAGCGCTGGTGGCCTTTCCCGGCGGCTTTGGCACACTGGACGAGCTGTTTGAAGTGCTCACGCTGGTGCAAACCCGCAAAGCCAAGCCCGTGCCCATCTTTTTGTACGGCAGCGCCTACTGGAAAAAGCTAATCAACTTTGACGTGCTGGTAGAAGAAGGCGCCATCTCGCCCGAGGACGTCAAACTGTTTAACTATGTGGACGACCCGCAGGTGGCGTGGGATGCGATTAAAAAATTCTATAACCTGTCGGGAAAGACCGATGCATCTGTGTGAGCAACGCATCGCTCTGCCCAAGCCGATAACATTGTGGGACAGTCCAAAATGTACCCTCCATTTTGCTCTGTCTCCAACTGAATAGGCTATCCCCGTGCCCCAACACTACGAAAACTTCCCCGTAGCCTCCCTGCTGTGTCCACCGCATCTGCGCGGTGTGATCACGGCCATCTATTGGTTTGCCCGCACCGCAGACGACCTGGCCGACGAAGGCAACGCTACTGCCGAGCAACGCATAACCGACCTGGCCGCCTACCGCTACGACCTGCACGCCTGCGCCAGCACCGAGCCCGGCGCGTCGGTGTCCCCCCGCTGGCCCGATGTGTTTGGCGCCCTCGCACCGCACATCACCACATTCCAGCTGCCCTTGAGCCTGCTAGACGACCTGCTCAAAGCCTTCGCCCAAGACGTGGACTACTCCGAGGCTGGCCACTGGTATGCAGACCACACCGAACTGCTGGACTACTGCAGCCGATCTGCCAACCCCGTAGGCCGCTTGCTGCTGCATCTGTACGGGGTGCACGACAAAATGTCGCTCCACGCCTCAGACGCCATCTGCAGCGCCCTGCAACTGATCAACTTTTGGCAAGACCTAAGCCGCGACCTACCGAACAAGCGCTACTACCTGCCCCGCGACCTGATGCAACTGTGCAGCGTCAAAAAATCTGACCTGCTGACTTGCATCGACACCCCCGACACCGCCAAATTAGTTGCTCACTGCACCGGTCTGGCCCGCGCCACCATGCTCAAAGGCGCTCACCTGCCCAAGCGCGTGGCTCAGCAAATCAGTGGTTTTAACGGCTGGCGCGCCAGCCTAGAACTGCGCTGCGTCATCCAAGGCGGCCTGCGGATTGCTGACAAAATACAACAGCTGCAACACCGCACTCTGAGTCAACGCCCTAAACTGGGCAAGTGGGATGCCTGTGTGGTGCTGTGGCGGGCGCTGTGGATGTAGCTTGGACAGGCGCAGTCTTTCTGTGCTTCGTGACCCAAGAAAATCAAAAATGATAGCGAACTATTGAATATCCACGTCGGAAAAATGCTTTATTTTCCTCCAAAAGTACATTCCTCACTATGCTACCGACCACCCAATCCATCCCCATTCCTGCTCAGTGCTCTGTGCATGCCAGCGCCCGCACCGCCACATTTGCCGATGCGTTTACCGTGCTGGTGCCGCGCAGTGAGCTGAGTGCTATTCAAATTTATGCGGTGATTGCGCGCGACACACCTGGCTGGGTGGAGGGCATGATGGCGCTGCGCAATCGGGCGGTGCAGCTGGTGGGCTTAAAAAATCTAGGCCAACTGGCTGCCGTGCCTGATGTGCCAGCAGGCTCTGAGCATCTCTTGCAGCGCGGCACCCGGCTGGGCCTGTTTAACTTAGTTAGCGCCACACCGCACGAGCTGGTGATGGAGGACGCTGATAAGCACCTCACTGTGCAGCTCTCAGTGCTCAAGCAGCGTGTGGACGCGCAGCATGACCGCATTACGCTGTCTACGGTAGTGCATGTAAAAAATATCTTGGGGCACCTCTACATGCTGCCTGTGGGGCCTATGCACAAGTTGATTGCACCGGCAGTTTTGCGCCGCGCGCCTGCGGCCGTGGCCAAAGCTGTCAATTTGTTACGCAAATAACACAAATCTCACAAAGTCTTTCAGCTAGCAAGTTGATTATGTCAACAATGTAATTTTTGAAATCCGCATCGATTGTCTAATTTTGTTGTGTTGCGTTGAATGCACAATAATTTGGGGACTATTTCATGCGTTTAATCAATCGAATATGCAAAGAGTTTATTTTTGCTAAATATTTAGGTGTCTTTATAGTCGCTGGTTTAACGGTGGCGTGTGGCGGATCATCAGAGCCTGATGATGTAGCTTCACTTACACCCCCCGCACAGTTTGTCGTAGGCAACGGCAAACTCAAGATATTTATATTGGCGGGGCAGTCCAACATGGAAGGCTATGGCAAGGTGGATCGAGGCGGCGACCCTGACCGAGCCAAGATACTCTGCCCGCTTAAGCGTGACAACACGCGCAATGGCCCGGCCAACATTCTTGGCGGTATGGGCAGCCTGCGGGCCATGGTCAACAATGACCCCGCTAAATACAGCTATCTGGTTAACGCCAGCAAAACCATTACCTACACAGTCCAAGAAGATATCCTTGGTTGCGTCAAGGGCGAATCCAAAACCTACTCAAGCTGGGCAACACGCGATGATGTGTATGTTTCGTACTGGGACGAGGCATCGGCCGGCAACACAGTAGTTAGGCGTGCTGGGCAGTTGGGTGTTGGATTTGGCGTGGGCAACGATATGAGAGCTGGCGAGGGCTACATTGGGCCTGAGCTTGGCTTTGGCCACACCATGGGCAATGCGCTGACGGACAAGGTGCTCTTAATCAAAACAGCTTGGGGTGGTAAATCACTGGCAGTTGACTTTAGACCTCCCAGCTCGGTTGGCTTGGGCGTAGGCTCACCCACCACGGCCACATTGGACCAGACAGGGGCTTACTACACAGAGATGGTGAGCAAACTGCGCCTGGTGCTGTCTGACATCAAAAAATACTACCCAGACTATGACGGCAAAGGCTATGAAGTGGTGGGCTTCGGTTGGCACCAAGGCTGGAACGATCGGGTGACCACCCAATATGTAGGTCAGTATGAGGTGAACATGGCCAACTTAATTCGGGATCTGCGCAAGGACTTGAACTTGCCCAACATGCTGGTAGTGATAGGCAATACAGGCATGGCTGATGCCGGCAAAGATCAAAATTCTCTGAATCTAATCAATGCACAGGCTAATGTCGCTGACCCTGCTAAATATCCCCAATTTGCAGGCACTGTGAGCACTGTTGACACGCGGCCCTTTCACTACCCTTTGACTTCGCCAGAAGTCGGGTTTATCTACCACTGGAATTACAACGGCGAAAGCTATTTTCGCGTCGGCGAAAGCATGGGCGCTGCCATGCTCAAGCTGATGAAGCCATAAGCATTCCCTAATTTTCAAACTATTTTTCAAGGAAAAAATCATGGGACTCTTGCATCATATGAATAAGAACTCAATGCTGGGCTTAGTGGCCTGCAGCGTGTTGATTACCTCTACACTGGTTGCCTGCGGCGGGGCTAAGGACGGTGCTTCCAGTGTTGCCTCAGACGCCGCTTCAGTTCTCGCTGCGGCATCTGACAGCATGTCCCCCGCATTCAACTTGAAGGGCTTTACCAAATGCGGCAAGCAAGGTGACATCCTAGATCTAAAAACCAAAACACACGTTGCGTTTGGCCTTGAGTCAGACAATCGGTATGTGTATTTGTTTAACCAAACTGGCTCACTGCTGCTGAGCGCTGAGGTGTTTGGCAACGACCCCATACCTTCTAAATACAAAGAAGGTTATTGCAAAGTTGTGACTGCCGACAGTCCCGACGCAGCGGTGTTTGCAGCAGCATTGACTGCGCTCAAATCGCACATGGAGGGCTCGCAGACCTTAAGCTCAGTTCAACTTCAAGTGCTCAACGAGCGTCTGAAGCAGACTATGCATGCTGTGACCCAAAACAAAGATACATTGACGTTGGCATTTTCGGTTATCACTGCGTATGAAAAAATGCGTGGCGGCCCGTTTTTTGCGAATACAGCAACCAAAGGTGGTTTTTCAAACGAATACTACGGCGATACCAAAACAGATATTGACCGCGCGGTACTTAATATCCAACAGAGTATTCACGACAGCGCGTTTGAGGCAAGCACATTTACAAAATACAAAGACGTGCTGGCGGGTAAAAAGTTTGGCAGCTCTGATTGGTTTCCCGGTAAAGTCAAGGTTGCAGCGAATCCAAACACGGTTTATTCAGCCAAGATAAATGCAACGATGGTGGCCGACGTAGACACGCGCAGTGCCTTTTCAAGCGTTGGTGCTGTTGCTCGCCGGCCTACTGGCTATTACTTGGCTGCGGGTGACGTTGCAAAAGTTACCGTACCGCAATCCATGGTGAATAAAAAATTCATGATTCAGGTCGGTGCCAACGCGGCTGATAAATACATCAAAAGCACTATCTCGCGCCCATTTCGTGTAACCACCAAATTCCCCATCGTCAGCACGGTGACCGAAATTGCAAACCCCAACGGCGGCGGTATTTATATCGACGTACCCTACTTGGCCGATGCAGGCAGCGACGTGACCATCACGATCCAAAACGCGGTGCCTGCACCGTTCTTTTCTGCCACTAAACTGAACAACGTGTCGCTGCAGCAATGGCAAGACGTGCAACGAAAAAATCCTGCACCATGGGCTGACTTTATGAGCGACAAATTCATGATGACGCTACCCACCAAGTGGATCGAAAACTACACTGACCCTGTCGCGTTAATGAAAGACTGGGACGACAGGATGGATGTCGTATCGGATTTGGTGGGGAGAAACAGAGTTAGAAATAACCAAATTTTGTACTTGACAGTCGACACCAGCCTATTGAGCGACGCATTCGGTATTGGGTATCCCAGCGGTAACAACACCTACAACCCGGGCGATAAAACTGACGGCAACAATAAAAACTGGTATCTGACTCCGGGTAAAGACTTTTGGCAAACTGAATTCCACGAGCTTGGCCACGCGCAGTTGTTCAGCAACTTTCCAGGTGAAGGCGAGGCCGCAGTCAATTTGTTGTCTGCCGCTGTGAGTCATCAGCTTTACGGAGTTGACATTGACGCGGCTCTTGGCAAATCGATGAACAACACCCCCCATATTGGTCGACCTGAGGCCGCTATTAACTGGATGGTAACGCCGAACTTCAGGGCGGGTAAAGCCATGGATATCACGCACTCCACCACCGACGAGGTGCAATACCAGCAGCGAGGCTACGCCAAATATGTTGAAGTGGCAGCGCTGTTTGGTTGGGATAAATTGGAAAAGTTTTACCTCGAAGAAAACCGTGTCTTTCGCAAAGAGGTTGTAGCTGCAGGTGCGGGCCTGGGCGAAGTTGACAGCCGAATCTTAAGGATGTCGATCGCTGCGGGCGTGGACCTTACACCGCTGATTCACTTTTGGGGTGTGCAACCCGTTGAGGCAGCAAAGCTAAGCGCTGCAATGACCACTGCGAACTTAAAACCTTCTCTGGCCATCTACAACCGCCTGAAGGTGTATCAAAGCATGATTCCGATGGACAACGCCACTTTCAAAGTGCATGCTGCGAAGTTTTTAAACAAACCAGTTGAGGCTATCAGTGGCGCGAATAAGAGTGCTGATTATGGTGAAGGCTGGTACGCTGCTTGGCTAAATAAGTACAGTACTGCCGAAGGTCAAGCTGCACAAACTGCCTTTAATAATATTTTCACAAAGTACTTTCCCGGCAGCAAGCCTGCCCAGTAGTGTTGGCCAGTCCTCAAATGGGATGGCCAAGCACATAAAGTAGGTACCACAACGGCTTAAGGCTTGCTAAAACCCTGCGACAATCTTGCGCATGACACCGCAAGATTATGTTCAACAAAAAGCTGCTGCCTCGGGCAGCAGCTTTTATTACGCCTTTCTGTTCCTGCCCAAAGACCGGCGCGCCGCTATTACGGCGTTTTATGCTTTTTGCCGTGAGGTGGACGATGTCGTGGACGAAATCAGCGACCCGTCTGTGGCGGCCACCAAGCTA
>JANPDG010000110.1:0-1537 GCA_031431335.1 Polaromonas sp. | reverse complement strand
AGCCCCAGCAGCCGAGGCTACTGCTTGCGCGCTGGCTGCGGTGCCGGCCTCGACGCGTTTGGCTATGCCTTGCAAGATGGCGGCGATGCGGAACATGTTGTAGGCTAGATAAAAGTTCCAGTCTGCGGCCAGCGCCTCGGGGGTATGCATGCCGGTGCGTTCACAGTATTTACGGATGTATTGGGCCTCTGACGGAATGCCCAACGCGGCGTGGTCTAGCCCGCCGATGCCGCGAAACGCGCCGGGCGGGATGTGCCAGGCCATGCAGTGGTAACTAAAGTCGGCCAGCGGGTGGCCCAGGGTGGACAGCTCCCAGTCGAGCACAGCCAATACGCGGGGTTCTGTGGGGTGAAAAATCAGGTTGTCCAGCCGATAGTCGCCGTGCACGATGCTGACCTGGCCTTCGTCCCGCGCGCTGGCGGGAATGTGGGCAGGAAGCCATTCGATCAGCTTGTCCATAGCCTCGATGGGCTGAGTAATCGACGCTTGGTATTGCTTGCTCCAGCGGCCAATTTGGCGCTCAAAGTAGTTGCCACTCTTGCCATAACCAGCAAGGCCACATTGTGCAAAGTTCACGCTGTGCAGCGCTGCTTGCACGCGGTTCATCTCGCTGTAAATCTCGCCGCGCTGCGCAGACAGCATGCCGGGCAGGGCTTGGTCCCACAGCACGCGGCCTTGCACAAACTCCATAATGTAGAAGGCGCGGCCAATCACAGACTCGTCCTCGCACAGGCAGTGCATCTGCGCCACAGGAACATCAGTGCCGCTTAAGGCTTTCATCACGGCAAACTCGCGCTCAACAGCGTGGGCCGATGGCAGCAGCTTGGCCACAGGGCCGGGCTTGGCGCGCATGACATAGCTTTTACTGGGCGTGATCAGCTTGTAGGTGGGGTTGGACTGGCCGCCCTTGAACATTTCAACTGACAAAGGGCCCTTGAAGCCGTCTAGATGCACGCTAAGCCATGCAGTCAGCGCGTTCACGTTAAATGCGTGCTGCTCGCCCACGGCGCGGGTGCCCACAAAATGGTCAAACTCGCTCATGGCTTAGCCTTTGGTGAGCGCAATAAGTTAAGCATCGTATTGAGCATAGTTTTATGCATCTGCTTCACCAATCTTCTTAAGTGCTTCGCGGTTGCACACCACCAAGCCTGCAGGCTCGACCCGAATAATGCCCTCGCGCTCCATCGACTTGAGCTCTTGGTTCACCCGCTGGCGCGATGCGCCCAGCAGCTGTGCCAGTTCTTCTTGGGCTAGGTGCAGGCCAATGCGCATGTCTTCGTTATTGCTCAGGCTGGGCACGCCGTAGCTGCGCACCAAGTGCACCAACTGCTTGGCCAAGCGGGCGCGCAGGGGCAGGGTGTTGAGGTCTTCCACCAGTCCAAACAGCAGGCGAATGCGCCGCGCTTGCAGGCGCATCAACGCTTCGTACAGCTCTACGTGGGCGCTCAAAATCTTGCGAAAGTCGGCCCGCGCTACGCACACAATCGACGTGTCGCCGTGGGCATACACATCGTGGGTGCGCCGGTCGCCGTCAAAC
>JANPDG010000109.1:0-3499 GCA_031431335.1 Polaromonas sp. | reverse complement strand
TTGGCGCGGGCTATGGCGTCATCGTCCATATAGATAGTGACTTGGCTCATGACTAAACTCCTAATATAATTATATTGACAATTATAAGTGTTGTGAAATTATGTTGCAAATGCATCGACTTTCGATATCGCCACAGTCGGCTGCCCCAAGCTTTTGAGCACATCGCGCACCATCTGCGCCCGTGCTACGGCTGAGGGCAGGTCGCGCTCAATGCGCAGTTTGTCGTTGCCGGCCAGCTTGATGTGTTTGTTCTTTTGAATCAGCTGGATGATGGCCAGGCTGTCAATCGGTGGGTCTTTTTGGAAGTTAATGGTGATCATGCCGGGTGCGGCGTCCACTTTGACCACGCCATACGATTTGGCGATGACTCTTAATCGGTGCACATCGATCAGGGTTTGCGCTTGCGATGGCAGCTTGCCAAAGCGGTCGACAATTTCTTCTAGCAGTTGGTCAATCTTGTCGGTCGACTTTGCTGTGGCGAGCTTTTTGTAGAAGCTCAAACGCAAGTGCACATCGCCGCAGTAGTCGCTGGGCAAAAGGGCAGGGGCGTGCAGGTTGATCTCTGTGGTGACGTGCAAAGGCGAGAGTAAATCAGGCTCTTTGCCTGCTTTGAGCGAACGCACGGCTTCGGCCAGCATTTCGTTGTACAACTGAAAGCCCACTTCCAGCATATTGCCCGATTGGTTCTCGCCCAGCACTTCGCCTGCACCGCGAATCTCCAGGTCGTGCATAGCCAAATAAAAGCCACTGCCCAGCTCTTCCATCTGCACAATGGCCTCCATGCGCTGGCTGGCGTGCTTGGTGAGGCCTTCGACATCAGGCACCATCAGGTACGCATAGGCTTGGTGGTGGCTGCGGCCCACCCGCCCGCGCAGCTGGTGCAGCTGCGCCAGGCCAAACTTGTCGGCGCGCGCCATCACTATGGTGTTAGCAGTGGGTACGTCGATGCCGGTTTCAATAATGGTGGAGCACAGCAGCAGGTTGTAGCGCTGGGCGATAAAGTCTTTCATCACCTTTTCTAGCTGGCGCTCAGGCATTTGGCCGTGGGCTACCGCAATGCGCGCTTCGGGCAAAATTTCTTCTAACTTGGCGCGGCGGTTTTCAATGGTCTCGACCTCGTTATGCAAAAAGTAAACTTGCCCGCCACGTTTTAGCTCGCGCAGCACCGCCTCGCGTATCACGCCGGTGCCCTCGGTGCGCACAAAGGTCTTGATCGCCAGGCGGCGCTGCGGTGCGGTGGCGATCACGCTTAAATCGCGCAGGCCTTCTAGCGCCATGCCCATCGTGCGCGGAATCGGTGTGGCGGTTAGCGTTAGCACGTCTACCTCGGCGCGCATGGCCTTCATGGCCTCTTTGTGGCGCACGCCAAAGCGGTGCTCCTCGTCCACTATCAGCAGGCCAAGGTCTTTGTACTTCACGCTGGGGCTCAGCAGCTTGTGGGTGCCCACCACAATGTCCACGCTGCCATCCGCCAAGCCTTTGATGGCGGCTGTGATTTCTTTGGCGCTGCGAAAGCGGCTCATCTCCATGATCTTGACGGGCCATTTGCTAAAGCGGTCAGTCAGGGTGTCAAAGTGCTGCTCAGCCAGCAGGGTGGTGGGCGCGAGGATGGCAACTTGTTTGCCGCCTGTCACCGCTACAAAGGCGGCGCGCAATGCCACCTCTGTTTTGCCAAAGCCTACATCGCCGCACACCAAGCGGTCCATCGGCTGTGGGCTGATCATGTCTTGGATGACGGCATGAATGGCGGCGCGCTGGTCAGCGGTTTCTTCAAAGCCAAAGTCGTTGGCAAACGCTTCGTAGTCGTTGGGCGAGTATTTGAACGCATGGCCTTGGCGCGCAGCGCGGCGGGCGTAAATGTTAAGCAGTTCGGCGGCGCTGTCGCGCACCTGCTCGGCGGCGCGGCGCTTGGCCTTTTCCCACTGGCCGCTGCCTAGGCGGTGCAGCGGCGCTTCGTCGGCAGACACGCCGGTGTACCGGCTGATTAAGTGTAGCTGGCTCACAGGCACATACAGCTTGGCAGCATCAGCATATTCAAGCAATAAAAACTCTTGCAGCGCGGGTGTGCCATCGGTGAGCTTTTGCCCCACGTCCATGTTCATCAGGCCTTTGTAGCGGCCAATGCCGTGCTGGCTGTGCACGACAGGGTCGCCTACATTGAGCTCGCTCAGGTCTTTGATGAGCGACTCAACATCGCTCACCTGCTCTTGCTTGCGCCGCCTGCGTGCGCTGCCTGGCGCGGTGGCAAACAGCTCGGTCTCGGTGACAAAGTCGATACCGCCCTCGGTCCACGCAAACCCGGCTGCCAGCGCGGCGGTGGCAATACCCAGCTTTTCGTCGCTGGCCTGAAACTCTGCCAACGAGTCAAACGAGGGCGGCAGCACATGGCTGGCACGCAAAAAGTCGAGCAAGCTCTCGCGGCGGCCATCGCTCTCAGCGATGATGAGCACGCGCTGCTGTGTGCCCACAATGTGGGATTTGAGCAAGGACAGCGGCTCTTCTACGCCGCGCTGGGAGGCTAGCGCTGGCAGCGTGTCAAACTCTGCAAACTCGCTGCGGTTGTTGCTGCTGTCGGGCGCTGATGCAGCCGAGCGCAGCGCCAACTGGCCAAACCCGTTGGCCAAGGTATAGAACTGTTCGCTTGACAAAAACAAGGCCTCGGGCGGCAGCGCAGGTCGGTCTGGGTCGCCTTTGACCAAGCGGTAGCGCTCTTTGGTGTCTTGCCAAAAGTGCTGAAATGCAGGTTCTAGGTCGCCGTGCAACACTACAGTGGCCATGCTGCCCAGGTAGTCAAACACCGTGGCCGTATCGTCAAAAAACAGCGGCAAATAATATTCAATGCCGGCGGTGGCTACGCCGTTGCCCATGTCTTTGTAAATACGGCTCTTGGTCGGGTCGCCCTCTAGCAGCTCGCGCCAGCGGTTGCGAAATTTGGCCCGCGCCGCGTCGTCCATCGGAAACTCACGGCCCGGCAGCAGGCGCACCTCAGGCACGGGGTACAAAGAGCGCTGGCTGTCGGGGTCAAAGGTGCGAATAGAGTCCACCTCATCGTCAAACAGGTCAACCCGGTAGGGCACCAAGCTGCCCATCGGAAACAGGTCTATCAGCCCGCCGCGCACGGCATACTCGCCCGGGCTGACCACCTGGGTCACGTGGTTGTAGCCTGCTAATGTGAGCTGCGACTTGAGCTTGGCCTCGTCGAGCTTTTGCTTGACTTTGAAGTGAAATGTGGTCCCCGCTAAAAAGCTGGGCGGCGCGAGGCGGTACAGCGCAGTGGTGGCGGGCAGCAGCACGACATCGGCTGCGTCTTTGGGGTCGCGCTGGGAGATTCTCCACAGCGTGGCCAAGCGCTCGCTGTTCAGGTCTTGGTGCGGGGAAAAGGTGTCGTAAGGCAGGGTTTCCCAGTCGGGGAATATGACGGTTTGCAGGTCGGGTGCAAAAAACGCCATCTCGTCCAAGATGCGCTGCGCGTCAGTAGCGTCGGCGGTAACAATAGCGG
>JANPDG010000108.1:0-5355 GCA_031431335.1 Polaromonas sp. | reverse complement strand
CGTGGGGTGCGGGTGAATGGTTTTACCGATGTCCACTGCGTCTGCGCCCATCTCGATGGCCAGCGCGATTTCGCCGATCATGTCGCCTGCGTGGGTGCCTACCATGCCGCCGCCGAGAATTTTGCCGTGGCCGTGGGCTTCTGGTGAGTCATCGAACAGTAGCTTGGTCACGCCTTCGTCGCGCCCATTGGCTATGGCGCGACCTGATGCGGTCCAAGGGAAGAGGCCTTTTTTGACTTTAATGCCCTGGGCCTTGGCTTGGTCTTCGGTCAGGCCTACCCAGGCTACTTCGGGGTCGGTGTAGGCTACTGACGGGATGACTCTGGCGTTGAAGGCGGCTGCGGCCAGCTCTTTATTGCCTTGCTGTTCGCCTGCTATTACTTCGGCGGCTACGTGCGATTCATGCACGGCTTTGTGGGCTAGCATGGGCTGGCCGACGATGTCGCCGATGGCGAAGATGTGGGGCACGTTGGTGCGCATTTGGATGTCGACGTTGATGAAGCCGCGGTCAGTCACAGCTACACCCGCTCTGTCTGCGGCGATTTTTTTGCCGTTGGGGGTGCGGCCTACGGCTTGCAAGACCAAGTCGTAGGTTTGGGGGGCTGGCGCTGTGCCGCCCTCCACTGCAGGTGCAAATGTCACCTCGATGCCTGCTGGGGTAGCTTTGGCCCCCACGGTTTTGGTGTTGAGCATGATGTTATCAAAGCGCGGAGCGTTCATCTTTTGCCAGATTTTGACCAGGTCGCGGTCTGCGCCTTGCATCAGGCCATCCATCATTTCTACTACGTCTAGGCGTGCGCCAAGGGTGCTATACACGGTGCCCATCTCCAGGCCGATGATGCCGCCACCTAGGATGAGCATGCGTTTAGGCACTTCTTTCAGCTCTAGCGCGCCTGTGCTGTCGACCACGCGTTGGTCTTCGGGCATAAAAGGCAGGCGCACGGCTTGGCTGCCTGCGGCGATGATGCAGTTTTTAAACTGAATGACTTTTTTGCTGCCCGTCTTTTCTTGCGCTGTACCGCTGGTTTCTTCTACCTCTACATGGTTTGCGCTAACGAAGGCGCCGTAGCCGCGCACTGTCGTTACCTTGCGCATCTTGGCCATGGCGGCTAGGCCACCAGTGAGTTTGCCGATAACTTTTTCTTTGTGGCCGCGCAGCTTGTCGATGTTGACTACGGGTTTGCCAAAGTCAATGCCCAGGGCTGCCATGTGGCTAACTTCGTCCATTACTGCGGCGACGTGCAGCAAGGCTTTGGACGGTATGCAGCCAACGTTGAGGCACACGCCGCCTAACGTAGCGTAGCGTTCGATGATGATGACTTTGAGGCCAAGGTCTGCGGCGCGAAAAGCAGCGCTGTAGCCACCGGGGCCTGCGCCTAAAACTAGCAGGTCGCAGTCCATATCTACAGTACCAGAGTAACTAGATGCTATGTTATTAATAGCTAACTTACTAATATCTGCGTCGGGAAACTGCTTATTTTTATCACTATTTATCGATTGTGAAGATGCTGGCGCTGGTGTGGGCGGCGCAGCGGCGGCAGGTGATGCAGCGTCACTGGCTTCCAAACTGAGCACGACTGAACCTTGCTTGACCTTGTCACCTATTTTGATACGCAACTCTTTCACTACGCCCGCAGCAGACGAAGGGATTTCCATTGACGCTTTATCGCTTTCAACTGTGATCATGGACTGGTCGGCTTTGATGGTATCGCCGGGTTTGACCATCAGCTCAATCACGGTCACTTCGTCAAAATCGCCAATATCTGGAACTTGAATTTCTATTACTGCCATTACGTCATCTCCAAACAGCGCTGTACGCTGCAAACACTATTTATTTTTTCAATTTCATCGTGAACACGTTGATCGGGCCCGCAGAGTTTTTGTCAAACTCGCAGCCTGCTGTCACACCGGCCAGTGCCACTTCGCGGGCAGACTTGGCTTTGGCAAACGTGGCATTCATCGCGCCCAGTGCAAAGCCGCGGCCCGAGCCGATACCCCAAAACTCTTTGAACTCAAACACTTCTCGGTAGCTGTACAGACCAAATATGCCTGCGCTGTTGGCCACCAATACACTGAACTGCATGGACTCATAGGGGTCAGCGTCTTCTTCTTTGGTTTGCAAAAAGAAAGTGTCTTTCAATATAGGGTGCAGCTTGAGAAAAGTGTCGTACACCTCGTCTTTGCTGTGCAACTTGAGTTCGCCCTTGGGCAACGCCGCCAAGGCCTTGCGCAGCGCGGGAAAGTGCGCCACCGTGCCTGCAGTGGCGACAAAGCTTTGGCCACCCACTGCATCGACTTTGAATACCTTCTCGTTCGCTTCAAAGCGGTGCGGCAAGCGCGTGTCGCCAAAGGTGACGAGCGAGTCGGTGCCTACAGCGACAAAGCCTGCTTTTTTAACAACAACTACCGTGGTCATATGCTAGGCCCTTACAGCATCACGCGGCGAAAATCGCCAAGAATTTGACCGAGGTAAGCGTTAAACCGTGCGGCTGATGCGCCATCAATCACGCGGTGGTCCCAGCTAAGCGACAGCGGTAGCATGAGGCGTGGCACAAACTTCTCGCCGTCCCAGACAGGCTCTATATTGCTTTTGCAGACACCCAAAATAGCGACCTCAGGTGCATTGATGATCGGCGTGAAATAGCGCCCGCCAATACCGCCCAGCGAGCTAATGGTGAAGCACGCACCTTGCATATCGGCAGGGCCTAACTTGCCATCACGCGCCTTGCCTGCCAGCTCACCCATTTCTTTGCTGATTTGCAAAACGCCTTTCTTGTCAGCGTCTTTGATCACGGGCACGACCAAGCCGTTAGGGGTGTCAGCTGCAAAACCAATATGGAAATACTGCTTGAGCACCAGCTGGTCGCTGTCTAATGAGCTGTTGAAAGTTGGAAACTTCTTGAGCGCCGCTACAGATGCTTTGATGAGGAAAGCGAGCATGGTGATCTTGGCACCGCTCTTCTCGTTTTCTTTGTTCATCTGCACGCGGAAGGCTTCTAGCTCGGTGATGTCGGCATCGTCATGGTTAGTGACATGGGGAATCATCACCCAGTTGCGGTGCAGGTTAGCGCCGCTGATTTTTTTGATGCGCGACATGTCTTGGCGCTCGACTGCGCCAAATTTGGCAAAGTCGACCTTGGGCCAAGGAATCAGTCCTAAGCCAGCGCCGTCGCCACCACCACTGTGGCCATTGGCTTTGTTGGCTGCTGCAGACACCAGAGTTTGCACCGCGCCGCTCATCACCGACTTGGTAAAGCCTTTGATATCGTCCTCAGTAATACGGCCTTTATGACCAGAGCCTTTGACCTCGCCTAATGGCACGCCCAGCTCGCGTGCGAACTTGCGCACGGACGGGGATGCGTGCGGCAGCGCGCCTGTGGGGGCCACGTTAGGGTTGTGAGCCGCTGCGGTTGCGCTAACTGGGGCAGGTACTGGTGCAAGTGCTGCTGCAGACGCAGCAGATGTGGCCACCACGGGCGCAGTAGCTGCAGCGGTTGATGCAACAGGCTCAGCGGCGGGTGCTGTTGAAGTAGCAGCAGCCACCCCTTCAACAATCACAATCACATCGCCAATATTGACGGTGTCGCCCAACTTGACTTTAAGCTCTTTGACAACGCCGGCGTGGCTGCACGGTATTTCCATCGACGCTTTGTCGCTCTCTACCGTCATCAAGCTTTGCTCCACCTTGACGGTGTCGCCCACTTTGACCAGCATTTCGATCACAGCTACGTCTTTAAAGTCGCCAATATCGGGCACTTTGACTTCTATCTTGCCGACAGCAGCTGGCGCGGCAACAGGGGCTGGGGCTGATACGGCTACTGCAACCAGAGCAGCTGCCACAGGCGCAACCGCTGGTGCAGGCGCTGGCGATGCAGCAGCACCCGCAGCCTCCACCACCAACACGATAGAGCCTTGCTTGACCTTGTCGCCAATTTTGACGCGCAGCTCTTTCACCACGCCAGCCGTGCTGCAGGGAATTTCCATGGATGCTTTGTCTGATTCGACGGTGATGAGCGATTGCTCAGCTTTCACGCTGTCGCCTACTTTCACCATCAGCTCAATGACGGTGACCTCATCAAAGTCGCCGATGTCGGGAACTTGTACTTCTACTAATGCCATGTTGGTGTCTCCGTCTTAAGCGTACAAAGGATTAATCTTGTCGACTTTGATGCCGTACTTTTTAATCGCCTCAGTCACCTTAGCCATTGGCAGTTTGCCATCTTCAGCCAACGCCTTCAAAGCAGACACCACAATGTAATGGCGGTTGACTTCAAAGTGCTCACGCAGCTTGCTTCTAAAGTCGCTGCGGCCAAAGCCGTCTGTGCCTAACACTTTGTAGTTGCGACCCTTCCCCACATACGGGCGAATCTGCTCTGCATAGGCCTTCATGTAGTCGGTGGACGCAATCACAGGGCCAGTGGTCGTAGCCAGCTGCGCCTGTACAAAGCTCACTCGCGGCTTAGCCTCGGGGTGCAGCAGGTTATGGCGATCACAGTCTTGCCCATCGCGCGTTAGCTCGTTAAAGCTTGGGCAGCTCCACACATGGGCGCCCACGCCCCAGTCTTTTTCTAACAGCTCTTTGGCAAATTGTGATTCACGCAATATCGTGCCCGAACCTAGCAAGTTCACCATATGCTCTTTTTTAGCAGCGTCTTGCAGCAAATACATGCCTTTGATGATCTGCTCCTCCTGGCCGGGCTTGAGGCCTGGCATCGGGTAGTTTTCGTTCAGCAGCGTGATGTAGTAGTACACGTTGTCTTGCTTCTCGACCATGCGCTTTAAGCCGTGGTGCAAGATCACGCCCACTTCATGCGCGAAGGTAGGGTCATACGATACGCAGTTGGGTATCGTGTTGGCCATGATGTGGCTGTGGCCGTCTTCGTGCTGCAAGCCTTCGCCGTTGAGCGTAGTGCGGCCCGATGTGCCGCCCAACAAAAAGCCGCGCGCTTGCATATCGCCCGCAGCCCAAGCCAAGTCGCCAATGCGCTGAAAGCCAAACATTGAGTAGTACACATAAAACGGCACCATGATGCGGTTGCTGGTGCTGTAGCTGGTTGCCGCTGCAATCCAGCTGCTCATGCCGCCCGCTTCGTTAATGCCTTCCTGCAAAATTTGACCCGCTTTGTCTTCTTTGTAGTACATCACCTGCTCTTTGTCGACCGGGGTGTACTGCTGACCTGCAGGGTTGTAAATACCGACTTGGCGGAACAAGCCTTCCATACCAAAGGTACGTGCCTCGTCCACAAGAATAGGCACTACGCGCGGGCCCAGCGCTTGGTCGCGCAGCAGCTGAGTTAAAAAGCGCACATACGCTTGCGTAGTGCTGATCTCGCGGCCCTCGGCTGTCGGCTCCAT
>JANPDG010000107.1:0-12116 GCA_031431335.1 Polaromonas sp. | reverse complement strand
CTTTGACGCCGACATAGACCGACTCGGTGCACCAAAAGCAGCCGCCGCCGAGGGTAATAGTTTCCGAACCTGAGGGTAAATTAGTTGACACTTAAAGTATCTCCGTGAAAATCGTTAAACTGTGAGAATATTAGCCTAATCTGCCAAGGATTGTTTATGAAACGCGATGCCCAACCTCAAAACGCTTCAACCAAAGCGGTGTTCGACTGGCAAGACCCCTTCATGCTGCGCGATCAGCTCACCGATGACGAGCGCGCTATCCAAGAAGCCGCGCACCAGTTTTGCCAAGACAAGCTGCAAACTCGCGTGCTGATGGCTGCGCGGCACGAAAAGTTTGACCGCGGCATCATGACAGAAGCGGGAGCGATGGGCTTTTTAGGCTCCACCATCGAGGGCTACGGCTGCGCGGGCTTGAACTATGTGTCGTATGGCTTGGTGGCCAGAGAGGTAGAGCGTGTAGACAGCGGCTACCGCAGCGCGATTAGCGTGCAAAGCTCGCTGGTGATGCACCCGATTAATGAATACGGTAACGAAGCGCAGCGGCAAAAATACCTGCCCAAGCTGGCTACCGGCGAGTGGGTAGGCTGCTTTGGCCTGACTGAGCCCAACCACGGCTCTGACCCGGCCAGCATGCTCACCCGCGCTAAACCCATGGTGCAGGATGGTGTGGACGGCTTTATCGTCAAAGGCGCCAAAATGTGGATCACCAACAGCCCGATTGCGGACGTGTTTGTGGTGTGGGCCAAGCTAGAAAACGAAGACGGCACCGTCGGCGGCCAAGAGGCCATTCGCGGCTTCGTGCTGGAAAAAGGCATGAAGGGACTAAGCGCCCCCAAAATCGAAGGCAAGATGAGCCTGCGCGCCAGCATCACCGGCGAGATCGTGATGGACGACGTATTTGTACCCTTCGATAACCTACTGCCCAATGTGAGCGGCCTCAAAGGCCCGTTTGGCTGCCTGAACAAAGCGCGCTATGGCATAGCCTGGGGCGCGCTCGGTGCAGCAGAGTTTTGCTGGCAAGCAGCCCGCCAATACACCCTCGACCGTCAGCAGTTTGGCCGCCCCTTAGCACAAAACCAGTTGATTCAAAAAAAGCTGGCCGACATGCAAACCGAAATCACCCTGGGCCTGCAAAGTTGCCTGCGCGTGGGCCGCCTGATGGACGAAGGCAAAGCTGTTCCCGAGATGATCAGCCTGATTAAACGCAACTCGTGCGGCAAAGCGCTGGACATCGCCCGCATGGCGCGCGACATGCACGGCGGCAACGGCATTCACGACGAATACCACGTCATTCGCCACATGGTGAACCTGGAAGCCGTCAACACCTACGAAGGCACCCACGATGTGCATGCGCTGATTCTGGGGCGTGCGCAAACGGGTCTGCAGGCTTTTTACTAAAAATTGGCAGTTTTCCGACGTGGATATTGGATAGTTTGCTATTATTTTAGTAGTAATTAGGTTTATTATCTACATGTAAATCATGTTGCCAGCAGCGCAACACTTGCATCGTTAATTGCAAGACGTAAGTTGGCTTGGTGCCCAAGCCCGGCGATGCTACAACAACTGCATGCCACGTCACTCTCTTTATTGTAGGCACAGCCTGCACTGCATCATTCCGCCTTATATGCTGGACTGCTTGGGTGACTGTGTGGACCTGACTGGCGAAGTCGACGTGAGCACGTGGTTGGCTAAAACGCGCCGTCAGTCTAACCAACTGCGCCAAGAGCGCATGGGCTTTCACCCTGGCGCGCACATGCCGGCTATGGCCGCTGTAGCGTCGCAAGGCAAAACTCGCCAAATCTATGATGCACAAAACTTAGGCGCATCGCGCTTGCCCGGCAAGCTAGTGCGCAGCGAAGGCCAGCCGCCCTTGCCCGCCGATCCGGCTGTCAACGAAGCTTATGAGCACAGCGGCATTACGTATGACTTTTATGACCAACTATTTGCACGCAATTCGCTAGACGACCGCGGCATGGCGCTGGTGTCCAGCGTGCACGTAGGTAAAAACCTGAACAACGCCTTTTGGACCGGTGCGCAAATGGCCTATGGCGATGGTGACGGCAAGCTGTTTACCCGTTTTACGAAATCTCTGGACGTGGTGGGGCACGAGCTGTCGCACGGCGTAATTGCCTATAGCGCAGACTTGACTTACCAAAACGAAAGCGGCGCGCTTAACGAGCACTATGCCGACGTGCTAGGCATGCTGACCCGCCAATGGTTTACCAAAACCGATGCTGCGCGCGCCGACTGGCTGGTGGGCAAAGACATCATGGGCCCAGCAGCCACCGCCCGCAGCCTGCGCACCTTTACCGCCGGCAAAGCCTATGAAAACGACGCTTATTTTGGCACCGACCCACAGCCTAAAAACCAGCGTGACCAGTACAGAGGCCCAGACGACAATGGCGGTGTGCACATCAACTCAGGCATACCTAACCACGCGTTTTACCGCTTTGCTCTGGAGCTTAAAGGTAACGCCTGGGAGACCGCAGGCAAGCTGTGGTACGACACCCTGCTGACCCTTAAGCCTGCCACCCAGTTTGTGGACATGGTGCAAGCCACCGACCGAACCGCAGTGGCATTGCACGGCAATGGCAGCGCAGTACAGCGCGCTCTAACCATGGCTTGGAAAGCGGTAGGATTTTAAAAATGACCCTACCCACAGTAGCCCAGTTGATTTACAAAGAAAGCGGCGGCTTTGGCGGCCTGCAGCGCGGCTGCACTGTCGAGCCGCAGATATTGCCTGATACGCCCAGAGCGCAATTGCAAAGCTTGCTTATACAACCGCTAGAAACACAAACAGCCTGCGCCAACATGCCCGACATGCTGGTCTACACGCTAGAAATCGTCATGCAGCCCACGGCCCTGGCCACAAACCACCGCATGCTGCAATACCCAGCAGACGACGTACCGAACGAGGTCACTGATTTGATCGAGTTTTTGCAAACACTGGCGCAGCCGCAATAGTGCGCAGCACGTTTAGGTAACTTTTTAGGCGGTTTTCCGACGTGGATATTCAATAGTTTGCTATTAATTGTATAGTAAACAAGTATTGAACTTAAAGCCACTTACCCCTTACCCCTTACGCAGCGGCGTGAGCAAGTCACTCAGCCCGTTGTGGTCAATCTCGCGCATGATCGCCAGCAGCCGTCCCAGCTCGCCCGTTGGAAAGCCCTCCCGTGCAAACCAGTGCAGGTAGTTACCCGGCAAGTCGGCAATCAAGCGGCCTTTGTATTTGCCAAACGGCATTTCCACGGTAACCAGCTTTTGCAGGTCTTCTGGGTTCATGCGCCGCGCTGATTTGTTGTGACTTGCTTTGACTTACTTGTCACGCGGCATCAAAAACAAGGCCAGCCCCACCGCAATCAGCGCCGCAGGCCACCACACCCGCAGCACCTCGATGACGCTAAAGTTAAGCATGCCCAGGTTGCTGAGCAAAAACCCAACGCCAATCAAAATCAGCACAATCGCAGCAAAGTTGCCCTTCATTTTGTCATCCTCCAAAGTTGTAGACCACTGCATTATTGCCTAGGATGTGGCATTAAGGATTGAGCCACTGCATAGTGCAACTGCTGCCTGCAGATTCATCGGCCCAGGTAAACAGCGCACGCCGCTGGCCGCCGGTGTGCAGGTGCAGCCACTCCATGCGCTGCACTGCAAATTGCAGCACTGCAAAATGCGGCTGGGCTATTTGCAGCTCGGCCAAATCAGGCTCGCGCCCCTGTAGCTGCGGCGGCAAGCCACTGGTGGGCTGGGCGCTCACGCTGCCCGGCTGCGCACCTAAAAAGCAGCGCAGCGAGCTAGGCCTAGCCTGCGCCCAGCGCTGCTGGCTTAGCGCGTTGCCAGTGTGCACGCTGATCGTGCCGTTAGCGCGCACTTGCGCCTTGCGCGCTGCGTCATAAAAAGTGAGCGCACCCCGGTTGTCAGCCACCAGCTCAGGCAGCTTGGCTGAGCGCGTGTCGGTGTGAAACGTGAGCATGCGCGTCTGTGCGTCTGCCGCGCGCAGCACCAGCACCCGCGCCTGCGGCCCGTCGGGCGACTGCGTGGCCAGTACTGGCGTGTGAAAAGCCGAGCGCCTGTCTTGCACCCCACGCCCCACAGAGGCCCAAGCAAACTTCAGCGTAGCCGCCAAGTCATCGTGATGGTCAGGAAAAGGCTCAACATCGCGTTGGGCACGGTCTGAAACTATCGAATTAGCTGTCATGTCAACCTTAATAAACAACGCAGTGGTGCAAAAATGCTTAAGGAAGCTGCGCAAACCATGCTGCAAACTCTGGCGTGCTGCGTATGCTGTCTAAATCGCTGTCTAAATCGCTGTCTTGCGCGATGTGTGATTTGGCAGGCAAGCTGTCGGCGGCGGTGCTGCGGCGCAGCCACTGCATGGCGTCGGCGGCTCGGCCGTCTAGGGCGTATACGCAGGCTAAGTTGTAGGCGCCTTTGGCTTTGGGATCGTCTGCATTGTCAAGCAGTATTTTTCTGGCCCGCTGCAGCAGGTCTGCAGCCTCAGCGCTGGTTTGGGTGGATGAAGCAAGCGGCGCTTTGAGCAAAGCGGCCCGCTCTGCCAGCATGGCACTCGCCAGGTTGTACGAGGCTATTTGCTGCTTGGGGTTGATGCTAATAGCCAATGCAAAGCGGTCGTACGCCTGCTGCCACAGGGCGCGTGCGGCGGGCAAATTGCTTTTGGCTAGCGCCTGTGCTTCGGTGGCGTAGGTGCCGCCCCAGTTGTCGGCTATTTGTGCATCGTTGTGGTCGATTTCTAGGCCCAGCGCGTACTTTTGCCTAGCTAACTGCCATAGCATGCTGGCGCCTGCTAGGTCGCTAGGCCGCGCCGCTGTGATGGCCATGGCTTCGTCGCCCAAGGCTATGCCCCAGTTGTAGGCGGCTACAGAGTTGAGCGGGTCAAGCCGCAGCGCCAAGGCTAGCTTTTGGTTGACTTGGCGAAACATGGCGCGGGCAGCTGGCAGGTCGGTAGGGGCCAGTGCGCGGGCCTCTAGGCCTAGGGCCATAGCCCAGCCGTTGACTGCATTGCTATCGGTCGCATCAAGCCGCCCGGCTTCGCTGTAGCACTGCGCTGCCAGCCGCCACTGCGCGCGGGCTGCGCGGGCGTTGCGCGAGTTCATGCCCTCGGTGGTTAACGTAGCGCCCCACTCTTGGGCCATGGCTTGTGCGTTGGCATGTCCCGATTGCACGCAGGTATCAGCTAGGCGGGCTTTCGCAGCGGGCGTTGTTGGGTTGCGTAGCTTGACTGCGGTTTGAGCGGTAGCGCATACCACTGCAAACATTAGCAAGCTAAGGGCCGTTAATTTTTTCATACTTCCCTTTTGTTTTATGACCGTTGGTAGCTGCAGATACGCTGTGAACTGAATTAGCTGTTTATGATGCAAATATTAACCAACAATAGTCCACCCCACTATGGCCCAAGCATCAAATTTTTCACGCAATACTATATTATTTGCAGTATGCGCCGCAGTGCTATGCAGCAACGCAGCGCTGGCACAAAAGCCCAGCTTCAGCCCCCTGGTGGGTGACTACGCAGGCAGCGCGCCGCCTAACGCAAAGCTCAGTGACACCGAAAGACGCTACACGGCAGCCCACCTTCGCCTGCAAGCCGACGGCAGCTACAGCTTGGTCGAGATGTTTGACAAGCTGCCTTACCGCGCCACAGGTAGCTGGCAGGCGAAAAATGGGCAAGGCGGGCAAGGCAGCCAGGGCAACATGCTCACGCTGACTGCCGCAGTAAGCCCCCTGCCACCCAGCGCCAAGCTAGAGCGCAGCTCGCCTACCCTGCCGGCGGTGCCTAGCAAAAACTACGCCGACGAGGCGCAGGTGAACAGCGGCGGCGTGGGCAAACTACCCGCTGTCAGCACCCGCATGGCTGAGCTAAAAAATAAAACTGGCTTAATAGCAGTGCGCGTAACCGACGCAACCAGCCACTACGTCTACGGCAACATCCGTATCAAGCTAACTTTCAGCAACGACCAAACCTTCACCACCAAAGACCTACAGCAAACGGTCACCGATGGCCTAGGCCGCTACTACTACCAGCTAGCGCCCGGCCAGCAGATTAAAAGCATTAGCCTGGGCGTGAGCGGTGTGGAAGAAATGGGTTCCCCGTCGCTGACGTGCCAGCTAGCAGGCGGGCGCAGCGGCGCTGTAGCGCTAGGTGGCGACCCGCAAAAAAGCCTGGGCACCTTTGCAGTTAACCCCAACATGTCATTGTTTGATTTTAAGTTTGCGCCCAACCGCCTAGATACACCCTCTGAAAAAGTGAGCGTCTACACGGTACAAAATGGCAAACTCATACCCCAAGCTGGATCAAGTTCATTCAACTCCTCTTGGGTATTTAGCAAAGGCAAAAGCGCTGTCCCAGCTTGCATCAGCTAACTATGACTATGACTATGCAGTAGCTCTGTTTTTCATATTTGAGCTTCACCAGCGCTAACATCACCTGTAAACATAGAGCCAGACCCGCACCGAGGCAAAGACAGGCTAACCCTGAGCACCTTCAAAGCGCAAGGCAAGCCCGAACGCCCAAGCAGCCCTGCTGATACGCATGGTGGCGTAGTTTCTAAACATGGTGCAACGCCTAGAAGCCGTATAAAATTACTACGCTTTTAATAGCAAACTATTGAATATTCACGTCGGAAAATTGCCTATTTTTCTTCCAAAAATCCGCAAACGCATATGGCCAGCTAACCGCCAGACCGCTTCACCGTGTACCCCGTACCCAGCAACGCCCGCGCCGCCATCACCGTGACCACATGGTCGCCCTGCGCCTCGTACTCGCCGTCTTTGGCCGTACCGCCCGACCCGCAGGCTGCTTTGAGCTGCTTGCCCAACACAGCCAGCGCCGCAGCTAGCCAAAAGCTAGCCCGCGCATCACCGGGCTGCAATCAGGGCAGATGCGGCCGGTTTCGGTGGAGTAGACCAAGGTGGTGGAGGGTTTGCTTTTTAGCATGGTGCAAAAGTTAAAATAAAGATGCTTCTAGATTTTTTTGCTTTTCTTCACCGCCAACTGCTTGAAGTTCGCTGGAGAAATAACCGGCTTGCCGGTTTGCTTCTCAATATCCTTGCGCGTGCGCCCCGCCACTGCACCGCCATCTTTGGCATCCTTTTTGAGTGGCTTCATCCCTTTGGAGTCGCGGTCGCGGTGCAGCTTGGTGGTGGTCGCCTCGGCTAGCATGGTCAAAATCAGCTCAATGTCGGTCATGTGGTCGCGCAGGTTCTCGCGCGCCAGCGCCTTCACCTGTTTGTAGTCATCCACCTTCAGCGCAAAGGTGCCGTGCATGATTTCGTTGGTCAAAATGGCGAACTCTTGGCTGTTGGTCGCCCCGCGCTGCTTCCATTCGTCCGTTAAATCCTGGCGCACGGCAATGCCGCGCAGGCGTTTGTCGATCCACTCCTTGGGGTAACCCTTTTTCTCGTAAAGCTCCTGCATACGGCCCATGGCCAGTTCAGGGTTTTCAATCTCCTCGAGGCGCTCTTTGCCCACCTTGGCCAACCAGCGCTTAAAAGGCTCGGCCTTGGGGCTGGGGATGGACTGGATCAAACGAAAAATACCCTGCATGTTCCAGCACTGCAGCTTTTGCCGCCCACCTGCCGTATCAAACGCCAGCGCAAGGGGGGGGTCAATTTGCCCCCCCCCTTGGCTGTCCAGGCCCAAATCAGGGTCACGCCTGCGCATCTTCTTCCAGTAGTCCGACGGATCGGCAGCATCCGTCAGCGCGGCCACAATGTCGGTAATGACAAACCACCATTCGTCGTTGTGCAGCGTGCGGCGGATTTCGCGGCTTTGAAACAAAGCCACCCGGGCTTCAGGATGGTTGTCGGATTCAATCATTTCCTGCCCCCTGATGCTGCGGCCAAGGCATCTAGCATCACACCAATGCGGGTCGAGCCGTCTTCGCTTTGGTATATAAGAAATTGCTGAGGGGCAGTCATATCAACATCGCGCATGTGGCATTTAAGGATTTTCTAAATAACTGTTATTTTAACCAGTATTTTGCAAAGCAAGGCAATTTCTTAAAGCAATTAAACGGCTTGAAACTGTGCAAATAACACTATGATTATAGTAGCAAACTATTGAATATCCACGTCGGAAAAGTGCTCTATTTTCTTCCAAAAACACTCCACACAATACGCCCAGCTAGCCACCCGACCGCTTCACCGCATACTTAAGCTTAGCCAGCGCCGCCATCACCGTGGCCACATGGTCGCCCTGCACTTCTATCACCCCGTCCTTGGCCGTGCCACCCGACCCGCAGGCGGCTTTGAGCTGTTTGCCTAATGCGGCCAGCGCGGCAGCATCCAGCCCCAAGCCGCGCACCACCGTCACGCTTTTGCCACCCCGCCCCGCAGTCTCGCGCTGCACCCGCAGCACGCCATCCGCCGACGCGCTGCTGGCCGCAGCCAAAGCTTTTCTGTTAGCCGCGCACTGGCACTGCGCCACCGGCTGCCTGCAATCGGGGCAGATGCGGCCGGTTTCGGTGGAGTAGACCAGGGTGGTGCTAGGTTTGGTTTTCAGCAAATTCATTGAATTACGTTTAAGTAGTTGCGCGTACGGTGCGAAGCCATCTGAACCTTATCCGACTGTAGAAACTTGAGGTAGAAGCAGCATTGAGCTAATTTCTCCTAACCACCCAATCATTTCGCCACTTGGATCGACTTCTAACACCATCTGCTGATCCATAGTTTCGACAACTTTATCTGCTAGCCAAAATTTAACTTTGCTATCGCCCCATTTTGAGCTTTGAGGTGCATGCAAATTCAGCGCCGCTGCAAGCAATTTCGGAACATCATCGTCGAATCCATAATCCTCAGTTAAGTTGATATGTAGTCCCTGTGCTTGCGCGGCTGCGTTTATAGCGCGATGGTGCAGGAAATTTTCCATCTCTAGACGCGTAGTAGAAATCGCCTTGCATTTTGGACGCAAATTTACCGCTTCTATCTTCGTTTGATGTTTTGAAGGTGATGCTGATGGAGCATCCCTATCAAAAAGATGAAATTCAGGTCTATCTAAATGCTTTAACCTAGATGCCCAGTAGGCTAGATTGTTTGCTCCACCTGCTGGTACGAATATCAATTCGCCAGAAAATTCTAAATTATCTAAATCTGGAACTACCCGACCATGCTTGAGAAACATACGCGACAGGCTCTTGAGAAAAACTACGTCGTACACGCCCTCAACTATTACAAATACCTTCACGCCGTGATCCGGCAAAACACCCAAGCTATGTGCAATTTCTGCATTAACTTCATCTGTACCACCAACTAAAATACTTCGCGTTCCATCCGCCATTTTGGATAGAAAACGAAGATAGGTGCTTGGCACGCTACGAGCCAACATCGGTGTGTGAGTAGTGACAATTACTTGATCGTTGCCAACTGCTAACTGCTGCAAGGCTCGCATCAACATCCGTTGATTGTGAGGGTGTTGGCTAGTTTCAGGTTCTTCCACTGCGTAAATCGTAGACTGCGCCTGTCGTTCATTCATGGCTCTTTCTGCCTTAGCACGAAAGAAGTTCAAAAGTATTAACCTACGAACACCACTGCCGCGCTTATTTAGAGGTATCTCATCATCCCCAGTGATGCTTGCTTTGATCAAGCTCGCCCAGTTTGGTTTGTCAAATTTCGGATCTAAAGTTGCCGCAATATCAGCATCCATTTCCTTCAGCTTTGCCAAAGTCAGATCTGCGACTTTTTTAACCTCTTTTTCAACAAACTCCATTACCGCCTGCAATTCGACCGCCTTAGCGGCCACAGCCTCCTTAATGGCGATTTTTAATGGGTCTTGAGCTTCTGCGTCTTGGTCTGAACTCTGACGATCACTTTTAAATAATGCAAATAGGGGCAACGAAGCTTTCAGGCCATCCCATACTTTTATTGCGTTCCCTTTTTCATCTACTCCATCACCAATCAATACGATATCTGAAGACACAGAAGTTTTATTTTGAATTTTTGCTCTTATTGCGTTTCGTATTTCACGTTTGATGGTTTTGTTAACCCCAGTAAGATCTTGCGCGACCTCCGTTGCACGCGCTTTTAATTCGTCAAGCTTGAGCATGAGTAAATCTTTGACCAATGCATCGGCAGGATGCACAGCACGTATGCTCAATTTCGACAACTTTGGCCTCTCAATTGAGCAGTTATAAATCTTTGTTATTTCAAGGTCACCGTCTACATTTAGAAGGAACTCAGTCGCTAAATCTGTCAACGAAGTCTCGTCTAACAAGAGTTGTTCTGGCAGATTATCGAACGTACAAGTAATAGTTACGGCTTTCGCATCACCCCCCTTGGAGGCATCATTTTTATCTAATGGTTTGTCGTTAAAGAACGTATCAAGTGCATCAAGTAGCGATGATTTTCCCGCGTCATTGCGCCCGATCAGAGTAGTCAAATTCTCGAAGGTAAGATGAATCGGCAATTTGTAGCACCGAAAATTTGAAATCGTTACTTTTTTAAGCCTCATGAACACTCCCTTATCTCAAAGTAATAACCATTGAATATGAATCACGCTGAACCAGTCTCGACACTCATATTCTGCAAATAAAACTCATGCAACTTGCTTTGCAACAACGCCTTATCCGGCAACTTTGCATCATATTGCGTTAAAAATGAAAGCGATGCGGTGCGGCTCAGCGCGTATTCCACTACTTCGCCGTCTTTGCTGGCGCACAGCAGCACGCCGATGGCGGGGTTCTCAAAGGGTTTGCGTACGTCGCGGCCCAGGGCTTGCAGGTAGAAGGACAGTTTGCTTGAGGTCTCGGGATATAAAAGTCTCGCCACTGGCGAGACTTTTACTGGGTTTGTTGCGGTTCGCTCAAAAAGTGCTGTTTGCATAGCCTTAGTCTACTGGCCTAGGGTCTTCTTAACAGCGAGTTTTTTGCGCACCACGGCTTCAGGCAGCTGTTTGTAGTTGGCTGGGCTGGCTACCCGCTTGCCTGATTTTTGCTCTAGGTCGCGCCGGGCGTTGCCCGCTACTGTGCCGCCCTTTTTGGCCGCAGTGCGGTTTTGCGGGTAGCCTTGGGCGTTGGCTTGCCGCGCTATTTCGGTGGTGGAGGCTTCACCCAGCATGGTGAAGATCAGCTCCAGGTCGGTCATGTGGTCGCGCAGGTTGTCAGCGGGGTTGCCTAGCTGCTTGAAGGCTTTGTATTCGGCGGGGTTCATGCCAAAGGTGGCGCGGCTGATTTCTGCTGTGAGAATGGCGTATTCGGTTTGCTCTTTGACGCCGCGCTTTTGCCATTCACCGGTCAGCTCGTCGCGCACGGCGATGCCGCGTACCCGCTTTTCTATCCACTCTGGGCTGTAGCCCTTGGCTCGGTACAGCGCGCGCATCCGGGCGGCGGCTAGCTCGGGGTTTTCAATTTCTTCTAGCCGCTCGTAGCCCACCTTGGCCAGCCAGCGCTTGAATGGCTCTGCCTTGGGGCTGGGCACAGACTGGATGATGCGCAGCAGGCCTTCGGTGTGGGCGCAATCGGTTTCACGTAACTTGCCGTCGGGCGCTTGCAGTTTGAACTGTCGACAAAGTGTCGACAGTTCAATACCGCTGATTTTTTCCCGCTGTTTGATGCGATACCAATAGTCTCGGGCGTTGGCGCTGTCTGTGAGCACTGCCACCACATCAGTAATGGAAAAATACCATTTTTGTTCAACCTCGATCCAAATCGACCTGATTTTTTGATTTTCAAAAAGTTTAACGTTGCTCATTCAATACCAGTGCCTCGTAAGTTCAATGCAATAGTGTCACCAGTGATGACACTATTTGCAATTTCATAGATTCGCCTGTCGTCGCCGGGTGCGTTTAGTCACACAAAGCCGATGCGGCGGCTGGGTTTTGCCTTTTTAGCCTGGTCATCAGCAATCAGTTGTTTGATAGCGTCGAAGACGGCAGAAAATTGCTCGTCGTAGCGCTTTTCCATGGCCTCAATCCTGCGACCCAGGTCGCGGTTAGAGTCCATCAGGCGGCGCAGTTGCACAAAGGTGCGCATGATGGCGATGTTGACTTCTACTGCGCGTTGTGACCGCAGCACGCTGGACAGCATGGCGATGCCTTGCTCGGTGAAGGCGTAGGGTACGGCAGTGAGCTTGCGTCGGGATGAGGTCACAGTTTGTGACCTCAT
>JANPDG010000106.1:0-14020 GCA_031431335.1 Polaromonas sp. | reverse complement strand
GTGTGGGTCGCCTCGGGCGACTACAAGCTGGACGACGACGGCACCTGCGCGCCGTTTGAATCCGTGCGCTGCCACACCTTCATCACCGAATCGACCTTTGGCCTGCCGATTTACCGCTGGACCCCGCAGTCCGAGCTGTTTGCCGACATTAATGCCTGGTGGCAAAGCAACGCGGCAAACCAGCGCACCAGTGTGCTGTTTTGCTACGCCTTAGGCAAAGCCCAGCGCCTGCTGTCGGGGCTGGACCCTGGCATCGGGCCGATTGTGGCGCACGGAGCTATGGCGCCATTGAATCAAATTTACCGCGAGGCGGGCGTTCACCTGCCGCCCACGTGCACTGCAGCAGAGATGGCTGACGTTGCGCAACTGCGCCGCAGTATTGTGTTGGCACCGCCGTCTGCGCAGGGCACGTCTTGGATGAAACGCTTTGGCGACTACGCCGATGGGTTTGCCAGCGGCTGGATGTATCTGCGCGGTGCACGGCGCAGGCGGGGCGTAGACCGCGGTTTTGTGATGTCAGACCATGCCGACTGGCCCAGCCTGCAACAGGCGATTACTGCTACCGGAGCCGAGCGCGTGTTCGTCACACACGGGCAGGTGGACGTGATGGTGCGTTGGCTGGGCGAGCAGGGCTTGCAGGCGCAGGGTTTTGTCACAGAGTATGGCAACGAAGAAGCTGACCCGCAAGAAAGCGCAGTTGAAGTAAAGCCCGAGAAGGTGCCAACTTGAAAGCGTTTGCCAACCTCTACGCCCAGCTGGATGCCACTACCAGCAGCAACAGCAAACTTATATTTTTGCAAGACTACTTTCGGGTTGCTTCAACCGCTGATGCGGCCTGGGCGGTGTATTTTTTGGCAGGGGGCAGGCCACGCCGCGTGGTGCCCACCAAAGTGTTGCGCGAGCTGGCCATTCAAACCAGTGGCCTGCCGCTATGGCTGTTTGAAGAAAGCTACGAAGCCGTGGGCGACCTGGCCGAAACCATCACGCTGTTGTTGCCGCCGTCGCCCAGCACATCGTCTGATGGCTTGGCGTTTTGGGTACAAGAGCGGCTGCTGCCCCTGCGCAGCGTAGCACCAGACAACATAGTTGCGCAATTGCTGCCGCTTTTGCTGCAGCTAGACCGCGCCAGCCAGCTGGTGTTTATCAAACTAATCACGGGCGGTTTTCGTGTGGGTGTTTCAAAGCTGCTGGTCACGCGCGCATTGGCAGGTCTGAGCGGCGTAGATGCCAAGCGCATCGCGCAGCGCATGGTGGGCTACACCGACATATCGGCGCGCCCCACAGCACAGCTGTTTGAACGCTTGATTGCGCCAGCGGGCGATGACTTGCACGACACACGTGACCCAGGCCAGCCGTATCCGTTTTTTCTGGCGCATGCGCTGCAAACGGACAGCGCAGAGTTTGACGTGCAGCTTGGGTCACCGTCTTTGTGGCAAATGGAGTGGAAGTGGGACGGCATCCGCGCGCAACTGGTCAAGCGCGAAGGACAGATCTGGATCTGGTCTCGCGGCGAGGAGCTGGTGACCGAGCGTTTTCCAGAGCTTGCCGCTTTGGCCGCCTACCTGCCTGATGGCACGGTGCTGGATGGCGAAATTGTGGTGTACAAAGACGCTCGCGTGCAGCCCTTTGCTCTGTTGCAGCAGCGCATTGGCCGCAAAACCCTGGGTGCCAAGCTGCTAACCCAAATACCGGTGGCGATGCTGGCCTACGACCTGCTGGAGTGGCAGGGCGCTGACATTCGCCAGCAGCCGCAGACTGCGCGGCGCGAGAAGCTGGTGAACCTTGTTGGCCTTGTTAAATCTGTTAATCTGGCGGGCAAAGCCGCCCAGTCGCCATTGCTGATTTCTGAAGTTTTGCATGGTGCTACTTGGGCAGACTTTGCACAGCAACGCTTGCAAGCGCGCGGGCTTGGCGTAGAAGGCTTGATGCTGAAAAATGCGGCTGCCCAATATGGCGTGGGCCGCACCAAGGACGTAGGCGTTTGGTGGAAATGGAAGATAGACCCCTACACGGTGGACGCCGTTTTGATTTACGCCCAAGCTGGACATGGGCGGCGCGCTGGCCTGTACACCGACTTTACCTTCGCCGTGTGGGATGGCCCCGAAGGAGCGGCCGATCGGCGCTTGGTGCCGTTTGCCAAAGCCTACTCTGGCCTCACAGACGCAGAGATGCGCCAAGTCGATGCCATCGTGCGCAAGACCACGATTGAAAAATTCGGGCCTGTGCGCAGCGTTACGCCCACACTGGTGTTCGAGTTGGGCTTTGAGGGTATCTCGCTGAGCCCGCGCCACAAAAGCGGTATTGCAGTGCGCTTTCCGCGTATGTTGCGCTGGCGCACTGACAAGCCTTTGAATGAGGCCGACACGCTGGAATCCTTGCGCGCACTGTTGCCGCACTCTAGCCGCGCGGAGCTTGTCTGTTGATGCTACTTGCCCCAACCTCAGCCCCTCCGGTCAGCGCCAAGTCTGCGCGCGGAGCTGCCACGTTGGCCGACGGCTGGTTCAAGCAGCGCGGTTGGAAGGCGTTCGCGTTTCAAAGCGAGGTGTGGCGCTCTGTAGGGCTAGGCAAGTCGGGGTTGCTGCATGCCACCACCGGGTCTGGCAAAACCTATGCGGTATGGCTGGCTGCGCTAAATCGCTTTGCTGTGCCGGCCAAGGCATCTACGCCAACGCCCAATGCAGCGGCGAAAAAACGCGCACCACTCGCGCCGCCGCTGACCGTGCTTTGGATTACGCCGATGCGCGCACTGGCCGCCGACACTGAGCGTGCGCTCAACGCGCCGCTGGTTGACATGAATCTGTCGTGGAGCGTGGGTGTGCGCAGTGGTGACACGTCCAGCGCCGAGCGCGCGCGCCAAACACGCCGCTTGCCCACGGCGCTAATTACTACGCCCGAGAGCCTCACGCTGCTGCTTAGCCAGCCTGACGCAAGGCAGCTTTTTGACGGCCTGCGGATGGTCGTGGTGGATGAATGGCATGAGCTCATCGGCAGCAAGCGCGGTGTTCAGCTGCAACTGGCGTTGGCGCGGCTGCGGCAGTTTCAGCCTGCGCTGATTACGTGGGGTTTGTCGGCCACTTTGGGTAACTTGCCGTATGCGCTGCAGGTGCTGATTCCGTCAGGTGACAGCGTGATGGTGCAAGGCAAACAAGCCAAGGAGCTGAACGTAGATACATTGCTACCTGCCAGTTTGGAGCGCTTTCCTTGGGCGGGCCATCTAGGTTTACGCATGTTGCCACAAGTCGTCGCAGAGATTGAAAGTTGCACTACGTCATTGATTTTTACCAACACCCGATCCCAGTCAGAGCTGTGGTTCCAAGCCCTGCTTGAGGCCAAGCCCGATTGGGCTGGGCTGATGGCGCTGCACCACGGCTCGCTGGACCGCAAGGTGCGCGAATGGGTCGAGCTGGCGCTCAAAGACGGGCGACTCAAGTGCGTGGTGTGCACATCGAGTCTGGATTTGGGTGTGGATTTTTTGCCCGTAGAGAGGGTACTGCAAATTGGCTCGCCCAAGGGCGTTGCACGCCTCATGCAGCGTGCGGGCCGCTCGGGCCATGCGCCCGGGCGGCCTTCGCGCCTGACACTGGTGCCCACCAACAGCTTGGAGTTGCTCGAGTCCATCGCGGCGCAAGATGCAGTACTTGCGCGCGCCATCGAGCCGCGCCTGTCGCCCCACAAGCCGCTGGACGTGCTGGTGCAGCATCTTGTCACGGTGGCGCTGGGCGGCGGCTTTACTGCAGACGCGCTGCAAGCCGAGGTTAAAACCACCTTTGCCTACCAAGATTTAACCCAGCAAGAGTGGCTGTGGGCGCTGGCATTTGTGAAAAACGGGGGCAGCTCGTTGGATGCCTACCCTGATTACCGCCGCGCCATTCCCGACGAGCAAGGTGTATGGCGTGTGCCCGATGCACAGATGGCCCGGCGTCACCGCATGAGTATCGGCACCATAGTCAGCGATGCCAGCATCGCCGTGAAGTATTTCAGCAAGGCAGGCGGCGGCAAGTCGCTGGGTACGGTGGAAGAGAGCTTTATCGCCCGACTAAAACCGGGTGACCATATGCTGTTCGCGGGCCGACTGCTGGAGTTGGTTCGCGTGCACGATATGACGGCTTATGTGCGCCCTGGCAAGGGAAATAAACCAGCGGTACCGCGCTGGAGCGGTGGCCGCATGTCGCTGTCCAATGAGTTGTCCAGTGCCATGGTGGCGCGTTTGGGCCAGGCTTCGCTGGGGCAGTTTGCGGGGCCTGAGATGAAGTTGTTAAAACCCTTGCTTGATGTTCAAGCCCGTTGGTCTGCTTTGCCTGCGGCGGACAGCTTGCTGGCTGAAACGTTGCATTCGCGCGGTGGGTGGCACCTGTTTCTCTACCCTTTTGCGGGGCGCAATGTGCATCTGGGCTTGGCCAGTTTGCTGGCGTGGCGTATCGCCCGTGATCAGTCCAGCACTTTTTCCATCGCGGTCAATGACTATGGATTTGAGATGCTGTCAGCGGTTGAAATCGACTGGGCGCAGGCTTTTGGCGCCCACATCTTCAGCGCCCAAGATTTACTGCCTGATGTGATCGCCAGCTTAAACGCCAGCGAGCTGGCGCAGCGCCGGTTTCGTGAGATTGCGCGCGTCTCAGGGCTGGTGTTTAACGGATTTCCTGGTGCTTCTAAAAGCGCTAAGCAGCTGCAGGCGTCATCCAGCCTGTTTTTTGAAGTGTTTCGCAAATATGACGCAGGCAACCTGCTGCTGACCCAGTCGCAGCAGGAGGTGCTGCGCGATGAGCTGGATGTAGATCGTCTTCAAATTACGCTTGAACAACTGCAAACCAAGGTGCTGCGCTGGCAAGCGGTTGAACGCGCCACGCCATTTGCTTTTCCGCTCGTGGTCGAGCGCCTGCGTGAGAGCATCACATCAGAAAAGCTGGCAGACCGCATTGCGCGCATGGTGGCAGATTTGGAGAAGGCAGCCAACGCGCCTGGCCGCACGCGATGAGGGGCGATATTGCAGTCCACATTGCAGGCTGCGACGTGCTGCTACTTGCAGACAAGGCGCTGTACTGGCCAGAACAGAAAATGCTCTTTATTGCAGATATCCATTTTGGCAAAGCTGCCGCCTATCGCGCGCTGGGGCAGCCCGTGCCGCATGGCACCACGGCGGCCAATCTGCTGCGGCTTGATGCGTTGCTGGCAAGTTATTCTGTAGCTCAATTGATCTTCCTGGGTGACTTCTTGCATGCACCTAAATCTCATGCACCCGCCACGTTGGCGGCATTGCACGAATGGCGTCATCGCCACGCAGCGCTGGCTTGCAAGCTGGTGCGTGGCAACCACGACCTGCGAGCCGGTGACCCGCCAGTCACACTGGCCATTGAGGTAGTCAACGAGCCTTATCTGGCAGGGCCATTTGCATTGCGGCACACCCCCGCAGTGCACGCCACACACCATGTGATTGCGGGCCACGTCCACCCGGTGTTTCAGCTCCAAGGCTTGGGCCGCCAGCGCCTTCGGTTGCCATGCTTTCACATTACGGATACCATGACATTGCTGCCCTCGTTCGGCGAATTCACAGGCGGTCACGAGATGCAGGCGACACCTGTAAGCCGCACTTACATTACCGATGGCCAGGGCATTTGGCCAGTTGCAGGTTGAGAGATGCCTTCACGTCAACCCTTTTACTAAAATTCAATACTGCGTCAAAGGCAGCGCGATCGCCATGCCGTCCATAGTATTTGTGGCTATAAGCTGGCAGCTTAAGCGGCTGTTGGCTTGCCTGGGGGACGCTGTCATCTCCAGCATGGACAGTTCGTCTGCACTGGGCACCGGCAGGCGCGCTAGCCACTCGGGGCTGACGTAGACATGGCATGTGGCGCAGGTGAGGCTGCCGCCGCAGTCGGCTGCAATGGCCTCGACACCCGCGCGCGTGGCCGCTTGCATGAGCGACTGGCCTGGCTTGGCTGTAAAACTCTGCGGTGCGGCAGAGTTATTGCCAGCGCTGGCGTCTGTGTGCAAGCTGAAATAGATGGTGATGCTCATGAATTCACAGTGCAAATGGCTGACTGAAGATGAGGTGCGGTTTAAAACCGCGCAAACACTTCGCGGCGCTGCCAGTCCAGTGCGTCGTCTGCAGCCTCGTAGCGTGCAATGGATTGGCGGCAGACTTGGTTGAAATAACTGACAAAACCGCTGCCCAAAGCGTTGCACAACACGCTGTCGGCTTGCAGCGCATCCAGCGCTTGGCCCAGGCTGGTGGGCAGTTGGTCTGCTGCAGCGCTGTAGGGCAATGGGCTGGCGGCGGCGGGTTGGAGTTTGCGGGTTATGCCGTCCAGGCCGGCGTAGATTTGCGAGGCGATGTACAGATAGGGGTTGGCCATCGGTTCGCCCACACGGTTTTCGATGCGGGTGGCCTCTTGCTGATCGCGCGGCGCAATGACGCGCAGCATGGCGCCCCGGTTGTCGTGGCCCCACACAACGGACTGCGGCGCCAACGCGTTGGGCGCAAAGCGGGCGTAGGCGTTGATGCTGGGGTTGGTCAGCGGCGTAGCACCGCGCGCGTGCGCTAGCAGGCCCGCCAAGTAGTGGCAGCCTGTGGGGCTGAGGTAGCTGCTCGCTTGCAGTGGCCTGGCCACGGGCAGCAGCGCCTGCAGCGGCGACATGGCGCGCTTGTACCAGTCTTCGCTGGCCTCGGGCGGCGTGGGCAGGGCCAGTGCGTTGCTGGCGTCGTCTAGTTTGACCAACGACTGGTGCAAATGCCAGCCGCTGCTCATGATGTGCGGAAACGGCGGGCGGCACATGAACGTAGCGTGGTAGCCGGCGCGGCGTAGGGCTTGGCGTACCGCGCTTTTAAACAGCACCATGTTGTCGGCAGCGGTCAGCGCATCAGTGGCCTGAAACACCGCCTCAAACTGCGATGGGCCAAACTCCACCTCAAGCGACGTGAGCAACAAGCCCAGTGCCTGCGCCGTACCCTGCACAATGCGCAGCGGCTCGTCGGCCATGTCGGTGTACTGCTCAGACAGCAGACGGTAGCCGGGGTGCAGCATCGACACCGCAGGCGGCAGGCCGGGCCAGCTGGCCAGCTCGGGGTCGGTCTGCGGGCGGGTGCTCTCGATTTTGTAGATATGAAACTCCACCTCCAGCCCGCAGCGCAGGCCCAAGCCTTGGGCCTCTAAGGCTTCGAGCGCGCGCTGCAGCACATGGCGGGTGTCGATCTCTACGGGCAGGCCATTGGCGTAGTACAGCTGGCCTTGCAGCCACGCTGTGCCCGGTGCCCAAGGCAGCTCTTGGTAGCTGGTCAGGTTGGGGCGCAGCACCATATTGGCGGCGTTGGAGAAATGATTGAGCCCATCGCCCAGTCCTTGCATGCCGCCCGCTTCAAACACTTTGAACGCGGTGCGATCTGAGCTGTCTTTGAGCGCCAGTGTGCCCACCATGCCAATGCCGTTTCTCAGCGCGTCTTCTACTGCCAGCGGCATGAGTGTTTTGCTGCGCAGCTCGCCGTGCAGGTCGCACCAAGCGATGCGCACTTGTTTGATGTCTGATGCGGCCATGCGCTTTAAGGTGTCTTCGATATTCATAGATGAGTGTGTGTATTTATTTTGCTGTCCAAGGCGCGTTAGCGCGCTTGGCCTGGGCCTGGGCCTGCCACCAGTCTTGCCAACTGGCTGCGGATGCAAACCCATCAATGGTGTCTGGCCCGGTCATGAGCGCGGCCTGAGTGGGATCGGCGGCACATGGTGCGCTGCCGCCAGCGGCCACGGCCTCAATGGCCTTTTGCAGCACGCGGCGGTTGGCCATGATGACTTTGTCGCTGGTGCCCAAGTGTTCTCGGGTGCGGTCTTGTATGGCGCCCATGCTCTCAACAGCCCATTGGTCGTGCACGTTGATGTCGTCCTCGCCCATGCCCAGATAGGTGCTGGTTTGCTGCTCAGCGGCGTTAAACCCCCATGCGTTGGCGCGGCCTGCTTTGGGCGTGTAGTCGGGCAGACTGGTGTACTGTAGGCGCTGCGAGCGCATGGCATCTTTATCCACCGGGCCATCAAAGCTGGTGAACATGCTGAACCAATAGGTGTGCGTGTCGTCCACAGGCAGATGCATTTGCGTAATCGTCATGGTCTCTGACAGTGGAATCACAAAAGTGTGTGGAAAGATCGCGTTGGTTACGCGCACGTGCATGGTGGTGTCGCTTAATGGGCGCAGCGCAGTCAGCCGCATGCCAGACGGTGTGGGTTCAAACCGAATATCAGGCCGATGCAGCTCGCGCATCACGCGCGTCATGGGCCACTTCTGCCCACCAATTTCGCCGTCCACTTCGCCCGCGCTGGCACTGCGAAACTGCTTGCCGCCCGCGTTGTCGCCGACTTCATCTAAACCTGCGTCATTAAAAAAGCGGTGCAAAAATGACGGGTGCGCCGGGTCGATGCCCACTTCAAAAGCTTGTAGCCAGTTGGCCTGCCACAGCCCTTTGAAGGCAAATGTGTGGGTGGCGGGCGCATTGAAGCAGTCGAAAGCGGGGAAGGGCGGGGGCAGTTTTTCGCCGCCTTCGTCATCTCCTAGCCAGGCAAACAGCACGCCTGACTTTTCTGTCACGGGGTAGCTGCGCTGCTGGATGCGGGTGCAGAGCTGGCTGCCCTCGGGCTCAGCAGGCGTCTCTAGGCACTGGCCGCTTGAGTCAAATTTCCAGCCGTGAAAGGGGCAGCGAATGCCGGTGTGCTGCTGGCCTGCGTTGTCCACAGTCATCTCGTAGCGTGCAAAGCTCAGGTCTGCGCCTCTGTGGGGACAGTCGCGGTCAAGCAGGCCATAAGTTACGCTGCCGTCTGCCGATGGAGCGTTTTGGAACAGCACAAAATCTTGCCCTAGTGCGCGCACAGCCTTGATTGGGCGCTGGGCCATGCGGGCATCGAGCGCGGGGTTAAATTCGTCCGCCAACGCAATCGGTTGCCAATACTGGCGCATCAGCACGCCGCAGCCAGTGCCGGGGCCGATGCGAGTTAACAGGTCGTTGAGTTCTTGCTTCACGCTGTGAATGTACCTTGTCAGCGGCGCGCAGGACAATCGGGTTATCCTTATCCCTATGAAACTCTACAATTTTTGCCGATCTTCAGCTTCATTTCGTGTGCGCATTGCGCTTAACCTCAAAGGCATTGCTTTTGAATACATCAGCGTACACCTGGCCAAAGGCGAACACAAAAAGCCCGAATACGCTGCCCTGGCTGCCGACGGCTTGGTGCCCCTGCTAGATACCGGCACCCTCAAGCTCAGCCAGTCGATGGCCATCATCGAATACCTTGACGAAACGCACCCCACGCCCGCGCTGCTGCCTGCTGATGCAACAGGCCGCCACCGCGTGCGCGCGCTAGCCCAAAGCATTGCGTGTGAGATTCACCCGCTCAACAACCTGCGCGTGCTGAAATATTTGACTGGCCCACTCAAGTTAGACGAAGACACTAAAAACACCTGGTACCAACATTGGGTGCGCCAAGGTTTGGACAGCTTTGAAAAGCAATTAGCGCAGTCCCCTGGTGGCACATATTGCTACGGCGACACGCCCACTTTGGCCGACTGCTGCTTGGTGCCGCAAATTTTTAACGCGCAGCGTTTTAACTGCGACTTGTCTGGCCTGCCGCGCACCATGGCCGTGCTAGATGCGTGCATGCAGCTGCCTGCGTTTGACGCAGCGCAGCCTAAAAGCTGCCCAGATTTTGAATAGACTAGGTCAATCACTTTCGCTGCCTTTGCCAGCAAAAGTGATCAGTATTTAGCCTGCTGCTTTTGCTGCGGCTAACATGTTGGGTACATTGGCCGCTGCCGCCATAGCGTAATTGCGCATACTGCCCAAGACTGCCATTTTCTCAAGGTCATTGGGGTCTATGCTGGCCAGTAGTTTGCCAAAGCCGTCTAGGCGGGTCTCGCGCATCCAGGTGCGCAGGGCTTTGTCTTGCGCCCACTGCATGTGGTTCATCATATTGGCCATGCTTGCACGGGCATAGCCTGAGATACCTTCTGGGAACGGCACATTGCCGCACAGCTTATTCTTTTGCGCATCGCTCTCGTAGTGCGCCTCGACATACGCTATCACGGCGGCACTAAAAGTAGGCAAGGGCGCGCGCACGAGCTGCAGCACAATTTTGTTGTCTTGAAAAATCGGCAACATCGGGCGCTGCTCTACTGCTGATGCGGTGCAGTCGATGTACAAAGTGTGGGCGTCCATCGCTTGGCGGCCTTGGGCTAACACCAAGGCACATGGCTCAATGGCCTGCACACGGCCCATGCGAATCACATTTTTGATGCGCTGCAACTGCGCTACTTCGCCTTTCGATATCGTGGCGTAGTGAAACATGGTCGGCTTGTGGTCTGGGTAGATGCGCAGCATTTGGTTGCTGGCTTCTAGGCGCAAAAACATATCGTCAAAATCAGTCGCCTCGGCCATGGCCTGCATTTGCGCGGCTTGGCCGCCGATGGAATGGTTAAAAAATTCTAAGCCCGGCTGCGTGGTTTGGCGGTTCACCAGCCATGAGTCGCGCGGCATCACCCAGCTGATGGATTCCGGGGCAGCGCCGCAGCCTAGCAGCCAAATGCCTACGTCCATGGCTGTTTTACCCGCACCGAGGATGGCGTAGTGGGCGGGCCGCTGCCCGCCGAGATCTTCGGGTTTTTGCCACAGCTGGGCCAGGCCAGTGGGCGTGACCATGCGCACGCCATCTGCCACGCTGAACTTGGGGGTGTGCGTTGACGGCACGCTGGGGCCAAAATAATTGGCATCCACCAGTTTTTTGCGCACAGTGACATGCGTCTCCTCGCCCGAGAGCAGCGACACAAACTTGCCATCGCCCACATAGTTGCACATGGGGTGGTAGCTCACACGGCCTGTGGGCAGCAGTTTTTGGTGCATCACTTTGTCAAAATAGCCGCTCACCTCCGCGCCGGAGGCCAGCTCGTACAAGCCCTCGTTCACGCCAAAGGTGTCTTTGTGGTTGACGCCCAGCTCAAGCGAGTTCACGCCGTAAAACGCCGAGGGTTGGTGCAGGGCAACAAAGGGGTAGGCGTCGTTCCAGTGGCCGCCGGGTTTGGCGTGGCGGTCTACGATAGTGATGTGCGCGCTGGTCTCTTGCACCAGTGTGTCGACAAAGGCCAAGCCTGCAGCGCCGCTGCCAATCACGAGGTAGTCTGTTTCAGTCGTTTTCATGTTGCGCCTGCCATTTAAATAAAGATGAAAATCATCCTAGCAGAGTATCGGGTAAAGTGTCTGCACCTTGGTGACCTAATGCAAAAGCCGTGTGCTGGAGAGTGTGTAATGACGATGGTGTTGATAAAGCCCGACTGGCCTGCGCCCGCCCATGTGCACGCTGCGTTCACCACCCGCGCAGGGGGCGCATCAGTAGCACCGTTTGACAGCCTGAACCTAGGCGACCATGTGAACGACAATGCGGCAGATGTGGCGGCCAACAGAGCGCTACTGCGCCAAACCATCGGTGCACAGCCTGTCTTTTTAAAGCAGGTGCATGGCTGGGAGACGGCGCTGCTGAGCCTGCAGACGCAAGACGGCACGGTGGCTGACGCCTGCGCCACCCAAGCGCAAGGCGTGGCCTGCACCATCATGGTAGCGGACTGTTTGCCGGTGCTGTTGACGGACCGTGCGGGCAGCTTTGTGGCAGCTGCGCACGCGGGGTGGCGTGGCTTGCTGGGCGATGTAGAGGGCGGCATAAGCCATGGTGTGCTGGAGCAAGTTAGTCATATTTTTAGGCAGTTTTCCGACGTGGATATTGATAAGTATGCTATTAAAAATATAGTGAATAATATGTCAAATGACATTCTCGTGTGGCTTGGCCCCTGCATTGGGCCGCAGCATTTTGAGGTAGGCGCAGAGGTGCGCGCGGCGTTTATAGCGGGGCAAGCGGGCGCGGCGCGGCACTTTGAGCCGCTGACTGCGCAAGCAGGCCAGCCCCAGAAGTATTTGGCCAACTTGAGTGCACTGGCGCGCGACCGCTTACGTGCTTTGGGTTTTGCGCACATTTATGGCAACGATGGCTCGTCGCCGTGGTGCACGGTGGGCAATGCGTCAGAGTTCTTTTCGCATCGGCGCGACGCTGCTCGGCTCGGCAGTACCGGGCGCATGGCTGCTTGTATCTGGTTGGGCAGCTAAGGGGCTATCGCCTTGCTGCGGCGCATCGGGCTCGGCCATGGCGTTTTGCTGCGCCACCCACTCCGCGCGCTCACGCGCCTTGCGTGCGCGGTTGCGGGCAGGGCCTTGCATCAGGTAGACCACAATGCCCACGGGAACCAAACCATAAAAAATGAAGGTGAATACGGCTCCGAGCACGGTGCCATTGGTATTGGTGGCCTCGGCGATGGCCATCATCAGAGCAACATATATCCAGCCTATTGCGACGAGGTACATAGTGGGTAAAAAATTGGACTAATATGGGAATGAATATTGACTGGTTTCGCAGCAGAGTACAGTTAATGAGCTTAAGCCAAAATAAATGTTGCATTGCAACATGAAATCTAGGATACTCAGGGTATTCCCTAAACATGCCAGCAGCGTGCACAGACACGCCATCCGGAGACAACATGCATTTTGAATCACCTTGGGCCAACTTGTCCCAACAGTTCAGCTTTGACCCTGCAGTTCTGCAAGAGCTGCAGCAAAACTACCTCAAAGAAGCCCAAAGCCTGTGGGCGCAAGGCGCACAAAGCACGCAAGGGCAGCCCACATCAGCCCCGATTTTGGGCGACAGGCGTTTTGCCTCGCTCGCTTGGGCGCAAAGCCCCACTGCCAGCTTTTCTGCGCAGCAATACCTGCTCAACGCCCGCACCCTGATGCAAATGGCCGAAGCCGTGCAGGGCGATGCTAAAGTCAAAGCCAAAGTGCGCTTTGCTGTAGAGCAGTGGTTAGCTGCCAGCGCACCATCGAACTTTTTAGCGCTCAACGCCGATGCCGTGCAAAAAGCCATCGACAGCCAAGGGGCAAGTATTGGCAAAGGCATTCAAAACATGCTGGCCGATATCAAGCAAGGCCATATGTCGATGACCGACGAGAGCCAGTTTGAGATTGGCCGCAACGTGGCCACCACCGAGGGCGCGGTGGTGTTTGAAAACGATATTTTTCAGCTGATCGAGTACAAGCCGCTCACCGCCAAGGTGTTTGAAAAGCCCTACCTTGTGGTGCCTCCGTGTATCAACAAATACTACATTCTTGATTTGCAGCCCGCCAATTCGCTGGTGCGCCATTTGGTCGCGCAAGGCCACCGCACTTTTGTCGTGAGCTGGCGCAACGCCGACGAGTCGGTGCAAAACGCCACTTGGGACGACTACATCGAGCACGGCGCGATCAAGGCGATCAGCAGCTGCGCCGCTATTGCAGGCGCCAAGCAGATCAACGCTTTGGGCTTTTGTGTAGGCGGCACGATTTTGTCGAGTGCGCTGGGTGTGTTGGCTGCAAGAGGTCAAAAACCTGTGGCCTCGGCCACATTGTTGACTACGCTTTTAGACTTTAGCGACACAGGTATTTTGGATATTTTTATTGACGAGCAGTTTGTCCAGTACCGCGAATCACAACTGGCCCAAGGCGGCCTGCTCAAAGGCCAAGAGCTGGCCAGCACTTTTAGTTTTTTGCGCCCCAACGAGCTGGTGTGGAATTACGTGGTGGGCAACTACCTAAAAGGCGAAACCCCACCGCCGTTTGACTTGCTCTACTGGAACAGTGACAGCACCAACTTGCCCGGCCCCATGTACACCTGGTACCTGCGCAACACTTACTTAGAGAATAATTTAATCAAGCCCAACAAAGTGACCGTCTGCGGCGAAAAGCTCGACCTGCGCAAAGTCGACACGCCCGTCTACCTGTACGGTAGCCGCGAAGACCACATCGTGCCGATTGGCGGCGCATATGCCACTACACAAGTCCTGCCCGGCAAGAAACGCTTCGTCACGGGGGCATCAGGCCATATTGCCGGCGTCATTAACCCGCCAGCTGCCAAAAAGCGCTCACACTGGGTGGGCAAAGACGGCGTGTTCCCTGCAACCCACGCCCAATGGCAAA
>JANPDG010000105.1:0-23639 GCA_031431335.1 Polaromonas sp. | reverse complement strand
GCTATGAATATGCCCACACCTACAGCGCTAACTACGGCCTAGGTATCGGCCCGCTCTCACGCGCCTTCGCGCTGGGTGTGGATACGCAATACATGCAAGACGGCTCGCTCTTCAGCGAATACCGCCTAAATGACAGCGCTTCGGGCAAAACCATCCAAAACGCGATTGGGCTGCGCAATGGTTGGAATGTGGCCGAAGGCCTGCGCCTGCAAACCAGTATTGAGCGTATCAACAGCACAAGCGGCAACTCGACCGCCTTGAGCCTTGGCGCTGAATACACTGCCAACCCCCTGTGGAAGGGTTCGAGCCGCATTCAATGGCGCGGCGACAGAGACAACACCAATTGGCTTTTCACGGCTAGCGTTGCCCGCAAACTGGATCGCGATTGGACCTTGCTCGCGCGTGAGTATTACAACCGCATCGATCCAAAAAACGGCACGGCTGATACACGCCAAAATCGTTTCCAAGTCGGCTTCGCCCTCCGCCCGGTGGACAACAACAAGTTTGATGCACTCGGCCTGTTTGAACAAAAGTCTGACAAGTCGCTTGACAAAGACAGCGACACGCAAATCATCAGCTTGCGTGCGAACTACCATCCTTCGCGACCTTGGTGGGTGACCGGTCGTTTTGCCTACAAGCGTGTGAACGAATTGCTGCTTGGTACGGTGAACGATTCGTACGATGCCTCCTTGATTGGTGGCCGCATCACCTATGACGTGACCAACCGCTGGAGCGTCGGCGCGATTACCACGCTGCTGGTGGGCAAAGGCGGTGCGCGCCAATATGCCTACGGCGTTGAAGTGGGCTACACAGTGATGGACAACCTCATTGTCGGCTTGGGCTACAACTGGCGCGGCTTCCGCGACGACGATTTGACCGGCAGCGATTACACCAACCGGGGTTGGGTGCTCAATGTGCGCTACAAGTTTGACGAAGACCTGTTCAAAGGTTCAGATACCCGCGTCAACCGCACCGTCAACCCCCAAGGCTCACCCGCCATCGGCACAGGCGCTGCGCCTGCCAATTCTGTGAATCCGAAATGATCCCGCAATTTCGCAGCCAACCGTTTAAGAGGCTTGCCATGAAACCGTTATTTTTATGCCTTTTTACATCACTAGCTGTTATGGGGTGTGCGCAGACCGCTATCAAAAATGAAGCGCCCGGCCCTGCATCGCAAAGTACTGGCTTGGCCGTGCAGGAGCAGCGCATCACCGATGACAAGGTGCTCGCTGACCGCAAAACCATCGACGCTTTGCAGCAGCGTCTGCGCAAGTTGAATGAATCGGGCGTACTACAGAACAATTACCCGTTGGCCAAAGCTCAGTGCTGGCTAGACTCTGCCAAGACGCAGTATCACGAGAATGATCGCACTGGCTATATCGAAGAATCGCTCACCGAATCTCAGAAAATTATTCAAACGCTAGAAGCCGACAAAACCGCCCGCGCTGGTTTTGAAACGCCGCTGATTGCCCGCAGCACGCGCCTGCGCGATGATCTCTGGCTCGAATTAGGCAAATACAAAAACAACGCCACCACACTCGCCTGCAATGCACGCACCGTCGCTTGCGCTGAAGTGCGCCTCGTGCGCGCAGGCCATGCTGAAGAGCAAACTGGCTGGCGTGCTGCCACCCCGCATGTGATGATGGCTGAAGATGGTATTCGCCGCGCTACCCAAGAGGCGGCAGCTTGCGCCGCTCCGGTGGTGGCCCGTGCTGCACCAGCGCCAGCTGCTGCTGCACCTGTGGCTGCCGCTACAGCAGCACTCAGCAAAGAAACCTATGTGCTTCTGGCTGACACCCTGTTCAAGTTTGATAAGTCTGGCCGCGACGAAATGCTGCCAGGCGGCATGCAACGCTTAAATACCATTGCGCAGCGTCTCAAATCGTACCAGTCGATAGCCGTACTCAGCGTCACAGGGCACACAGACCGCTTGGGCTCAAGCAATTACAACGCACCATTGTCGGCCCGCCGCGCTGCTACCGTGCAGAGCTTGCTCGAATCGATGGGCATTAAGGCTGCTAAGGCGGACTCTGTTGGCCGCGGTGAGTCCGAGCCAGTCACCACTTCTTGCAAGAACAGTTTGCCACATGCACAGCTGATCTCTTGTTTGCAGCCAGATCGCCGTGTGACGATTGAAGTCACTGGTGTTGCTAAGTAATAGATAAGCAATCGCCCACTGCGCGAGCCTGCCCCACAAGCAGGATTTAAAAGGCTCTGCAGACTGCTCTCAGAGCCTTTTTAGTTTGATTTAATTTCAGTCAAAATATCCAAGTCAGTCAGGCAGGGCAGCAGTGACTTCGATTTCTACCTTAGCCCGCGCTTCCATCAAGCCAGAGACTTGCACGCAGGTCATTGCGGGGTAGTTTTTACCCACCACCTCACGGTACACCGCACCGAGCTCTTTGAGGCGGCTGTTGTATTCATGGCGGTCAGTCACATACCATGTCATGCGCACCATGTGTTCAGGTCCAGCGTGCGCTTGCTGCAAAACGCTCACAACATTGCGCAAGGTTTGCGCGCATTGGGCGATAAAGTCGTCTGTTTCGAACTGCTGCTGGGCGTTCCAGCCAATTTGGCCACCTACATAAATCATGGTGCCGCGCACAGCGATGCCGTTGGCGTAGCCCTTGGGTTCTGCCCAGTTGGGTGGTTGGAGTCGTTGCATCATAGTGAGTGCTTAGTAAATAGTTGTGCTGGAAAATCTCAAACCTATGGTGCCAATTGGCGCAGCTTAAAGCGCTGCAGTTTGCCCGTTTCGGTGCGCGGTAATGAGCTTAAAAAAACGATTTCTCGTGGGTATTTATATGGCGCGAGGTGCGTCTTCACATGATCTTGTAGTGCTTTGACCATTGCAGCATCGCCTGTGTAGCCAGAGTGCAGCACGCAAAAGGCTTTCACGATCATGCCCCGCTCTGCGTCAGTCTGGCCAATCACGCCACACTCAGCCACTGCGCTGTGCTTGAGTAAGCAGTCTTCTACTTCGGGGCCACCGATGTTGTAGCCAGCGCTCACGATCATGTCGTCAGCGCGTGCTTGGTAAAAAAAGTAGCCATCATCGTCCTGCAAAAATGCGTCGCCTGGGTAGTTCCAACCATCTTTGACATAGTTGCTCTGACGGACATCGTCTAAATATTTGCAGCTTGTGGGCCCAATCACAGCCAGCTTGCCTACGGTGCCGCGCGGCAGCTCACGGCCGTCGTCGCCCACCACTTTAGCCTCGTAGCCAGGCACCACTTTGCCAATAGGGGTGCCCGGCAGACCCATGTGGGCAAGCGAGCCGCGCTTGGCATCGGCCAGCGCGCCCGCAGAGGAGATGAAGATATGAAACATCTCCGTGGCCCCAATGCCGTCGAGCATGTGCAGACCCGTGGATGTATGCCACAGCACGCGCGTGGCATCTGCCAAACCCTCGCCCGCACTCACGCTGATGCGCAGGCTGGGCACGCCCCTGGTTTGGGCAAACGCGGCCATTTGCCGGTAAAAGGTGGGTGCCGTGTAGCAAACCGTCGCGCCCACAGTAAGGATAGTGTCGACCATGCTCTCAGGTGTGTAGGGCGCATCAGGAAAGTACACCGAGCAACCCGCCCACATAGGAAATATCAACATGCCGCCCAAACCAAATGTAAAAGCCAATGGCGGCGAACCGATGATGATGTCACTGGGCTTTGCTTGCAGCACATGCCGTGGCCAGGTTTCACAGGCTGCCAAAATGTCGCGGTGGGTGTGCACGGCCGCTTTGGGTTTGCCCGTGGTGCCTGATGTAAACGCCAACATTGCGGCATCATCAGCGTAGGTATTGAAGCTTGCAAACTGGCCAGACTTTAGCGCAGCGCTTGCTGCCAGATCGTGGGGACTGCTCGGTTGGTTGAATGTAACGATGCGCAGTACGTTGTGCGCGGTGGTTTGTAGTTTGGATGCAGCTGTGTTTTCTTGGGCCAGCTCTAACTCGCCCAGCAGTCTGTAGTCGCATAGCGCCGCGCCAGGTTGCGCTTTGTCGATGATTTCGCCTAGCTCTTTGGCGCGCAGCAGCGGCATGGTCGTCACTGCCACCATGCCTGCTTTGACGACAGCCAACCAAGCCAGTGCCATGCCAACCGAATTGCCACCGCGCAGCAGCACGCGGTTGCCGGGCACGAGCTGCAGGTCTTCGGTCAACACCTGCGCTATGCGGTTGACATGGTCTAGAGTTTCGCTGTAGCTCAGGGTGAGGTTGGCCGAGCGCAGCAGTGGCTGATCTGCCCAGCCTTTGGTCGTTACTGCAGCCTCAAGCAACTGCGCCACCACATTAGCCTGCGCGGCAATCTGCAGCTCGGGTGCATCAAAAAGCAACTTCGCCCGCTGCGCAGCAGGCGGCATGCGGTCGTGCACAAAGCGGTCAACGTGGCTGCAGGGCAATGAAAGTGTTTTCATGAGGCCTTGGGTGGTTATCGTATTGTTAGGGTTGCACTGGCACTGATGGTGATATGTTATGCCGTGCCTGCCAATACTGATTTACCCAGTATCAACTGCTGCACTTCGGTAGCGCCCTCGTAAATGCGCAGTGCCCGAATGTCGCGGTACAGACTCTCTACCCGGCTGCCGACTTTCACGCCCATGCCGCCGTGCATTTGCACCGCCATGTCGATCACTTTGCTGGCGTTTTCTGTCGCAGTCATTTTGGCAGCGGCCGCTGCTGCGGTGTACTGGGCGCGCGTGGCGGTGCCTGCGGGCAGGGCGACGTCGCGCATCCACGCGGCGCGATAGGTGAGCAGCGCGCCTGCGTCGATCAGCGCCACCATCTCGCCCAGCTTGGCTTGCGTGAGCTGAAAGTCGGCCAAGCTGTGGCCAAACATAGGGCGGTTTTGCGCGTAGTGCACTGCCTCAGCCAAGGCGCGGCGCGCAAAGCCCAGCGCAGCGGCAGCCACCGATGCGCGAAAGATGTCCAGCGTTTGCATGGCCAGCTTAAAACCGCTGTTTTCCTCGCCCAGCAGGTGCGAAGCTGGCACGCTGCAGTTGCTGAACTTGAGTGTCGCCAGCGGGTGCGGCGCCATGACCTGGATGTGCTCGCTGTCGTCCAAACCGGGCGTAGGTGCATCGACCACAAAGGCACTTAAGTTGCGTGTGCCGCGCTCTGCCCCCGCGCCTTGCAGGCCTGGTGTCATACCCGTCTTCGCAAACACCACATAAAAGTCCGCTATACCGCCATTGCTGATCCATGTCTTAGTTCCTGATATTAGGTAACTTTTTAAGCAGTTTTCCGACGTGGATATTGAATAGTTTGCTATTGTAGTAATAGCAGATACATCGCTGCCTGCGTCTGGCTCGGACAGCGCAAACGCCGCAATCATGTCGCCGCGCGCCACAGCGGGCAGATACTTGGCTTGCAGCTGCGCAGGCCCCGCCAGCGTGATCGCGCCACTGCCCAAGCCTTGCATGGCAAATGCAAAGTCAGCCAGCGGAGAATGAAAAGCCAAGTTTTCACGCATAACTACCAGTGCGCGCGAGTCTAGCTGCTCTAGCGCGCCGCCGTGCGCGCCGCCTGGCCCGGCCGGCACGCAGTAGCGCAGCCACTGGTGTGCGCCCAGGTGCTTGACCCAGGCTTTGCAAGCTGCGCGGTCGTCTGTCTCGTCGATGTGCTGCTGGGGCAGCCAGTCGGCCAGGCAGTTGCCTATTTCGCTGTGCACGCTGTCAAAAAACGGCAGCGACAAATGCGCCGTGCTGGCGCGGTGGGCGGAAATAGGCGCAGATGTGCCAGATGAAGAGGCTGCATGCGATGACATCACTCAGTCTCCTTGAAAAATAGGTTTCTGTTTGGCTGCAAACGCTTCATACGCCCGCTTGAAGTCGTTTGTCTGCATGCAAATAGCCTGTGCCTGCGCCTCAGCCTCTATCGCCTGGTCTATCGTCATAGCCCACTCTTGGTGCAGCATGGTCTTGGTCATGCTGTGGGCAAAGCTGGGGCCGTCAGCCAAGTCTTGCGCCATGGTTTGCGCAGCCGCCAATACGCCAGCGCTTTCATGCAAGGCGTTGAAAAACCCCCAGCCCAAACCCTCTTGCGCCGTCATCGCGCGGCCGGTGAACAATAGCTCTGCTGCCCGGCCTTGGCCAATCAGGCGCGGCAGCAGGGCGCAGGCGCCCATGTCGGCGCCTGCCAAGCCCACCCGGGTGAACAGATAGGCTACCTTGGCCTGCGGTGTGCCCAGGCGCAGGTCTGCGGCCAGTGCAATCATTGCACCCGCGCCCGCGCAAATGCCGTCGATGGCGGCAATCACGGGCTGTGGACAGGTTTTGATGGCTTTGACCAAATCGCCCGTCATGCGCGTGAATTCGAGCATCTCGGGCATGCCCATGGTGGTCAGCGGGCCGATGATTTCGTGCACATCGCCGCCGCTGCAAAAGTTGCCGCCCGCCCCGGTGATGACGATGGCTTTGACATCCGTGGCGTAGCGCATGGCGTTAAACAGATCGCGCAGCTCGGCGTAGCTGTCAAAGGTGAGCGGGTTTTTGCGCTCTGGGCGATTTAGCGTGAGGGTGGCTACGCCGGCTTGGTACGCATAGGCAAAATGCGTGGCTGCGTAGGCAGCGCGCGGCGCAAACTGGGCGCGCATGGGGTTGGTGGGGGTGATGTAGTGCTTCATGGTCGTGTCGTCAAGATGGTGCAGTTATTCTGCGGCGGCAAGCGCCCAGGTGTCCAGCGCGGTGCTGCTGGCGGTGTCTTTCACGCGACCTAGCAGCTTGTGCAGTGTGGCCATGTCTTTGTCAGACAGGTCGCCAAAGGCTTGCACGATCCAGCCCTCGTGCGCGCGCGCCATCTCTGCAAAGCTGGCGCGGCCAGCAGCAGTCAGCCGCACTAAAAAAGCCCGGCGGTCGCCTGGCACAGCCAGCCGCTCCACCAAGCCCTCGGTCACCAGCTGGTCTGTGATGCCAGTGACATTGCCACCCGTGACCATCATGCGGCGCGATAGCTCGTTCATTTTCAGGCCACTTGGAGCGCGCTCTAGCTGCGCCATCAGATCAAAGCGCGGCAAGGTGGTGTCAAACTGCGCGCGCAGCGCCGTGCGCACCTCGCGCTCGACCAGCTGCGTGCAGGTCAGTAAGCGCAGCCACAGCCGCAGCGCGGTGGCGTGGTCGGCATGGGCGCGGGCTTCGATGTCCAAAATCATTCTCCTTGAAATTCTATTTACTATTAATTTAATAGCTAACTATCTAATATCCACGTCGGAAAAATGCCTAAAAATCTACCTATTTCTTCGCCATCTCACGGTACAGCTGGTCACGGCCACTCTCGTAGGGCTTTGGCCACACCACGTCGCGGCTGAGCAGCTTGGCCGCTTCGTGCAGCGTCCAGGCAGGGTCGGCCAGGTGCGGGCGGGCGATGGCGCACAGGTCAGCGCGGCCTGCTGCAATAATGCTGTTGGCGTGGTCCGCCTCGCTGATTGCGCCCACAGCGATGGTGCGAATGCCCACCTCGTTGCGGATGCGGTCGGCAAACGGCGTTTGGTACATGCGGCCATACACCGGCTTGGCGGCGCGCGTGGTCTGGCCGCTCGACACGTCGATACAGTCTGCGCCTGCGGCCTTGAACAGCCGGGCGATCTGCACTGCATCGTCATCGGTGTTGCCGCCCGGCGCCCAGTCGTGCGCAGATATGCGCACGCTCATCGGTTTGTCCTGCGGCCATACAGCGCGGATGGCGCTGAACACTTCAAGCGGGTAGCGGCAGCGGTTGGCCAGCGTGCCGCCATATTCGTCGGTGCGCATATTGGTCAGCGGGCAGATAAAGCCCGACAACAAATAGCCGTGCGCGCAGTGCAGCTCTAGCCAGTCCACCCCAGCGGTTGCGGCGCGTTGCGCGCTGGCCACGAATGCAGCGGTGATCGTGTCCATGTCCAAGCGGGTCATGGCGCGCGGGGTTTGGTTTTGTGCGCCAAACGCTATGGCGCTGGCGGCAATCAATGGCCAGTTGGGCGTGTCGGTAGGCTGGCCGCTGGGCGAGACCAGTGGCTCATCCGTGATTTCCCAGCCTAATTGTGTCGATCCTTTGGGGCCGCTGTGGCCTAGTTGCAAGCCCAGCTTGGCGTTCGCGCTGTGGGCAAAAGCCACTACGCGTGCGAGCATGGCTTGCTGCGTGTCGTTTTCCAGCACGGTGCAGCCGGGTGTGATGCGCCCGTCCATCGTGGGCGACGTCATCTCCACCATCACCAGCGCCGCGCCGCCCAGCGCCCGCGCGCCCAGGTGCACCAGGTGAAAGTCTTGCATCACGCCGTCCACGGCGCTATAGGTGGCCATGGGCGAGACGATGATGCGGTTTTTGAGCATGATGCCGCGCACGGTGAGTGGCGTGAGCATGGGCAGCACAGCGCGCGGCGCTTTGGCGGGCTTGGCTTGCAGCTCTAAGGCCGGCTCAGACTGCGCCAGCCACGCTTCATAACCTTGCAGCCAAGTCGCGTCGCGCACACGCAGGTTCTCGTGGCTAATGCGCTGGCTGCGCGTCATCATGCTGTAGTAAAACTGCTGGGCCTGCATGCTGCTGTAGCGCTCTACGTTTTCAAACCACTCGGTCGAATTGCGCGCCGCATTTTGAATTTTCAGCACCTCTACACTGCGCCGCGCTTCATATGCGCTGAGCACCGTATCCATCTCGTTAGTATTAAATTGATAGCTAACTAATGAATCTCCACGTCGGAAAACCTCTGTTTTTGATGATGCAAACTGTTTAAACTCATTGGCCAAGTCAATCGCGTCTTCCAGCGCCAGCTTGGTGCCCGAGCCAATCGAAAAATGCGCTGTGTGCGCCGCGTCACCCATCAGCACAATCGGCACGGTCTTGTGACCGATGACTTCGCGGTGCACCCAGCGCTTGCACATCACGCGTGGAAAGCGTATCCAGTTGGCCGAGCCGCGCAGATGCGCCGCATTGGTCATCAGCGCATGGCCGTCTAAATACTTGGCAAAAAGTTTTTCGCAAAACGCCGTAGCTTCGCTCTGGCTCATCGCGTCCAAGCCGTGCGCCTGCCACACATGCTCAGGTGTTTCGACAATAAAGGTTGATGTGTCTTCGTTAAATTTATACGCATGCACCGCAAACCAGCCGTGCTCGGTGCGCTCAAAGCAAAAGGTAAACGCATCAAACGTCTTTTTGGTGCCCAGCCACACAAAGCGGCACTGGCGCAGATCCACATCAGGCGCGTAGGTGGCGGCGTATCGGGTGCGAATGCGGCTGTTCAGGCCATCGCCCGCTATCACGATGTCGGCACCGTATTGCGCAGCCAGTGCCTGATCGTCATCCACATCCACCTCAAACACCAGCTCCACGCCCAGCTGCTGGCAGCGCTCTTGCAAAATATTGAGCAGGTGCTTGCGCCCAATACCGCAGAAGCCGTGACCCGTGGAGCGGATCGACTTGTCTTTAAAAAACAGCTCCACATCGTCCCAATGGTTCAGCGCATCGCCAATGCGCTGGCCTGTGATGGGGTCGGCCGTGTGCAGGTTGGCCAGCGTTTGGTCGCTCAGCACGACACCCCAACCAAAGGTATCGAACGGCTTGTTGCGCTCCACCACCACGATGCGCCCACCCGGCTGCTGTTGCTGCATGAGCAGCGCAAAGTACAGCCCTGCTGGGCCACCACCAATACATAGAATATTCATACAATTACTTTAAGCCTAAACAATTGATAGGTCAATATAAATAAAAACCCGTAGTTAACTCACGAATAAATTAGGCAATTTGCCCTTAGGTTTGTCTACAATCGTTTCCAACCGAATCCTTACAAAAGACACAAAAAAGGCAACTGGACTATGCGCTGGATTACCCAATTTTTTAAAGATGACCAAGCTGACGTGCCGTCGCCCAGCACGGGCTTCCATGAGCTGGATGCCCATCCTGTGCCCGTGCTCTTGCAAGGGGGCGACCTGCGCGCCGCCCGCGAGCTGGTCAACCACACTGCGATGCAAACGGCGCTGGCCTGCGGCATTCCAGCGCGTTGGCTGTCGTTTGAGGTGGTGACCATCGCCGATGATGAGAAAGCCTATTTTCAGCTGCAAGTGCTGATGAACCACTGGGATGAGCATCTGGCAGCGCACAGCTTTGCCTTTGAACGGGCCGTGATCAAGCGTATTCGCGAGCTGGATGTGAGTGTAGGCCGCGCGGTGCGTGCTGTGCTCTGGCGCACTGCGCCCGAGGCGGGCTGCCCCTACGACGATATGCCAGAGCCCTCAGCTTGGGGCGCTGACGCAGTGCGCAAGCGCGCAGACGCGCGTGATCTGGTCAACCGCGCCCTCTACGCGGCCACCACGCCAGCATCAGGCGCTGTCGCCCCCGCGCTGCCCGCACTCATGCCCGTGAGCGCCGACGAAGCCGAGCGCGCAGGCCGCTCCACCATGCCTGCCCCGCACGACCACCTGCTGGACGACACTTTTAGCGACACCCGCCCATCAAGCTTTAATGGCTTTGAGGCAACCCAGCCGTATGCCCCTGGGGCTGTGAAACCCCCTCGCTGAGCGTTCATACCCCAACGGTGAATTAAGCCTACACTGCACGCATGCTTTACAAATTTAAATCCCAAGCCGCAGGTGACGTGATCATGCTCGAGGCCAATGGCCGCAGCGTATTGCAGGCCATCGGCAAAGACGCGGGGCCCACGGGCATCATCTTGCCTGAGCAAATGGCTGGCGCCATTGCCGCACTGCAGGCCGCCATGGCCCGCGAAGAGGCAGACCAGCAAGCGGCTATCGCTGCGGCCAAAGCCCAAGGCGCTCCCGCTCCCAACTTTGACGCCATCAACCTGCGAAAGCGCGCCGTGCCATTTATCGACATGCTGCAGCGCTGCGCTAAAGAGGATGCTTCGGTGACTTGGGGTGTGTAGGTTCGTGGTTTTCGGTTTAAATACCCGTTACTACTAAAATAATAGCAAACTATCTAATATCCACGTCGGAAAAATGCCTGAAAAACCAGGTAAATAGCCAAATCAAATAAGGCTACCCGCTCAGTCAATCTTCGCACCCGAGGTCTTCACCACCAGCGCCCATTTGGCTATTTCCGAATCAATCAGCTTGGCAAATTCTGCCGGCGCGCTGCCACCGGGGATGGCACCCTGAGCGAGCAGCTTGTCTTTGATCTCGGGCTTGGCAAACGATTTGGCGACTTCTTGTTGAATGCGGTTGACGATATCGGGCGGTGTGCCCGCCGGTGCTAGCAGGCCAAACCAGCTGCTGGCCTCGTAGCCCTTGAGCGTTGCGCCCCCGGCCTGTTCTATCGTCGGTGCATCGGGCAGTGCAGACGAGCGTTGGCTGCTGGTCACAGCCAGAGCTTTGAGCTTGCCTGCTTTGATCTGCGGCATGGCGCTGGGCAGGTTGTCAAACATCACGTCCATGGTGCCGCCCACCAGGTCTAGCACTGCAGGGCCTGAGCCTCGGTACGGAAAGTGAACCATGTAGGTGCCACTCATGCTTTTGAACAACTCGCCTGCTAAGTGAATCGACGTGCCGTTGCCGCTGGACGCCATATTGAGTTTGCCGGGGTTGGCTTTGGCGTAGCTCACAAAATCGGCCACGCTGTTGATACCCAGCTTTTGCGCCAAGCCCGCGTTCATTACCATCACATTGGGCACCCCTGCCACCAGGGTGATAGGTGCAAAGTCTTTCACCGGGTTGTAGGGCAGGTTAGGGTAGAGCGCTTTGTTAATCCCGTGGGTGCCTACCGTGCCCATGAGCAGGGTGTAGCCGTCGGCGGCTGATTTGGCCACCGCGTCAGCGCCTACATTGCCCCCAGCGCCAGCGCGGTTTTCCACTACAAAACTTTGGCCAAACGCTTTGGACAGCTCGGGGGCCAGTGCGCGGGCCAAAATGTCGGTGGTGCCGCCGGGTGCAAACGGCACGATGATACGCACCGGCTTGTTGGGCCACGCGGTTTGCGCCAACGCGTGGGTGGCGCTCAGCGCGGCGCTAGCGAATGCGCAAACCAGCAGCGCGCTGCGCGAGAGGCGATTGACGGCGAAGCGCCGGGTGACTGGACGGCTAGTTGGGTAAGAGTGGTGTTGCATGCACCCCGTTATACCCTTCTAGCGTCTTGCAGCGCTTAGTAGTTATCTCTAGCGCAGCAGGGGTGCCAGTTGGTTTGCAAAAAACAAAAAAAGCCGCTCGAAAGCGGCTTTGTCTGCAAAGGTTAAACCCAGCTTAGTCAGCTTAGTCAGCGTAGACGCCAGCGGCTTTGATCACGGGTGCCCACTTGGCGATTTCAGCGGTCACATATTTCTTGTGCTCTGCAGGATCGGTGCGGTTGTCGGTAACTACCACTGCACCCAAGCCTTCTTGCTTTTTAATGAACTCGGGGTCTTTGAGAGCGACCTTGAGCGCATCATTGAGTTTCTTTTGCACGGCAGCCGGTGTGCCTTTAGGTGCGTACAAGCCATGCCAAATGCTCACTTCCAAGCCCTTGAAACCCACTTCTTGCAAAGTAGGCAGGTCTTTGAGTGCAGGTGTGGTGAGACGTTTGCTGGTGGTGACTGCGTAGGCCTTGACTTTTTTGGCTTCGATCTGGGTGGTGGTAGATGTGGTTTGGTCGCACATCAGGTCAATCTGCCCACCGATCAGGCTCACCATGGCTGGCGCTGTGCCGCCAAACGGAATAGAGGTCATGTCGATCTTCATGGCGTTTTGAACCATCAGGCCGCACAAGTGCGATGCAGAGCCAATGCCAGCGTTACCAATGTTGATCTTGCCTTGGTTTTCCTTGGCCCAAGTGGTGAGTTCAGCAAAGTTGTTGACTGCCAAGTTAGGACGGCCCAAGAAGGTCATGGGCACTTCGTTGACCATACCCAGGTATTCAAAATCGGTCTCAACCTTAAAAGGAATATTGCGCAGCAACAAAGGCATAGTGGCCATGCCAATGTGGTGCAGTAGCAGGCTGTGGCCATCATTGGTGGCCTTGGCAATCTTATTTGCACCGATCGAGCCAGACGCGCCCGCTACGTTTTCTACCACCACACTGTGGCCGCCTAGGGTCTTGCTCAGTGCTACGGCAAAGTCGCGTGCAACGCGGTCGGTTGGGCCGCCCGCTGCAAAAGGCACAACCAGGCTAATGGCTTTGTCTTTGATGGGGAATTCTTGGGCAGAGGCGGTGCCTGCTGCTGCAAACGCCAGCGCAGCAGCGGTGGCAATAAAGGATAAACGCTTTAATAACATGGATAACTCCTAACGATAGTGGTTGAATATAGCGCCCAAGCGCCCTGTGGATACAACGGGAAATACGTATCTTAGGACGACAGCGACTGGTGAAAACCCTATGCGCAGCAAGCACTTACGTGCATATTGCCAAACGCTATGAGCTTGTGATTTCTTTGTATTGGACGCTGTAGCGATCGGGCCGTACATTGCAAGCTATGCAAATTATGAAACCCTTTTTATTTTCACGCGCTGCAAATAGTTGGCGCTTCGCACGCGCGGCCTGCCTGTGGGGTAGCGCGCTGCTCGCCGGTGTGGCCAGTGCGGGTGGGCACGAGGCAGTTTCGGCAGATGCGGCCGCGTTGGCCTTGGCGCAAGGTGCTAGCGTGGTGGATGTGCGCACTACGGTTGCTTTTGAAGCCGGTCATTTGCCGGGCGCTGCGCGCTTGGCGCAGGGCGCGGGGGCTTACAGCAGCGCCGAGCTGGCGCGCGCGGTGTCGCAAGCGGGTGTTGACCTGTCGCGCACCGTGGTGGTGGTGGGAGAGCCGGGCGATGCGAACGCCCAGGCACTGTGGCGCACCTTGAGCAGCTATGCCACGGGCCGCGTGCTGTGGCTGGTGGGCGGCACGACAGAATGGCAGATGACGGGCCGCGCTTTAACTACCCAGCATGTGGCCCTCAAAGCAGTGCCGCAACACTTGGTGCTGCTAGACAGCCAGCCTAGCCAAGCGCGCATGGCTGGCCAAGCACTGCGCGAGCCGCACGCCAGCAGCGCGTCAGCCAAAGCCAGCTTGGTGTCTGCCCTGCAGTAAATCTGTTTATTTGTGGCAGTTTATTTGTAGCTGCGCGCGTCTTCAATCACCTTGCCATCGTTGGGCAAGCTGCCTACTTCTAGCATCTGCACATCGCCACGCAGCTTAGTGACCTCGCGAATCGCGTGGGCTATTTTGTCGTGCAGGCCGTCCGGTTGGGCGGTGGTTTCCACCTTGAGCAGCATTGCGTCGTTGGCCATCTCACCGCTGACCACCAAGCGCGCTTTAGCTACTTCGGGGAAGCGTTTGGCAATCTCGGCCACCTGCGCCGCGTGCACAAACATGCCGCGAATTTTGGTGGTTTGGTCGGCGCGGCCCATCCAGCCTTTGATGCGCGTGTTGGTGCGGCCCGTGGGGCAGTGGCCGGGCAACACGGCAGTCAGGTCGCCCGTGCCAAAGCGGATCAACGGGTAGGTGGGGTTGAGCGTGGTTACCACCAGTTCGCCCACTTCACCCTCGGCCACAGGGTCGCCGGTGCCGGGTCGCACTATTTCTACGACCACACCTTCATCTAACACCAAGCCTTGACGGGCCGAGGTTTCATAGGCTATAGAGCCTAAGTCAGCTGTCGCAAAGCACTGGTACACATTAAGGCCGCGCTCGGTAAACCAGTCGCGCAGGCTGGGCGGAAAAGCCTCGCCGCCGACCATGGCTTTTGTCAAGCTGGGCAGTGCAACGCCCATCTCGGCTGCTTTTTCGATAATGATTTTTAAGAAACTGGGCGTGCCGATGTAGCCCGCTGGCTGCAGGTCGGCCATGGCGTGTACCTGCTGCTCGGTCTGGCCGGTACCAGCCGGAAACACCGTGCAGCCCAGCGCATGCGCGCCCGTCTCCATCAGCGAGCCTGCGGGTACAAAGTGGTAGCTAAAGCAGTTGTGAATCAGCTCACCGCGCCGAAAGCCTGCTGCGTAAATAGCGCGTGCCATGCGCCAATAGTCGCGGCTGGTGCCTTCGGGTTCATAGATGGGGCCGGGGCTGGCAAACACGCGCGGCATGTGCGCGCCAAATCCTACCGCGCTGAAGCCACCAAACACGTCGTCTGCTGACGTATTGCGTGCTTCTCTTAACAACGCATGGCTGGCTTTTTGGCGGTCGTGCAAGTCAGATTTGCGCGTGACGGGCAGCTGGGCCAGCGCGGCGCGGGTAGTAACATGTCTGGCATCTGTACCCTGCAGTGCATCGCGCATGGCAGCAGAGTGTTGCTGTGCATGCGCAATCTGCGCAGGCAGTGCCGCCAACAGCGTGGCCTCGCGCTCAGCGGGGTTGCGGGTTTCCAGTGCGTCATAGACCTCTGATGCTATGCCCATGGTGATTTCATCCTCTTATTACTATAATATCAATAGCTAACTATTCAATATCCACGTCGGAAAAATGGCTATTTTTCTAGTTAAATCTATTTCCTTAAGCCAACCAGCGTTTGCGGCGCTTGTAGCTTTTGACGTCTTTAAAACTTTTCTTCTCACCATTACCACCGCCGGTGCCCAGATAAAACTCTTTCACATCTACGTTGGTGGCCAGCTCTTTGGCGGGGCCGTCCATCACAATGCGGCCGCTCTCCATGATGTAGCCGTAGTCGGCGTAGCGCAGGGCCATATTGGTGTTTTGCTCGGCCAGTAAAAAGGTCACGCCTTCTTTGACGTTGAGGTCTTTGACGATTTCAAATACTTCTTCCACGATTTGCGGGGCCAAGCCCATAGACGGCTCATCCAGCAACACCATGCTGGGGTTGGCCATCAGCGCGCGGCCAATGGCGCACATTTGCTGCTCACCGCCGGATGTGTAGGCGGCTTGGCTGGTGCGGCGGGTTTTGAGACGTGGAAAGTAGTTGTACACCTTCTCTAAGTTAGCTGCAATTTGCGCTTTACTTTTGACGGTGTAGGCACCAGTCATCAGGTTTTCTTCAATGGTCAGGTGGGCAAAGCAATGGCGGCCTTCCATCACCTGCACCACGCCGCGTTGCACCAAATCAGCGGGGCTTAGGTTTTCAATGCGCTCACCGCGCAGCTCGATGCTGCCTTTGGTGACTGCGCCGCGCTCGCCCGACAGCAAGTTGCTCACCGCGCGCAGCGTGGTGGTTTTGCCTGCGCCGTTGCCACCCAAGATGGCGACAATACCGCGTTCGGGTACTTGCAGTGATACCCCTTTCAGTACCAAAATCACATGGTTATAGATCACTTCAATGCCATTGACATTCAAGACGATATTGGGGCTTTTGGTAGGGGTAGAAGGGGGTGTTTCCATCATCTGCTCTTTGCTAGTTCAAAGCACAAAAAGAGTGTGCTTTGAACTAGCAGCTCCGAGGAGCCGCTAGCGATCAAGTACTTAAAAAATTAAGACTGGCAGTCTGCGCCATCACGGCGGGTCAGCTTTTTCTCAGCGGCATATTTGTCAGCAGCAGCCTTGACCATCGGGTTGATGATCTGGGTATCGCCTTGCAGCCAATCAGAGGTCCAATTGAACTTGGTACCGTCCCATGTGTGCACGCGCGCCCAGGCTGCGCCCATGTGGTCTTTGCAGCTGGTTGACAGTGGGCGCATCACGCCTTTAAAGCCCAATGCATCGAGCTTGGCTTGGGTGAGGTTCAAGTTCTCGTAGCCCCAGCGCGCTTGTTCGCCGGTCATGACCTTGCCTTTGCCAAAGCGCTCTTGCGAAGCACGCACGCCTTCTACGGCAAACATCGCACTCATCATGCCGCGCATGTACAGCACTTGGCCGACTTCTTCTTTAGGACCGGTGCCTTGGCCTTTGCCGTGCACTTTTTCCAGCACTTCTTTAGACACTGCGGCAGCTTGCTCAGCGCCGTGCTGCATCATGACGGCGTTGTAGCCCTTAGCGCCTTCGCCTACGTCTTTCACATCGGGCTCAGCACCTGCCCACCACACGCCGTACATTTTGTCGCGTGGGTAGCCAGTGGCTTGCGCTTCTTTCAAGGCCGTAGAGTTCATGATGCCCCAGCCCCAGTTGAGCACATAGTCAGGCTTGTTTTGGCGAATCTGCAGCCAAGTGGCTTTTTGCTCGACACCAGGGTGCGTTACCGGCAGCAGACTCAGGTCAAAGCCGTGCATTTTGGCGCGCTCTTGCAGCAAAGGAATCGGCTCTTTACCAAACGGTGAGTCGTGGTAAATCAAAGTGATTTTCTTGCCTTTGAGCTTGTCGTAGCCGCCTTCTTTTTTGGCAATATGCTGGATCAAGGTGTCAGCTGCTACCCAGTAAGTGCCAGCCAATGGGAAGTTCCATTTGAACACGCCGCCATCAGCCGACTCGCTGCGGCCGTAGCCTGCAGTGATCAACGGGATTTTGTCAGCTGGGGCTTTTTCGGTCAGTGCAAACGTAATGCCGGTAGACAAAGGCTGGAACACTGTGGCGCCGCCGTTTTTGCCTTTCAGGCGCTCGTAGCACTCTACACCGCGGTCGGTGGCGTAGCCGGTTTCGCACTCTTCAAAACTGAGCTTCACGCCGTTAATGCCGCCCTTGGCGTTGACTAACTTGAGGTAGTCCACGTAGCCGTTAGCAAACGGCACGCCGTTAGGTGCATAAGCCCCTGTGCGGTACACCAGCACGGGGAAGAACTGCTCTTTGGCCTGGGCCAGAGCATTGGTGGCCACAGAGGCCAGACCTGCAGCCACCACGGTGGCCGCCAGGGCTAATTGACGAACTTTCATAGTCTCACTCCTAAAAAATAAACACACTAAAACCACTTAACACAACGCTCGAATATCTATCCTTGAAGTCAGTGTTTGCGAGCATCTCACACTGCAAATTTTTAAAACTGTTCAATGCGGGAACGGCCAAATCCGCAACTTTTGCTTGGCCACGCTCCACAGCTTGGCCAGGCCGTGCGGCTCGACAATCAAAAACCACACAATCAGCGCACCAAACACCATGAACTCGGTGTGTGACACCGCAGCGGTAGAAATTTGCACACCGAAGAGGGAGCCCAAGAGCGGTAAAAACTGGTTCAAGAAGATCGGCAAGACCACAATAAATGCCGCACCAAAGAAGCTGCCCATGATCGAGCCCATGCCGCCGATGATTACCATGAACAACAACTGAAACGAGCGGTCTACCGAGAAAGCTGCTGGCTCCCACGAGCCTAAGTGCACAAAGCCCCACAAGCCGCCAGCCACGCCAATGATGAAGCTGCTAACGGCAAACGCCGACAGCTTGGCGTACATGGGGCGAATGCCAATCACCGCCGCCGCTACGTCCATATCGCGAATGGCCATCCACTCACGGCCAATAGCGCCGCGCACCAGGTTTTTAGCCAGTAAGGCAAAGACTACCAAAAAGCTTAAGCAGAACAAGTATTTTTCCAACGGTGTGTTGATCGAAATACCAAACACTTCCATGTTGGAAATCGACACCGAACCCGACGCGGTATTGTTGGTAAACCATTTGATGCGCAAAAACGCCCAGTCACAAAAGAACTGCGCCGCCAGCGTAGCAATCGCCAAATACAGCCCGCGCACCCGCAGGCTCGGAATGCCAAAGAAGATACCGACCAGCGTGGCAAAAAATCCGCCTGTGAGCAGCGCCACAATGACTGGCATGCCTTCAATGCGTACAAAGGTGTTGTAAGCCGCATAAGCGCCCACGGCCATGAACGCGCCTGAGCCTAACGAAATTTGCCCGCAGTAACCCACCAAAATATTCACGCCGATGGCAGCCAGTGACAAAATCAAGAAGGGGATAAAAATCGCCTTGAAGATATATTCGGATGCCAGCAGAGGCACCAGAATAAATGCCACTGCCAAAATCAAGCCGAGCGCAATACGGTCTTGCGTGATCGGAAAGATCTGCTGGTCAGCACGGTAGCTGGTTTTAAATTGGCCGTTTTCTCTGTAGAACATAATTTTTCTCAATAATCTTTTAGTTACGACCCGCTTCACTTAACTTGCGACACAAGTTAGTCTCCACTGAAAGATCATCTTTCGCTGCAAGCAGCGAAAGCCCTGCGGGTTTGATCGCGTATTTCATACGCGGTCAATGATCTTTTCGCCAAACAAACCCTGCGGTCTGAATAGCAAAAACACCAATGCCAATACATAGGCAAACCAAATCTCTATACCGCCGCCCACGTAAGGGCCCAAGTACACCTCTGAGAGTTTTTCACCTACGCCAATGATCAGCCCGCCCACAATGGCGCCGGGTACCGAGGTCAGGCCACCTAAAATCACCACAGGCAGTGCGCGCAGCGCCACAGTGGTCAGCGAGAACTGCACGCCCAGCTTGCTGCCCCAAATCATGCCGGCGACCAGCGCCACAATGCCTGCCACGCACCACACAATCACCCAAATGCGGTTGAGCGGAATGCCAATCGACTGCGCAGCTTGGTGGTCGTCGGCTACGGCACGCAGAGCGCGACCCGTAGAGGTTTTTTGGAAGAACAGGGTGAGCAAGGCCACCAGAGCCGCAGCAATCACTGCGGCGATCAAGTCTTCTTTGTTGATCAAAATACCGCCCTGGAACATGTTCTCGAACGCCATGATGGGCTCTTTGGGCATGCCAATGTCGATCTTGTAAATGTCGCTGCCAAAAATGGTTTGGCCCAGGCCATCTAAAAAGTAAGTAATACCCAGGGTTGCCATCAGCAGCGTTGCACCTTCCTGGTTGACCAAGTGGCGCAGCACCAAGCGTTCAATCACCCAAGCCACCACAAACATGATGACTGCGGCAATGGCAAAGGCCGCTACGTTAGCCAAAATTTTGTTGTCAATGCCTGTCCACTGAGGTATCCACTCAGCAAACCGCGCCATCGCCAGTGCCGCAAACAGCACCATCGCGCCTTGTGCAAAGTTAAACACGCCTGAGGCTTTGAAAATCAACACAAAGCCCAAAGCCACCAGCGAATACAGCATGCCCGCCATCAGGCCGCCCAATAATGTTTCTAGAAAGAATCCCATGATGTTGTGCCTTTAATGCGATGTGCCAAGGTAGGCTTTAATAACTTCAGGATTGTTGCGCACCTCTGCAGGTGCGCCATCGCCAATGATCTTGCCGTAGTCCAGCACCACCACGCGGTCAGAGATGTCCATCACCACACTCATGTCATGCTCGATCAACACCACGGTGGTGCCAAACTCGTCGTTCACATCCAACACAAAGCGGCACATGTCCTGCTTTTCTTCTAGGTTCATACCTGCCATCGGTTCGTCTAGCAGCAGCACTTGCGGTTCCATGGCCAGTGCGCGGCCCAAGTCCACACGCTTTTGCAGGCCGTAGGGCAGCTGGCCCACGGGTGTCTTGCGAAAGGCTTGAATTTCTAAAAAGTCAATGATCGATTCGACATATTCGCGGTGCTTGATCTCTTCACGCTCGGCAGGGCCAATGCGCAGCGCCTGCCACAGTAGATTGCTTTTAATCTTGAGGTTGCGCCCCGACATGATGTTGTCCAGCACGCTCATGCCTTTGAATAAAGCCAAGTTTTGGAACGTGCGCGCCACGCCCATGGTGGCCACTTGGTGGCTGTTCATGTGCTTGAAGGTCTGGCCTTTAAAAGTGATGCTGCCCTCTTGCGGCTGGTAGACACCGTTGATGCAGTTGAGCATCGACGACTTGCCTGCGCCGTTAGGCCCAATAATGGCGCGAATCTCATGCTCGCGTACGTTGAAGCTGATATCCGTCAAGGCTTTCACGCCGCCGAATCGCAGGGAGATGTTTTTGACATCCAAGATGACGTCACCGATTTTTTTGCTCATAGACTACTCTCGGCTCTGAATGAAGAGAGGGGGAAGTTTCCGGCCGCGAAGGGCGCGAAAGTTACGCGAAGGACGCGAAAAATACCAAGAGAATTGAAATGAAAACCAAAAAAACATAAAAGATTTAGAAACCCAATTTGCTTTTCTTTTCTCCCCTTTAGCGTCTTTCGCGTAACTTTCGCGTTTTTCGCGGCCGGCTGTCCGCACCCGGTATTCAAAGCGTAGTTCATGCCGCCAACTTCACCGGAGTAAACGTCTTCGCGTCTGATATCTTCAAAGTTGCTGACACCTTGCCACTGCGGCCGTCTTCAAACTTCACCACGGTTTCAATAAATTGAGACGATGCGCCGTTGTACAAACCATCAATCAAGGGTTGGTATTTTTCTGCAATAAAGCCACGGCGGACTTTGTTGGTGCGGGTGAGTTCGCCATCGTCAGCATCCAGCTCTTTGTGCAACACCAAAAAGCGGCTGATCTGGCTGCCAGCGAGCATGGTGTCGCGGCTTAAGTCGGCGTTGACGCTTTCTACGCATTCCTTGATGAGCTGGTACACCTCGGGTTTTTGCGCCAGGTCGGTGTAGCCCGCATAAGGCAGGTTGCGCCGCTCAGACCAGTTGCCTACAGCGTCAAAGTCGATGTTGAGCATCACAGCCACACGGTCGCGGCCATCGCCGTAGGCTACGGCCTCTTTGATGTGTGGGAAGAACTTGAGTTTGTTCTCAACATACTTGGGTGCAAACATCGCTCCGTCATTGGCTCCACCGGCTATGCGGCCTACGTCTTTCACGCGATCAATAATTTTCAGGTGTCCGTGTGCGTCGATAAAGCCTGCGTCGCTGGTGTGGTACCAGCCGTCTGCTGTTTTTACCTCGGCCGTGGCTTCGGGGTTTTTGTAATACTCTTTGAGCAAGCCAGGGCTTTTGACCAGTATCTCGCCGTTATCGGCCAGCTTGATCTCTACGCCATCAATCGGTATGCCCACGGTGTCGGCGCGCGCGGCGTTGTCGGGCTGCAGGCACACAAACACGGCGGTTTCGGTGCTGCCGTACAGCTGCTTTAAGTTAATGCCAATCGAGCGGTAGAAGGTGAATAAATCGGGGCCAATGGCCTCACCTGCGGTGTAGGCCACGCGCACGCGGCTAAAGCCCAGGTTGTTGCGCAGCGGGCCGTACACGCACAGGTTACCCAGCGCGTACATGATGCTGTCGCCCAGGCCTACGCTCTCGCCATTCATCTTGGCCGGGCCTACGCGCTTGGCCACATCCATAAAGGTTTTGAACATTTTGCGTTTGATCGCGCCTGCATCTTCCATGCGAATCATCACGCTGGTCAGCAAGCCTTCAAACACGCGCGGTGGCGCAAAATAATACGTCGGGCCCACTTCTTTGAGGTCGATGGTGGAGGTGGCTGCACTTTCAGGGCAGTTGACCACATAGCCGCAGGCCAGCCACTGCGCGTAACTGAAAATGTTTTGCCCAATCCAGGCCAGCGGCATGTAGGCCAGTACTTCTTCGCTGCTGGTGAGCTTGTCAAACTTAGCGCCTGCAGCGGCGCGGTCTAGCAAGGTGCTGTGCGTGTGCACCACGCCTTTGGGGTTGCCGGTGGTGCCGCTGGTAAAAAACATGGCCGCCACATCGTCGGCTTTGGTGCCCGCTACCGCGTCTTTAAAAAAGCTGGGGTTGGCAGCGGCAAAGGCTTGGCCTGTGCTGAGCAGCGCGTCGATACCTACCAGGCCATCTTCAGCGTAGTTGCGTAGGCCGCGTGGGTTGTCAAAATAGATATGCGCTAGCTGGGGGCATTGCTCACGCACTTCCAACATTTTGTCGACTTGCTCTTGGTCTTCCACCACGGCAAAGCGTACTTCGGCATTGTTGATAGGAAATACGGTCTCAGCCGCAGCGGCGTCTTGGTACAAGGGCACGGGGATAGCGCCCAAGGCTTGGGCGGCCAGCATGGTGGCATACAGGCGGGGGCGGTTAGACCCAATCACCACCAGGTGCTCGCCACGTTTTAAGCCCGCTTGGTGCAGGCCGCAAGCCATGTGCTCCACCATCGTGGCCAGCATCTGCCAGCTAGTGGTTTGCCAAATGCCGTATTCCTTCTCGCGCATGGCGGGCGCTGCACCGCGCTGGCTGGCGTGCTGCAACAATAGCTGGGGGAAAGTCTGCATGGCTGTCTTTACCTTCTTGGGTGCTTTATCTGCCTGTTGGGATACGGTTAAATGCACTGTATGCCTCACTTTGACGTTATGATGTCTGTTGGACGACATTTTGGGGTTAGCCCTAGCCCGTGATTACCCTTGTTTTTGTCGTCTTAATGTCTAAGATTGACTTTGTATGACAAAACACGCACCGGTTGAGCTCAGTTTGCACCAACGTCGTCGCTCACCCAGCGCGCTAGAGCTGCAGGCTATCCCTTGGCTGAGCCTTTTAAGTGCGCAAGAGCATTTGCGCGCCTGCGCTGCATTGCAAGTGGGCGACGCGGGGTCGGGTGATTATGTGTGCCGGGTGGGCAAGCCCGTGACCTATTGGTTTGGTTTGATTGACGGGCTGCTAAAAATGAGCAATGAGACAGCCGACGGCCGCAGCATCACTTTGGTCGGCGTGCCGCCGGGCGGCTGGTTTGGCGAGGGCACGGTGCTCAAGCAAGAGAACTACCGCTACAACATCCAGGCTTTGCGCCCCAGCGTGATTGCAGGTATTCCGGTGGAGACATTCCACTGGCTGCTGGACCACAGTATTGGGTTTAACCGTTTTGTGATGAACCAGCTTAACGAGCGCTTGGGTCAATTCATTGCAGCCCGCCAAAGCGACCGCAACCCGAACCCGGATGCGCGCGTGGCGTCCAGCATTGCGGCGCTATTTAACCCTGTGCTTTATCCGCGCATGACGGATGTTCTGCGCATCACGCAGCAGGAGTTGGCCTATTTGGTGGGGCTGTCGCGTCAGCGGGTGAATGAAGCATTAAGCGAGCTGCAATCGCGCAATTT
>JANPDG010000104.1:0-4897 GCA_031431335.1 Polaromonas sp. | reverse complement strand
GCGCAGAGGGCGCATGCCGTCGGTCACAGCTTGGCGGCGCAGGGCGTCCAAGCTGGGCTCTTTGTTGACCTGCAGCTTAAATGCCTCGCTGGTGGTGAGCAGCTCGTAAATGCCCATGCGGCCCATAAAGCCCGTCATGCGGCAGTCTACGCAGCCCACCGCTTTGTAAGGCTGGTAGCCGCCGTTGATTTTCCATGGCTTGATGATGTCGCTCAGCGCGTCTTTACTAGCGTCGGGGTCGGGCTGCTTGCATAGCTTGCACAAAGTGCGCACCAAGCGCTGAGCCAGCACGCCGAGCACGGTGGCGTTGAGCAAATACGGCGGCACGCCCAGCTCCATCAAGCGCGTGATGGCGCTGGGGGCATCGTTGGTATGCAGCGTGCTAAACACCAAGTGGCCGGTCAGCGCGGCTTGCACGGCCATGTCTGCCGTGGCCAAGTCGCGTATTTCGCCCACCATGATCACGTCGGGGTCTTGGCGCATCAGGGCGCGAAGGCCCTCGGTAAAACCAAAGTCAAGATGCGGCTGCGCCTGGGTTTGGTTAAACGCAGGCTCGATCATTTCAATCGGGTCTTCAATCGTGCTGACGTTGACCTCTTCGGTAGCCACACGCTTGAGTGTGGAGTACAGCGTAGTCGTTTTGCCCGAGCCTGTCGGGCCTGTGACCAAAATGATGCCGTAAGAGCGCTTGACCAGCTCTTCCCAGCGGGTGGCGTCGTGCTGGCTAAAGCCCAGACCGTCTAAATCTTTGACGGCCGTGTCGGGGTCAAAAATACGCATCACCATCTTCTCGCCAAAGGCGGTGGGCAGGGTGGACAAGCGCATTTCAATCTCGTCACCGCGCGTGTTGCGGGTTTTGATGCGGCCGTCTTGCGGGCGGCGCTTCTCCACCACATCCATACGGCCCAAGAGCTTGATGCGCGAGACCATCGCGTTCATTACGCCGGGGGGCAACTGGTAGACCGGGTGCAGTATGCCGTCAATGCGAAAGCGAATGACGCCCTGCTCGCGGCGCGGCTCTAGGTGAATGTCACTGGCGCGTTGGTCAAAGGCGTATTGCCAGTGCCAGTCCACCACCTGCACGACACCTTGGTCGTTGGCGTCCAGCGCTTTGTTGTTTTTGCCCAGCTCGACCAGCTGCTCAAAGCTAGCGGTGGTCGCGCCGCTGCCTGACTTGATGGCTGCGCGCACCGACTTGGCCAGTGCAAAAAACTCTGCCGTGTAACGGTGAATATCTTGCGGGTTGGCCACCACCATGCGCACACGGCGCTTGGCTTGGCGCTCGACCTCTCCTGTCCAGTCGTTGACAAAAGGCTGTGAAGTGGCCACGATCACCTCGGTAGGCGTTACCTGCACTGGCAGCACTTTATAGCGCTCGGCATAAAACGCGCTCATGGTGTCGGCCACCTTGCCCACGTCGACCTTGAGCGGGTCAATACGCAAATACTCTAGGCCTGACTTGTGGGCCAAATACTGGGTGAGGGTTTCAATGTCCAGCGGCTTGCCGTCGGCAGCGCGCGTCATGGCCACGCTGGCCAAGCGCACCAGCGGGTGCTGCGCGCTCTCAGCCTGCGAGCAGCGGGCGATGGTGCGGCGGGCTTCGTCGTTGCTGATGACGCCGTCGGCACTGAGCCAGTCGACCATTCTGCGCCAGTCCACCAGGCCGGCAAATGGCTGCTGGCTCCTGGAAGCACTTGCGTGGGTAGCAGAGACAGGGGTTTTAGCGGCGGCAGGTTTCAGGGCAGCATTCATAGATAGGTTAGCTCAGTACTCTGGTATCAGGACAGTATCACAGGCTTGAATATGCGCAGCCACTTGTGCGCTGGCAGGCCAAAGCGAGTGTGGATGATTTCGGCGTTTTCGGCAAGCTTGGCGCGGGTCTCGCTGCGTGGGGAGCGGTGGGCCAACACGATGGCGTTGCCCTCGGTGGTGGGTTTGAAAGCCCACACATTCTCTGCGCCAAAAGCTTTACATATTTTCTCCACGCTTTTGTCGTAGCTGGCCATGCGGCCAAACAGGTTGACCGTCATCACGCCATGTTCAGTCAGCGTAAAGCGGCAGTCTTTGTAAAACGCAATGCTGTCGAGCACCGGCGCAGCGGCGTCGTGGTCGTACAAGTCCACCTGCAGCGCATCCACGGTGTCCCGCCGCTCGGGTTTGGCGACCTCAAAGCCTGCGTCGGCCAACACCACATTGAGCCGCGCATCGTTCTCAGGCAACTTGAACCACGCTTTGCAGGCTGATACCACCTCGGGGTTAATTTCAACCGCCGTGACTTTGCAGCGCACATGCTTGTAGCAAAACTTAGTGAGCGCAGCTGACCCCAAGCCCAGCTGCATGGTGTGCAGATTGGCCAAGTCGCGCAGGTCAGCCCAGAGCAGCCACGCCATCATGCGCTGCACATAGTCCAGCTCGATGGCAAATGGCTTTTTAATCTCCATGCTGCCTTGCACCCACTCGGTGCCAAGGTGCAGGTAGCGCACGCCGTCCTGCTCAGACGTGCTGACTTCGGGGAGATCGGTATTAGCGTGGTTCATTTAGTCTTGGTAGTTTGCCAGTGCTGCGCGCCAAGCGGTCAATTTGCGTTCAAAGCTCCAACTGGCGTGCGCCGGGCTGCTGGACGGCAACTTAAAAATAGCTACTGCAGGCACGTTAGCAAGCGGGGTGTTGATCAATTTATCCACGGTTTTGGCATGTTTAAAGCTCTCGCCCCCATTATGGGCGATGGCCTGCAGCTGGGGGCAGCGCGTGCGCAGGCTGGCCAGGTCGCTTAGCTGCGCGTGAGCAATCGAAGCATCCAAACTGCCCTCGCGCTCGCACGCAGCGTACACGTCCCACAGGCCCACGCCTAGCTTGCGTAATTGTTCTACCCGTTTTTCATAGTCCCCGTGACTGAGTACGGCGGCGTCTGGCACATTGAAAGCGCCAAACACCAGCCGCCACATTTGGTTTTGCGGATGGGCGTAATACTGCTGGTGCGCTAATGATTTGACGCTGGGAAAGCTGCCCAAAACGACCACGCGGGTGTTTGAGGACAGCAGCGGCGGCAGGCCACGCAGCAGGGCTTGAGGGTTTGTGGTGTTCAAGTGTCTGATTTTAAGAGCGCTTTGGAGTGCATTTTTTTAGTTTGTGTATTGCGTATTACTATATATTTAATAGCAAACTATTGAATATCCACGTCGGAAAAGTGCCCTGTTTTCTTCCAAAAACTTGGTTTATGAGATGACTTGTCTTTTTGTTTTGTACGGCGAGCTGTTCAGCGGTGCTACTTCAGCTACGCGGCTGTCCCCCGTGTTGGCCTAGGGCCAACTCCTCCTCCTTGACGCCGCTACGCTGAAGTGGCACCGCCGACCAGCTCCTGTGAGGGTGGTGGACTATGGACTGCCGCATACCTGCCCGCTTACTCTGCGTACTTACTCTGCGTGCTTGCTCTACCTGCTTGATCTACTCAGTCCACCACCCTGGCGCTTGGGGTGTGAATAGCGCAGCGACGTGAAGGAGGAGGCAGCGGCCATAAGCCGCAACGGGGGACAGTCGCGGAGCTATTCACACCCCAAGTGCCAAAACGTACACAAGCTAGAGTTAAATCCCAACCCCACACCGCACCAAACCATCGCTAGGCGCTTAAGTGCCATAATTTGTTACAGCGCCTGCCGCGCAAAAGACAGTACAGGACGCAACAGCATGGAAACTAAATGGCTTGAAGACTTTATTAGCTTGTCAGAGACGCGCAGCTTTAGCCGCTCAGCCCAGCTGCGCCACGTCACCCAGCCCGCGTTTTCACGGCGCATTCAGTCTCTCGAATCGTGGGCCGGCACCGACCTGGTAGACCGCAGCAGCTACCCCACGCGCCTCACACCCGCAGGCGAGACCCTGTATACCCAAGCGCTTGAGATGCTGCAAAGCCTGCAGTCCACCCGCGCCATGCTGCGCGGCCACTCGGCTGCGGGGCAAGACGTGATTGAGTTTGCGGTGCCGCACACGCTGGCTTTTACCTTCTTCCCGGGCTGGGTCTCGCTGCTGCGCGAGCGCTTTGGCCCGATTAAAAGCCGCCTGATTGCACTGAACGTGCACGACGCGGTGATGCGCCTGGTCGAAGCCAGTTGCGATATTTTGATTACCTACCACCACCCTTCACAGCCATTCCAGATAGACCCTGAGCGCTATGAGTTTGTGAGCTTGGGCACCGAGGTGATTGCGCCGTATGCGCAGGCCGACGCGCAGGGGCTGCCGATTTTTAGCCTGCCGGGCCGCCCTGCTTCGCCGCTGCCTTACCTGGGCTATGCACCCGGTGCGTATTTGGGCCGTGTGGTGGACGTGATTTTGAAAGATGCTAAAACGCCCAACCACCTTGACCGTGTGTACGAAACCGATATGGCCGAGGGCCTGAAAGTGATGGCGCTAGAGGGCCACGGGATTGCATTTTTGCCGCAAAGCGCAGTCAAAAAAGAGCTGCGGGCTAAGAAGCTGGCTTTGGCGGGTGTGGGGCTAGAGATGGCGATGGACATTCGCGCCTACCGCGAAAAGCCTATCGTCAAAGACAGCGCAAAAAGCAGCGATAAAACGGCGTCCAAAGCCACCGAACGCAGCGCCAAACGCACCGCGCTCACGCTGTGGGACTATTTGGTGGACAGTGCGCAGAATGGCGTTAAGAAGCGAGTTTTGTGAGCCTTTTTACTATATATTTAATAGCAAACTATTGATTATCTACGTCGGAAAAGTGCTACTTTTTCCTCCAAAAATAGAACTATTGAGATGACGTGACTTGGGTTGGCATTACGTCAACGGACGCTGTTTTTCGTCTAGCTTGTCTTTTTGTCTTGTACGAGATCAGGCCGGCGGTGCTACTTCAGCTACGCGGCTGTCCCCCGTGTTGGCCCTAGGCCAACACGGGGGA
>JANPDG010000103.1:0-8104 GCA_031431335.1 Polaromonas sp. | reverse complement strand
AATCATCCCATCCAAGCGCTATGCCAGCCTTACACACTCTATTATTATGGCCAGCCAAACCGTTGTAGTTGTTGACTATGGCATGGGCAATTTACGCTCCGTGTCTAACGCAGTCCAAGAAGCCGCCAAGGGCTCTGGCCTAGAGGTCGTTATCTCTAACCGACCTGAAGATGTGCGCAGCGCCCAGCGCATTGTGCTGCCCGGCCAAGGCGCCATGCGCGACTGCATGCGCGAGCTGCACGAGGCCCAAGGCGCGCCAGGCCACAGCGCCCACCATATGCAAGAGACCATGCATCAGCTGGGCGCAGCCCAAGGCGGCGACCTGCTGCCCGCTGTGCTTGAGGCGGCGCGCACCAAGCCCTTGTTTGGCGTGTGCGTAGGCATGCAAATGCTGCTTGACCACTCTGAAGAGCAAGACACCCCAGGCCTGGGCTTGATTCCCGGTAAAGTGCGCAAGTTTGACCTCGAGGGCCGCTTGCAGCCTGATGGCAGCCGTTATAAAGTGCCCCATATGGGCTGGAACCGGGTGGTTCAATCGCAAGCCCACGCCTTGTGGAGGGGCATTGACGACCAAGCGTATTTTTATTTTGTGCACAGTTTTTACGCCCAACCTAGTTTGGCCACACACAGCGTGGGCCAGTCAGATTACGGCGCGCCGTTTACAGCCGCCATCGCGCGTGATAACATTTTCGCAACCCAGTTTCACCCTGAAAAAAGCGCCGCCCAAGGCTTAGCGCTCTACCGCAACTTCCTTGCCTGGAACCCCTGACTTTTCTTCAACCTTACCTCACCATGCAACTCATCCCCGCCATCGACCTCAAAGACGGCCACTGCGTACGCCTCAAACAAGGCGATATGGAGCAAGCCACCACCTTCGGCGAAGACCCCACCGCCATGGCCCAAAGCTGGCTGGACAAAGGCGCCCGCCGCCTGCACTTGGTCGACCTGAACGGCGCATTTGCCGGACAGCCCAAAAACCTGTCCGCTATCAAAAGCATTTTGAAAGCCGTCGGCCAACACATCCCCGTGCAGCTGGGCGGCGGCATTCGTGATCTGGACACGATTGAGCGCTACATTGATGCGGGCCTGCAATACGTCATCATTGGCACCGCAGCGATCAAAAACCCCGGCTTCCTGCAAGACGCCTGCACCGCCTTCCCCGGCCACATCATCGTCGGGCTAGACGCTAAAGACGGCAAAGTCGCCACCGACGGCTGGAGCAAACTGACCAAACACGACGTGATCGACATTGCCAAAAAGTTTGAAGGCTATGGTGTGGAGAGCATCATTTACACCGACATCGGCCGCGACGGTATGCTGACAGGCATCAACATCGAAGCCACCGTCAAACTGGCCCAAGCCCTCACCATCCCCGTCATCGCATCGGGTGGTTTGAGCAACATGGCTGATATTGAAAAGCTCTGCGCTGTGGAAGGCGAAGGCATCGAAGGCGTGATTTGCGGTCGCGCGATTTACTCGGGTGATTTGGATTTTGCTCTAGCGCAGGTTCGGGCGGATGAACTGGGCGGCTGAGTTAATCGGATAAACCAACATGACTGACTTTCAAGCTGATGATGTGCGCTGGCTGCAACGACTAGACAGCTTTAAGCGCGCCCGTGTGCAGCTGCAATCGGCAGTAGAGCTGGGTGCGCAGCGCAGCCTGACTGAGCTAGAGCAGTAAGGTTTGATTCAAGCCTTTGAGTTTACCCACGAGCTGGCTTGGAATGTGATGAAAGATTATTTGCGTTCATTAGGCAACATCACAGTCATCGCTTCTCGTGATTCCACGCGCGCAGCGTTTGCAGCCGAGCTGATTGCCGATGGAGAAAACTGGATGGACATGATCGTCAGCCGTAATCTGTCCTCCCATACCTATAACCGCGACACCGCAAACGCCTTGGTGCAAAAAATCACCACCTCGTACGCTGCTTTGTTTGCAGTGCTTGAGCAAAAAATGACAGGCATCGCACACGGCCATAAACATGGCAGCAAGCACTGATTTTGGTTTATCGCCGCGCACGCTGGGCATGTTGCGCGGTGTGTTGGCTCAGCATGCTGGCATCGAGCGCGCCATTGTGTACGGCTCGCGCGCCAAAGGCAACTTTCGCCCAGGCTCTGATATTGATTTGACACTAGACGCGCCAGATCTAATGTTCTCTGATCTGTTGCGCATCAACGGTGAGCTTGACGATTTGATGCTGCCCTACACCATCGACTTGTCATTGCTCAAACAGATCGATAACCCGAGCTTGCTCAGCCATATTAAGCGTGTTGGCAAGCTGTTGTGAAAAAATTTATACGAGAAGATATTTTTTAGACTGCGGATTACAGCATCGCCAGCAAGGGCGGTTGAGTTCAGTCACTAGCCATTTAGTTAAACTGCAGATTCAAATTAACCGCTCTTGCATACTGGCGTCCGCTAGAGGCCGCAAGCGAGCAAAGTCCAGCAATTCGGCTAAGCGTGCACCTTTAGCCTGCCATTCCAGCAGCATCGGCTCTGCCAACAAGACGTAATGCCAAGACAGGTTGCAGCGCTGCTCAGGCGGCAAGCCATTGATGCGCCCACACCATGCGGTAGCTGCTCTGAGCTTGCGTTGCACATTGGGATGTATGGTTTGTTGCTGTGCCTTGGTTTCAACCAAATACAAAGCGCTTTCGGTGCGCACCATGAAATCTGGTGAGTAAAAAGCGGGTAACCCGTCGTCTTTGACGTAGCGCAGCCGTGCAAAGGTGTGGCGATTTTCGCTGACCTTGCAAAACGCCAAAATATGCGTATCAGCTTGCGCCCAGTGGATAAAAGCACGCTCCAGTCCCCCGCTATGTGCGGGCCAGGCCAACCGGGTGTAAATGCATTTGGACACCTCAATCGAGTGGCTTTCGCGCATCATGAGTTTAGGCACTTCGGACAGCATCCGTAAATGCACCTCAGTTTTTCCCGTGATATGTTTTTGCTCAGAATCTAAAAGCACGACTGCAAACACCTTGGTAATGTGGTCAACCACGGGTTGCAACAGCAACAAACGCCAGTTTTCGTCATCTTGCGGGTTAAACGCGGCATCAAACAACTGCGTCCAGATATAGTCGTCCAGCCAACCAGTCAGCTCTGCGGTATTGACCTGCAAATAAGGTTTGGCCAAATGCGTCGCTATTTTGTTGCCCTTAGGCAGATCAGAGCTCAGCGCTTGGCTGATGCGGCGCGTCAAGCGTGTTAAATACTCGTTGTAACCGCCCACGTTCATGACTGCACCGTCAACTCGATAGTCGCCAAACAGCGTTGAGCTTTGCAGGTCTTGGGAAATAAAAGTATCTCCCTTACCCAGCAATCCGCTGAGATCCGCGTGGGTCATTGCGGTGAAGGCAGGCAGAGCTGTCAAGTCGAAAGCATGGTGATCGCGCACCTCGTCCGCTTCTTGCAAAATGAACGGAATGCCAAAGTCAAACGCCTCATAACCTTGTCGCAGTTCGGCGGCTATCACGTCGCCCGTAGCGCTGGTGTCATCCATATCGTCACCCGTCGCACCAGCCAATCCTTCGTTAATCAAATCGTCATAAAACGACTGAAATGCAGGGTGCTCAACAATAGACAACACATCAATCAAACTACCTGGTTCCTGCCCCGCGTTAATACGTTCACGGTTTTCACGCTTCAAATCGGTATATTCATCGTCACGCCACATTAGCCGCAAGCCGCGCCCAATAGTTTGCTCTAACAAAATCTGCGCCTGTGACGAGCGCAATGGCACGATAACGCAAATGTTGTTCACGTCAAAGCCCTCACGCAGCATCAACACGCTGACAATGACTTTGGGACTAGCGTGATGGTCAACGCTAAAAAGGCGCTCGCGCACAGGTGCCCAGTCTTTCTCGCCCAGCTCGGCTTTTTTGCCAGAGTCAATGGTCATCACCTCATCAGCGTTCAAGCCTTCGTCTTGTAAAAAAGCCGCTACCAGTGGCGACACTGTGGTGTCTTCACACACCACCAGCATTTTGGGATAGCGCGTAGCATCCAGCTTGGCAAAGTCAGCTTCCAGTTTACGCAGCTTTTTCAAACCAGCGCGCAGCATCACACGCTGGCCTTCGCTCAAAATGGGGTTGCCGTCACCATCGCGCTCGGCTTTGAACTCTAGCGGCAGCGCACCAATTTCTTTGCGTCGGTCTAATACTAGCGACTTCACCAGCCCCGCCCGCATGGCGCTTTTCAAGTCAAAGTCCGTAATGATGTGGGGGAAGTACAGCTTGCGTTTATTTTTGCCCGCACCCACATCGTTGTAGGGTGTGGCTGAAAAATCGACCTGCACAAAGCGCCTGCCTTTGGTTGCGGCAATCCGGCTTAGGCTTTTTTGCCACTCCACCTCGGTGGTTTCGCCTTCCCGCTTAAATTCATGAATGTGGTGTGCTTCGTCGTTAAACACCATCAGTTCAGGCAAATCAGCCAAAAAATCCAGCACGTTGCCGCGTGCATAGCGCCGGTCCAATACGTCTAAGCTGTTGCCTGTAGCTCTGCCCGGCATCAGCGGCAGCACCGCAGCAACGACCTGCTGTGGCTCTAGCGGCGCGCCGGGTGTTTCTATCTCCTCCAAGTCTTCAATGTCCTCGGTAACGTCACCTTCCGTCAATAAGTGCCAGTTAGTCACAGCAATCATGCCGTTGCCCGTAGCCTTCAAACCAATTTCGCTTTTTTGACACACATTGCCGCGCACAAAGGCAAACACCACCTCACGGTAAGCCTCGGGAATGAACAGGTCGGCAAACCGGGCTATGTCGGACGTATTGAAGTCTCTTGAACTTTTACCATGTGCATCACCATGGCCACCTTCAACCAGCTTGCCGCAAAACGCATCTAGCAGCCGTTCATACACAATCAGCCCCGGTGCCACCACCATAAACTGCCGGGTAAACCGCGCATCGTCAACGCCCTCAGCCAGCGCAGCAGTTTTGTTCAACAGCTGCCAAATCATCAGCGCCTGCAACACCCATGTTTTGCCCGTACCCGTGGCCATCTTGAAGCAATACTTAGGGTGCATGTGTTTGGCCTGTGCCACTTCACCCATGCGCGTGCCAGCCAGCAGCGCATCAGGTGCAGCGGCCTTGTACAGGTCTAGCAGCGACCATTGCGCATGGTCTTTACCCAAAACCTCGTGCGCCACGATGGCGTTCAAAATAGCTTGCTTTTGCCCCGCGTGAAAGTTCAGTCCGCCACGGGAAAGCACGGTCTCTTCGCCAAACCACCAAGTCAGCAGCTCTGCGGTAGTGGGTGTCACCAGTTCTAGTATGTCTGCCGCACCTGATTCAAGGCCCAAGCAGAGCTGGTTGGTTTTGAGGGTTAGTCCCGTTGATAGGGCCATTTGATTGTCTGACTTGTCGCTCATGCCACACCCACCGTGCTGACCACTTCGGCCTCAAAGCCAAACACATCCACCACGCGTACGCACACCTTGCGCACGCCCGCTTTAAGCGGCACGGACACTACAGCCTGCGTTACCACCCGAAGCACGTCCTCGTCGTTAGCCGTATTGCCTCGGTAGTCTTGCCAGACTGATCTGAACACCTTGCCGTCGTAGTCTGGGTCAACTGCCCAGTATTCAATCAAAGCCAGTGGCTCTTTGTTAATCACTGCTTGCAGCTTGATGCGGTTTGCATCGTCTAGGTTGATGGCTTCGGGCGACAGCAGCACGTAGTTTTTGAGTTTTACGGTGATATGTTCTTGTTCGGCCTCAGCTTTGTGCTCCACAGGGTGGATGGTCAAATATTGCAATGAAGAGAAACGCACCTGCCCGCGCAACTTGTCCAAGCCGCCTTTTTTCTTGAGTCTGTCCATTAAGTCGGGTGGAATCACCAGCACCTCTAGCCGAGAATCGTTCAGCGCGGTGATGGTCTCGCCAATGGAAGGCTCAAAGTTCCAGCCAAGCACCACTACCCTGTCCCAACCTCCCATCAGGTTATCGCGTTGTGCAATCGCTTTTTTCAGCGTCGCTGCACCTGTCAGCTTGTTAGGTGAGTCAGCCAGCACCAACGTTTTGCTGCTCCGTTTGGCTCCAAGTGCGATGCTTGCAATCTGCCCTAAGTTACGCTGTGGGTTTACATCATGCGGCAACGGCAGCGCACCGAATAGCGAAAGTACGATTTGTGACAGATCGCCGATTCTGAAATCACGGCCCAGAGTGGCTTTAGCTGCTTCTACCTGGTAGTCGCCAATGGCTTGATATAGGAAAGGCTTTGCGTTTTGGTCGATCAAACGTTTGCGCATGATCATGCAGGCGGGTTTGCCGATATCCGTGGTGACCCAGCGATATCCTAATCTTTCGGCAACTGCAGCGGTAACACCCGATCCGCCATTAACGTCTAAAACTATTCCGTGTGCAGGGCAAGAAGCTCCAATAATTCTTTCTAATAGTTTTTCTGGTTTTTGAGTTGCGTAATCTACTCGCTCTAGCCCCACGGGATTAATCATTGAGATATCCCAAACATCAGGCATAGGAACGCCTTTTGATTCCTCCTCTGTTAAGGTTGAACGGCGCACGCCATCTTCCCCAATTACGCTGATCCACGCTTTGCCATTCCCGCTAGATTTTTCAGATTTCGGAATGTAGAGTTGATTGAAGTAATGACTTCCTTTACGTTTGTTGTAGACGAAAATTGTGTCGTGATTTCTTGCAAAAGTCGTTCCAGCAATATTCCATCGACGGTAGTACCAGATGACCTCGTTAAGCATATTGCTTTTACCGTACACCTCGTCAAGAATTAACTTCACATAATGCCCAACATGCCAATCTAGGTGCACATAAATCGAACCGGTCTCCGCCAGTAACTCGCGCATCAAAATCAGCCGGGGCGTAATCATCGCCAAGTACGAAGCCGTGCCATCGCTCCAAGTGTCGGAGTACGCAAACTGCTCAATCACGGTGGGTCGTTGTTCTAGTTCTACCCCGGGAAGGCTGACTTTGGTGCGGTAGTCGGCCTTGCTATCAAATGGCGGGTCGATGTAGATCAAATCCACCTTGCCTCGTAGACTTGGCGTTGTTTCGTCCCCAGCCAGCAGCGCAGCCATAGCCAGCATGTTGTCACCGTAAATCAAGCGGTTGGTCCATGGCGCTGCGTTTGTGGATGCTTCGGCACCCAGCATAGGTTGCGTGCTGGTAATCAAACTGGCTTGGCCGGGTGCAAATACTTCCCGCTGCGCTGCGCGAGCTTGCGCCGTTACCCAGTCTTGCGCTGCTGAATCTTTGGCGGGCAGCACCACTTCGCGGGTTTGTAGTGTCACGCGGTGGCGGTTTTCAATGCCTTCTAGGATTTTTTCGGCCTCTTTGCGGCCATTGGCTACTATTTCGGGCAGTTGTTCAAGCAGGGATTTGGGCATGGGAAAGAATCGGTAAAGCAGATCCGAGTTCAAGAACTGCGCAATTAAACTAAAAGTTCAACAAATAATTGAACCAATAATACAACACGAAGTTTAATTTTTATGCCACTGGAATTTAAGTTTGCGGCATGAATGAAAAACTGGAATTTGCAGAGAGGCTGCGAACGGCGATGTTGGCCGCTGGTTTAGAGGCGCGTCCAGGGGTTCTGGAAAAGCAGTTCAATGCCCACTATTGGGGAAAGTCGGTGACTTTCCAGGCTGTTTCGCGCTGGTTGCGCGGTGAGGCTATCCCGGGGCAAGACAAGCTTCAAACACTGGCTGGGATTTTAAAAATTGAACCAGAGGTTTTACGGTTTGGTGACGAGGTGCGCAATTCAGTTCGAGAGCAAAGACAGCGATGGGAAGATGGGGTGGGTTATCTTGAAAGAGAGACTTTCGAAGCTTTTCTCAAACTGCCTGTGCCGCAGCGCAAAATCGTGCGCGAAGTGATTTTGGCTTTTGCTAAGGCTCAGCAGGTTTAAGGCAGATTTACATCCCTTCAGTAGACAAATAGCTAAATTTGTCATAACATACAAACATTCAGTTTTTGAAGGATCAAGTTATGCTATCACTTACGTTTTCTAGCCGAGATTTCACGCGCGATGTGTCAGCTGCTAAACGCGCGGCGGCGCAGGGGCCGGTCATCATTACGGACCGTGGGCGGCCTGCATTTACGCTGTTGACTTTTGAGGCGTACAAAAAAATGTC
>JANPDG010000102.1:0-9592 GCA_031431335.1 Polaromonas sp. | reverse complement strand
AGGTCGCGGCGCTGGCGTTTGGTGGGCCTGCCTTGGGCTATGGACAGAGCAGGCTCGCTTTGCAAGCGGCGCTGGTCTTTGGCCGCTGCCAATGCGGCCACGCTCGCTGGTGTCTCTTCGTACAGGCTTTGCGCCTGCGGGGCAGGGCCGCGCTGCTCGCTGACCTGCAGCACGAGCACGGTACAGATCAAACCACCTCTGTGCATGGCCACGCAGTCGCCCGCGCGCACCTCGCGCGCTGCCTTGACCAACTGACCGTTAATTTTGACGCGACCTCTGCCAATATCGTCTGTCGCCAGGCTGCGGGTTTTGTAAAAGCGTGCTGCCCATAAAAACTTATCAATCCGGGTGCTGGCAATGATTTTGATATCCATGCTCAATATGCTACACCGTTTGCCATAATCGAAGCTTATGAAAACAATTATCCTGGGTGCCAACGGTTTACTAGGGCGGCACATCGCAGCGCAGTGGCAGCAGCTTGCGGGTATGCGATGCCTAACGCCCACCCACGCCGAGCTCGACCTGTGTGACCATGCCGCAGTAGCTGCTTATGTGGCCCAAAATCCTTGCGCACTTGTCATCAACTGCGCAGCCTACAGCGCAGTGGACACAGCCGAAAGCGAGCCAGACTGGGCCGCTGCACTCAATCACCACGCAGTAGCCAACCTGGTGCGCGTGTGCGATACGGTGGGTGCCAGCTTGGTGCACTTTTCTACTGATTTTGTGTTCGATGGCCTGCAAAACGGCACACAAGCCACGCGGCCCTACACGGAGGAGGACGCAGCGCACCCTCTTGGCGTCTACGGCGCTAGCAAGCTAGCGGGTGAGTGCGCCGTGCTGGCCAGCTCTGGGGCGCACTATGTTTTTCGGGTCAGTTGGCTTTATGGCAAGGGTGGCCAAAACTTCTTTAGCCAAGTAGCCGATTGGCTCCAACAAGACCGGCTGCTCAGTATCGTCTCAGACCAAGTATCCATACCTAATGATGTCGCGAGGTTAGCGCAGGTGCTGGTGCAGTGGCATGCGTTGTGTGCGGGCATGGACAGCGCAGCCCGAGATCAGTTTTTACAGCAGCGCCGAGGCTTGTACCATTTGGTGGGTGGCGTGGCGATGAGTCGTTTGGTTTACGCTCAGCAGGTGGCACAGGCGATGGGCAGCAAGGCCATCGCCCGGATAGAGGGAGTGTCTGCCAGCACCTTCGAGGCAGTGGCCAAGCGGCCTGATTACAGCGTTATGTCTGCCGCGAAGTTTGCTGAAGTATTTAATATTGCACTTTAAGTGCTATTAATAGTATAGCTAACTATTGAATATCCGCGTCGGAAAAGTACTTTATTTTTATAGTTTTAATGCAAAGAGATTCGCACCGTTGGCAAGTTGCGCTTGAACTGGCGCAAAAGACTGCATGGGCTCAAATTTTTTTAACCAACACTTGACTCTTACGATCCCAGTTGTACTTGCGCTTTCTAGCCTCAGGTAGCCAATCGGGGTCAACCTGCACAAACCCGCGCTTGATAAACCAATGCATCGTGCGGGTGGTTAGCACGAAGATGCTGTCTAGCCCCGCAGCCTTGGCCCGCTGCTCAATGCGTTTTAAGATTCGCTCGCCATCGCCTTGGCCCTGCACCTGTGGGCTAATGGTCAGCGCTGCCATCTCGGCAGTGCGCGCCTCAGGGTAGGGGTACAGCGCCGCACAGCCAAATATCACGCCGTCGTGCTCGATGATGCTGTAGTTGGTGATGTCGCGCTCAATTTCCGTGCGATCACGTTTAACCAAAGTGCCGTCGCGTTCAAACGGTTCAATCAGTTGCAGCACACCGCCCACGTCGTCGGGCGTGGCCTCGCGCAGGCTTTCTAGCTTCTCATCCACAATCATGGTGCCAATTCCGTCATGCACATACACTTCTAACAGCAGCGCGCCGTCCAGGGCAAAGGGCAGTATATGGCTGCGCTCGACGCCGCCTTTGCAGGCCTTGACGCAGTGCTGCAAATAAAACGCGGTGTCAGTGGGCAGTTGCGCGCCGGGCAGCTGGGCCAGCATTTTCTCTGCAGCCAGCAGCGGCAGCTCGGTGTCAATCGGATTGTCTTCACTGATCAGCTGCGATGGGTCTAGCGCCAGGCCGGGTATCTCGGTTAAAAATATTAGTTTATCCGCCTGCAGATCGGTGGCCACCGAGGTAGCCACTTCTTCCATCGTCAAGTTAAACGCCTCGCCTGTAGGTGAAAAACCAAACGGCGAGAGCAGCACCATTGCTCCCATGTCCAGCGTGCGCATAATGCCCGCTGTGTCCACCTTGCGCACCAGGCCGCTGTGCTGAAAATCGACACCGTCCACAATGCCCACAGGCCGCGCTGTAATAAAGTTGCCGCTCATCACACGCACTGTGGCACCCGCCATGGGCGTGTTGGGCAGGCCTTGGCTAAACGCTGCCTCAATCTCATAACGCAGTTGGCCCGCAGCCTCTTGCGCGCAGTCTAGCGCCACGCTGTCGGTAATGCGAATGCCGTGTGAATATTTGGGCGCATGGCCCTTGGCGGCCAATTGCTCGTTCACTTGCGGCCTAAAGCCGTGCACCAGCACAATTTTGACACCCATGCTTTGGATGAGCGCCAAGTCTTGCGCAATCGTGGTCAGCTTGCCCGCCGCAATCGCCTCGCCGCACACCGCCACCACAAAGGTTTTGCCGCGGTGCATGTGGATGTAAGGCGCTACTGAGCGAAACCAGGGGACGAAGGTGAAGTTAAAGACGGTGGACATGGTTTATTTGCGTTTTCGGGCGACAGTTGGACTTTGACTTGGGATTACACCTTGGAATGGATTGTGAAGCACCAAATTACCAAAACTTAAAGCGATCCATAAAAATGCATGCTCAGCAAATATTTACAAAATTCCCATTGTAATAAACCAACCGGACGGTACAATACATACCATCCGGTTGGTTTCCAACTTAAAGCTGACTACACACTATGCAAGACACCGCTCACCCCACCCGCACTAAGCTGCTCGATGCCGCGCTCAACGTCATTCGCACCAAAGGCTACAGCGCCACCACGGTCGATGATATTTGCGTGGCCAGCGGTGTGGGCAAGGGCAGTTTCTTCCACCATTTCAAAAGCAAAGAAGAGCTGGCAATTGCCGCCACGCAGCATTGGAGCGCTGTCACAGGCGCGCTGTTCGAGTCTGCGCCTTACCAGCAAATCGCCGACCCACGCGAGCGCATCCTCGCCTACATCGATTTCCGCTCACACATCGTGCAGGGCGATTTGGTTGATGTCACTTGCCTGTTGGGCACGATGGTGCAAGAGACGTATGACAGCCACCCCGCCATTCGTGCCGCCTGCCGCGAAGGCATCGAGAGCCACGCCAGCACGCTCACGCCCATGATCGCGCAGGCCAAGGCGCTGTACGCGCCTGATGCCGATTGGAATGCCGAAACCCTTGCGCTCTACACGCAGGCTGCGCTGCAAGGCGCGTTCATCGTGGCCAAGGCGCAGGGCAACAGTGCCATTGCCCCGCAGCTCATCGTGCATTTGCGCAACTACGTAGAAGGCTTGCTGACCCCAGCGGGTGAAGCAAGAAACCAAGTACTCAAGGAAACTCTTATGGTCACCAACTCATCAGGCGCTGTCGTTGTGAAAGGACCCGCGTCCTACTTCCCTTCGATTGAGTCGAAATATGGCAAACCCATTGCGCAATGGTTGAAAACCCTGGACAAAATCAAAGATCAAAAACACATGGAGCAGGTGGAGTACCTAAAGCGCGAACACAACATAGGCCACGGCCATGCGAGCGCATTGGTCGCTTACAACAAAGCGAAGGGAGCTAAGCCGTGACTTAAAACACACTTTATCTTTCGATACCAAACGCATCCTGCGCGGCGGATTTCAAACGATTGTCAAGGGCTGAACAAGGTAATTTTTCCACCAACCTTAAAGAAGTAAATTCATGAAAATCACCGTTCAAACTTTAGTCAAAGCACCCATTGCCAAGGTATGGAGTGCCTACACCACGCCAGCAGATATCATGAAGTGGAATGCCGCATCAAGCGACTGGCACACCACGGCAGCGAGCGTGGATTTGCGCGAAGGTGGCGCGTTCTCATCGCGTATGGAAGCCAAAGACGGCAGCTTTGCATTTGACTTCGCTGGCACATACACCAAGGTCATACCCCACAAATTGATTGAGTACACGATGGGTGATCGCGCTGCAATTGTCAACTTTGAAAACGATGCAAACGGAGTCAAAGTGAGCGTCACCTTCGATGGCGAATCCACACATTCTGAAGAGCAGCAGCGCCAAGGCTGGCAAGCCATCTTGGATAATTTTTCCAAGTATGTACATGCGACGTAAGCGTTTTCGTCCAAACCTAGCGAAAAAGAATTCGTCACGATTGCAAAAAAACACGATTTGTCTTTTAATGCCAAACGCATGCTGCGTGGGGGCTTTCAAAGCATTGTCAATCACTGAACAACGCGAACAACAAGAAAAAAATCATGCTTACAGCAATATCAAAAGACGGCACCACCATCGCTTACGACAAGCTAGGTGATGGCCCAGTTCTGATCAACATCACTGGCGCGAGTTGCTTTAGAAATTTCATGCCAGTCAAACAAGATGTGAAGGTATTTGCCAAAGAATTCACTGTCTATAACTACGATCGTCGAGGGCGCGGCGACAGTGGCGATACCCTGCCTTATGCGTTAGAGCGTGAAATCGAAGATATTGAAGCCTTGATAGATGCAGCAGGTGGAAAAGCACACTTGTATGGTCACTCCTCGGGCGCGGTGCTCGCGCTAGAGGCCGCACTGCGCATCCCTCACAAGATTGAAAAAGTAGCGATCTACGATGCAGCCTATGTCGCTGATGAGGCCGAGAAGCAATCATTTGCACAACTAGGTCAAAAAGTTCAAAATGATCTCGATCAAGGTCGCAACAAAGCGGCCATGCGAAGCTTTCTCAAAGGCATCGGCATGCCCAGCTTATTTGTATGGATGCTGCCGTTGTTTCCAGGATGGGGCACGATGGCGAAACTTGCTCCCACATTGATGTACGACATTGCGCTCACACGAGATTTTGCGCCCTTTGTTCAAGCAAGATCGGTGAGCGTACCCATGCTCATCATGGCTGGCATGAAGAGCCCAGCTGGCATGGCGCAAATCGCCAAGCAGCTCGCACAATCCATCGCCCAATCAAAAATAGACATCGTGGCGGGACAAGATCACATGGTCAGCGCCAAAATGCTGTTGCCCAAATTTGTAGAATTTTTTAAAGCATCAGCTTGAATATTTCTGAACTCAATTAGGAGCACTCCATGACTCAGCATTCCCAAATCTACGTCAACCTCCCCGTCAAAGATTTGCCCAAATCCCGCGCATTCTTTCAGAGCATGGGCTACTCGTTCAACGAAGAGTGGAGCAATGAGCAAGGCGCTTGCCTAGCGCTCGGTGAGCACTTGTTTGCGATGCTATTGACGCAAGAGTATTTCGCTACTTTTACGACCAAACCCGTAAGCGATGCACAAAAAGCCAGTGAAGTGATCAATTGCCTCGCATGCGAAAGCCGCGAAGTGGTTGATGCGTTGGTGAGCAAAGCAATCGCAGCAGGCGGCAGATCGCCCAAAACCGCCATTGACCATGGGTTCATGTACATCCACGGCTACCAAGATTTAGACGGGCATCTCTGGGAACTGATGGCTACAACAACAACCGCGCCAGGTGCATGACGCAAAGCAATCAAATTTTCATGAATCACTCTAACTTAAGGAAAACACCATGAAGACCACACTGACACAGAAAGTTGAGCTTGAAAACATCAACCACCCCGGCTCACGGCGGCCAGCAGATGCACGCATGTATGCAGCCATGAAGCAAGCGTTGCTGCGCTTATTGCCGCGTCAAGCGCCGGGCCTGACAGTGGCGCAAGTGCAAAGCCAAGTGCTGCCCTATCTGCCGCAGGAGTTGTTCCCCGGCGGCAGCAAATCAGGATGGTGGGTTAAGGCCGTACAGCTTGACCTGGAAGCCAAAGCCATCATTAAACGTTTGCCGACGCATCCCCTGCAACTCGTCATCGCTTGAAAGGTTTTCATTATGTCAAACACCATCCAACTGCACCGCATCCTCACCACCACGCCCGAGAAAATCTGGCGTGCCTTCACGCAGCCGCGAGCGTTTGCGCGCTGGCTGCCGCCCAACGGCTTCGTGGGCAATATTGAAAAGATGGAAGTGAAAGTCGGCGGCGCTTGGCGCGGCTCGTTCATCAACTTCACCACTGGCAGTGAGATGTTTTTCAGCGGCAATTACGTTGAAATCAAAGACAACGAACTCATTGCCTACACTGCGAAGTTTGACAACCCCCATCTCCCCGGCGAGATGACCACCCGCGTCACGATCAAAGCCGTAGCGTGTGGCACTGAAATCAACATCACGCAAAGTGGCATCCCGGCCATGATTCCTGCGGAAAGCTGCTATCTAGGCTGGCAAGAATCGCTGCTCAATTTGGCTCGTTTGGTCGAGCCGAATATTCCAAACTGATTGATAATGGAGTATTCATGTCAGCAACTGAGAGTGTCCAAGCGTACATCGCTCGCCTTGACCATCCTATGCTTGATGATGTGCTAGAGCTGCGCAAACTCATTTTGCTGACAGACCGCTCGATTGGCGAATCGATCAAATGGAATGCGCCTAGCTTTTACACGACAGAGCATTTCGCCACGATGCGGTTAAGTGGCAAGCCGCCGCTTCAACTCATTTTGCACTTGGGTGCAAAAAAGCAGATCATGCCAAAAGGCGCTATCGCTGATCCAGACGCGCTATTGACATGGCTCGGCCCGGATCGCGCCTCTATCAGCTTTTCCACAGTGGGCTCTGTCGCTGCCAAGCGTGGGCAGCTCACCGCCATCCTCAAGCAGTGGATCAGGCGTGTGCCTGTAAAGGGCAGTTTGGGATAACTATTGCCTTTTTCTAATGCAGAACACCATTAAAGTCGTGCGGCAAGTATTTAACCTAGCATTGCGCAAAGTTACGTGAAAATTGTTGGCATGCATGGTGCACACCCCTACAAACTTGGTTGACTTGGCAAGAAAATTTTGATGCCAAGTGCGCAAAGCGTTGCAAAAATCAAACTACGCTTGCAGCGATTAGCGATAATCATGGGTTGCCCAGATACTATGCTTGAAATAACTTTCCCCGAATCCCTGCCCGTTTCCGCGCGTCGCGACGAGATTGCCACCGCTATACGCGACCACCAAGTGGTGATTGTGTGCGGCGAGACGGGGTCGGGCAAGACCACGCAGCTGCCTAAGATTGCTTTGGCTTTAGGCCGTGGCAAGCTTAACTATCCTCCTGGCAAAGGGCGGCTGATTGGCCACACACAGCCGCGCCGTATTGCGGCTACGTCGGTGGCCAAGCGTATTGCCGAGGAGCTGAAAACGCCGCTGGGCGATGTGGTGGGCTACAAAGTGCGGTTTCAAGACCGTTTAAGCCGCGATGCCTCGGTCAAGCTGATGACCGACGGTATTTTGCTGGCCGAGACGCAAGGCGACCCGGATTTGAAGGCTTATGACACGCTAATTATTGACGAGGCGCATGAACGCTCGCTCAATATTGACTTTTTGCTGGGCTATTTAAAGCAGTTGTTGCCGCGCAGGCCAGATCTTAAAATTATCGTCACCTCTGCCACCATTGATGCTGACAGATTTGCGCGGCATTTTGAAAGCGCTAAAGGCCCAGCGCCGGTCATCATGGTCAGTGGCCGGATGTTCCCGGTGGAACAGCGCTACCGGCCGTTTGAGGAAAGCCGTGATTACGACCTGAACAATGCGATATGCGATGCCACCGATGAGCTGTGGCAAGGCGGTGGGGGCGGTGACATCTTAGTGTTTTTACCGGGCGAGCGCGAGATACGCGAGGCTGCAGACCAGTTGCGCAAACATCTGGCGCACCAGCCGCTGCACCGCCATGCCGATGTGATCCCGCTGTTTGCACGGCTCAGTCAGCAAGAGCAAGACCGTGTGTTTGATGTAGGCAATGGCAAACGCATTGTGCTGTCTACCAACGTAGCCGAAACCTCGCTCACGGTGCCCGGCATTCGCTATGTGATCGACGCTGGCACGGCGCGTGTGAAGCGCTACAGCTTTAGAAACAAGGTTGAGCAACTGCTGGTCGAGCCGATAGCCCAGGCGGCTGCCAACCAGCGCGCGGGCCGCTGCGGGCGGGTGGCAGACGGTATTTGCATTCGCCTGTATGAGCAAAAAGACTTTGATGAGCGGCCCAAGTTTACCGACCCCGAAATTTTGCGTAGCTCGCTAGCGGGCGTCATTTTGCGCATGAAGGCGCTGCACTTAGGGCATGTGGAAGACTTTCCGTTTATCGAGCCGCCCCAGCGCCGCGCCATAGCGGATGGCTACGACCTGTTGCAAGAGCTGGGCGCTGTGGATGAGACCAACGAACTGACCGTATTGGGCGGCGAGCTGTCGCGCCTGCCGCTAGACCCGCGCGTGGGCCGCATGATTTTGGAGGCCAAGAGCCGTGGCGCGCTGGACGAAGTGCTGGTGATTGCCAGCGCCCTGAGCGTGCAAGACGTGCGCGACCGCCCCATGGAGGCGCAGCAGCAGGCCGACGAGGCACACAAAAAATTTGACGACGAGAAGAGTGAATTCAGTGGCTATTTAAAGCTCTGGGACTGGATTAACAAAGCACGCGGAGGCGATGGCAAAGAGCACAAGCTGAGCAACCGTCAATACGAACAACTGCTGCGCCAAAACTTTGTCAACATGCGCCGCGTGCGCGAGTGGCGCGATATTTATTCGCAGCTGCACACCGTGGTCACTGAGCATGGATGGCTGCGCCCGGCGCAGAGCCGCCCCAAGCCGGGCACGGCCCCCACGGGGGGCAGCGTAGACGCGAAGCGCGAAGCGTGGGGGCCTGTAGCTAACAAACCTGCCAGCTACGAGCAACTGCATTTGTCCATGCTGTCGGGCCTGCTGGGCAACATCGGCTGGAAGCTGGAAGACGAAGACGTGTACCTGGGTGCAAGGGCGATCAAGTTTTACCGCCACCCTGGTGCTAACCTGAGCAAAAAGCCGGGCCGATGGATTGTGGCTGCTGAGCTAGTAGATACGTCTCGTCTGTTTGGTCGTGGCATTGCCGCGATTGAGCCGCAGTGGATAGAGCAAGTAGGCGGCCACCTACTTAAGAAGCAGTTACTCGACCCGCACTGGGAAAAGAAAAGCGCCGAGGTCATCGCACTAGAGCGCGCCACGCTGTACGGCATCGTCATTTACAGCGGTCGCCGGGTGAACTACAGCAAGATCGACCCGGTGGCCGCACGCGAGGTGTTTATCCGTGAAGGCTTGGTGGGCGGCGAGCTGGATACCAAGCTGCCTTTCCTGGCAGCCAATGAAAAAACGCTGAAACAAGTTGAAGACATAGAGCATAAGTCGCGCAGACAAGACGTGCTGGTGGATGACGAGCTGATATTTGCCTACTACGACCAGCAGATTCCAGCGGATGTGTGCAGTGGATTTTTGCTAGAGCAGTGGTACCGTGAGGAAAGCAAAAAGCAACCCAAGCTGCTGATGCTTACCCGCGAGGAGCTGAT
>JANPDG010000101.1:0-5176 GCA_031431335.1 Polaromonas sp. | reverse complement strand
GGGCCAAGCCGTGCAACTGGCGCGCCACCAAACCAGCATCCCGCCCGCGCTGTGCCAAAGGATGACGGTGATATGGGATACTGCTCGACAAAGTTTTTGAGTGCATGCGCACCCTGAAGATGGACGGCATGGAAAAAATCACGATGGGCGTGGCAGGTATCAAAATGGTCAGGTCAGTTTGTATTAAGTGACGCAGATGGTCTGACAAAAATGTCAGCATCTCTAATTCAGTCGCTGAAACCGCCCTCTTCACTCGGAAAACCAGACTTTTCGCACAGTTCTAAGCGTAAAACAGACGATGTAGAAGGTGGCACGCAAGCTGCTCAGTAGAACTGTCCAGTTGTGTTTCTTTCATTTAATCCAAGGAGTTTTTCAATGAAGCGTTCTCTACAAAAGGGTTTTACCCTGATCGAGCTGATGATCGTGGTTGCGATTATCGGTATTTTGGCGGCTGTGGCTTTGCCAGCTTATCAGGATTACACGGTGCGGGCGAAAGTTACTGAAGGTTTGTCGTTGGCTGGTTCTGCAAAGACTGCGGTTGCTGAAAATGCAGCCAATGGTGCTCCATACGCATCAGGCTGGACTTCTCCTGCAGCCACGAGGAACGTTGCCAGCTTGACAATTGATCAAGCTGCAGGATTCATTACAATCACTTACGACAATGCGATTCAGCCAGCCGGCTCTACATTGATAGTGACTCCTTTGGATGGTGCAGCGGTGTTCGCAGGTGGCTCTGCTACTTCAACTACCGTTCCATCATCGGGTTCGGTAACGTGGGTCTGTAAGGCCACCGGGACGACTTCTACAGCTGCTGGTGGAACGGGTACGCTACTCGCTAAGTATGCGCCTGCGGTTTGCAGAACCTAGTTTTTTTGTTGCTCAAAAAAAGGCGCCTGTGGCGCCTTTTTTTCGTTTCGGAGGTTGGTGTTCGCTGTGAATTTATCAGTATCAGTTAAGGTTAGATTGATTGCCGGGATGTTCTGCTTGATATTGGCGTGGCTCTATCCCTACTCAGATCGAGGGGCGCCAGACGCACTTCAGCAGCTCTTCATGCTGGCCATGTTCAGTTTGGCGGCAATCGCGTTTGGCACCCGTGCCATTCCCTTGACTTTTTCAGCTGCGCTGTTAGCCGGGATGGTTTTGATGCTGGTCACAGCCAACCCCTACTGGAGCAGGCCAATTGCGGGTGTCGCAGGCTTGATGCTTGCGGGCTTGGCAGCGCATGTCGGCTCACATGTCAGGCATTCGCCTGTAGCCTTAGTTGCGTTGCTTATCGCGATTGTGATGGCTGCCTTTCTCAACGCAGTTGAGGGTTTGCTTCAGTGGTCTGACTTGACTGGCGAGCTGTATCGTTGGATGGTAATTCCCGAGAAACGAGGAATTGCTTTTGGTGCCTTTCGGCAGCGGAATCTCTTTGCAACTTTTTTGTGCGTTGGCGCAATCTGTGTTGTTTGGTTGGTGCATCTGAAAAAAGTTACTGAACCGATGGCCTGGCTTGTTACGCTGGTCCTGATGACCGGTATTGCCGCATCCGGGTCACGAACTGGGGCACTTGAAGTCGCTATTCTTGCTATGCTGACTGTACTTTTTCGCAAGCGGAATTTGCCCTCGGTCACCAGGCTTTTTGTCGGGCAGTTGATTTTGTTGGCGGGAGCCATGGCGCTATTACCGACGGTTTCGGATGCTTTGGGTTTTGATTTTGTTCCAGGAGCTGCCCGCGAGATCGGTGGTAACCAAAACCCGCGTTTGGTAATTTGGAGTAACTCATTCGACTTAGTTTTGCAGCGTCCAATTTCTGGGTGGGGCTGGCGCGACATGGGCTACGCGCACTATGTGACGTTATTTGATGTTCGTCATAACGAGCTGCTTGAAAACGCGCACAACCTTCCTTTGCACTTGGCGCTTGAGTTCGGAATCCCTGCCGCGCTCGGATTTTTCCTTTTGATTGCGTGGGCTACCGGGTCTGCAAAGCCGTGGCAGCTCAATACACTTGGCCCGCAACACGGGGGACTTTATAAAGCAGACTCTGCTTTTGCATGGGCGATATTGGTAATTATTGGCTTTCACAGTCTTCTTGAATTTCCGCTGTGGACTAGCGGGTACTTGTTTTTGGCCGGTCTTTTCATGGGCTATGCATTGCCAACTAGCAATGAGAAACCAAATATTTACAACACTGTGTCACCGTATCTGGCTAAAGTTATAGCAGTAGGCCTATTCATTTTGGCGGTGGTCGGTTGGCAGCAATACGCCAGAGTCATTCTGATCTATAAAACCCCTTTTACCAGCAATAAAGAGGTTCAACGTGCTGCCGTCCTCGCTGCTTACAACAAGGCTTCAAATGCATGGCTGTTTCAAGAGCAATTGGATGTAGTCAGACTTGGCACAGCAGAGATAACCCCTGAAAATGCCGCAGACATTCGCAAGCTGGCCGAGAAGCTGGTCCACTTTTCTGCCGAACCTATGATCATTCAGCCTTTGCTGCTAAGCCTTTGGTATGTGGGTGATCTGGGGGCGTTAAGGTTTCATGCTGAGCGGTTCTGCCGCGCCGCGCCAGAGGCGTTTGAGCGTTGGTATGTTTGGCCTTACAACAAATCAATGACGTTGGCGCTTGGCCCAAAATCGCAGTTATGCAAACCGTAAATTCCCGGCAATCCATTGGAGAGCCTGCCATGTCACCGGTCCTGCTGGTGACTTGGTCGTTGCTCTTCTCGCTGTGTTGGATGCTGCCCCTAGCCAGCCCTCCCTGGTCAACATTCCCTGCTGACGCTTGGGCAGCAGTGATTGCTCTGCTTGGTGCGTTTATTGTGGCGCTGCGCGTGCGCCTCGCAGTACGTTGGCATGCCATAACGTGCTGGGTTGCGGTATTGGCCGTTGTCCCTTGGTTGCAGTTTTGGCTTGAGTTGCTGCCTTATGCGGGTCAAGCTTGGATTTCTTCCGCATACCTGCTCGGACTTTTGTTGACGCTGCTGGTCGGGGCTCAGTGGGAGCGGGTCGGCCCGCTACAGCTTGCTGACGGCCTTTTTTTGGCTATTGGTTGTGCAAGCGTTGCCTCGGTCGGACTTCAACTTTATGAGTGGCTGGCTGCATCAGAAAGTGGTGGCCTAGGTGTGCTTTTCACTGGGTTTGATCGAACCAGGCCAGCGGGCAACCTGGGGCAACCGAATCAGCTTGCCACTTTGCTGATGTGGGGTTTGCTTGCCGTTCTCTGGGCTTATCTGCGAAAGTTGCTCGGTGCCAAACTATCGACGGGTGCGGTCACTTTTTTGCTGGTGGGACTGGCCTTGACACAGTCACGCACCAGCTTGCTGAGCGTTGGCCTGATGGTTGTGGCGGTTTGGTCATGGCGACGTTTATGGCCCAACAAACTGCTGCCTTGGGTGGTTACGGGCTTCTTCTTATTTTTTCTCACTCTACCAGTGCTCTTGCAGTCACTCAATGAAGCGCTGCTACTTGGTCAGGAGGAGGGCTACTTTAGGCTTAAAACGCAAAGCGACTTGAGACTTAAGGCTTGGGGGCTATTTTTTCAAACTGCGCTTGACAGCCCTTGGTGGGGTTACGGATTGACAGAAACCACATCTGCCCAAATGGCGGGGTCAGATGGCTTCGCAATCATCGGAAGCATTTTCTCCCACTCGCACAATTTGTTTTTGGATTTGGTTCTGTGGCTTGGCTTGCCGCTTGGTCTGATCACGGCAGTCGTTCTAATTCGCTGGTTTTGGCTAACGGTGCTCGCCGTAAAACAGCCACAAGACCTGACTTTGATGTTGCTGCTCGCTTCGCTGGGGCTACATGCGTTATTGGAGTTTCCACTCCAGTACGCCTACTTTTTACTTCCCGCTGGATTGGTAATGGGCATTCTCAATACCCGACTCGGCCCGGAGCCTCTCTGGTCTTCTCCCAGCGGATCGCTAGTGGGACTATGCTTGGCTGGTGCCCTAGCGCTTGGCCTTACCACTCGAGATTACAGTAAGGTCTACACCAGCTATACGCTCCTCCGCCTCGAACAAGGACTTCTCGGTCAAGGCCGCCCGCCCTTAGGCGGCCCGCCTGATGTCTGGGTGCTGACGAATTTGCGCGAATGGATCAGAGTTTCACGGGTTAAGCCTAAAGCGGACATGAGCCAAAGCGAGTTAAGCGACATGGAGACCATCGCAAAGCATTACCCGTCGTTGAGCGCGGCGTACAAACTCTCCGTCGCGTTGGCGCTCAATGGTCGCCCTGACGAGGCTCGCGCGTGGCTGGCGCGTATCTGCAAGTTCACTGATGAGAAGGAATGCCGATTGGCGCAAAAGACTTGGGAGAAAGAATCGCCAAACGACCCGCGCACCGCTGCGATTCAGTGGCCGAAGTGAAGTTGATTGGCCTCGGCGCGGCTTTGCCGCTGCTGGTGCTGCCTTGGCTCAACCCGTTCGCGAGCGGCCCTTCATCGGCGTTTGTGCCGTGGCTGGTTTCGCTGGCTTGCGCGACGTTGCTCTTCTTCGTCTGGCGGCACATTCGCACGGTTGATATTGCGGTCGGGTGGTATGTTGCTGCGCTCTTCAGCGCAATATTCGGCTTGATTCAGTACTTTGGCATCGCCGCCGCATTTGAGCCGTGGATCAACTCTACCGCCCCTGGCGAAGCCTTCGCCAACTTGCGCCAGCGCAACCAGTTTGCCTCATTGACCAACATCGGGCTGCTGGCGCTGGTTTGGCTGGCGATGGGAGAGAAGCGCATTTCGGCGGGGCTGTTGGTTGGTGCTGCGGTGCTGCTGGGTGTCGGCAATGCGGCCTCTTCCTCGCGCACAGGCCTGCTGCAACTTTTAATGGTGGCCGTGCTCATCGCGTGGTGGGGTGGGCTGCGCCAGCGGGACACCCGCAAGCTGTTGCTGGCTGCGGGCCTGGCTTATGCCATCGCGTCGCTGGCGTTGCCTTTGATGATTGGCCGGGAGTTTGGGGGCAGCGGTATTTTGGGCCGTTTGAACGATGGTGGAGCCGCCTGTTCCAGCCGACTGGTCTTGTGGGAAAACGTGCTTCATCTGATTGCGCTCAAGCCCTGGTTCGGCTGGGGTTGGGGCGAGCTGGACTATGCGCACTTCGTCACGCTCTACCCTGGCGGGCCTGACGCGCGGTTTTGCGAGATTTTGGACAACGCGCACAACCTGCCTTTGCACTTGGCGGTGGAGCTGGGCATTCCC
>JANPDG010000100.1:0-4065 GCA_031431335.1 Polaromonas sp. | reverse complement strand
GCGCTGTACACGGTGTCGGGCGGCATATATATACGCGGTAACTTGCACGGTGCTCCCGGTCTTAACACCGCCATATTAGCCATCGGCGCTGTACTTGCCAGCTTTATGGGCACGACAGGTGCATCGATGCTGCTCATTCGTCCGCTGATACGCGCTAACGACAATCGGCAACACAAAGCGCATGTGGTGGTGTTTTTTATCTTTATTGTGTCCAACGCGGGCGGCTCGCTCACGCCCCTAGGAGACCCGCCTTTGTTTTTAGGTTTCCTCAAGGGGGTAGATTTTTTCTGGACCGTACGACACATCTTCCCAGAAACTATATTTTTAATTGGTTCATTGTTGGCTATTTTTTATGCACTGGACTGGTGGTACTACCACCGCCGTGAAGAAATATTACCAGTTGACCCTACACCCGACACGCGCCGCATTGGGTTTGACGGTGTGGCTAATTTTTGGCTGCTGGCAGCTATTGCGGCGCTGGTGTTGATAAGCGGATTTTGGAAATCGGCTATGACATTTAGCATCTTGGGCACCGAGGTCGGTTTACCAGGATTGCTGCGCGACGCAGGCTTAGTGGTCATCGCTTTGGTATCGTTTAAATGGACGGCAGCCCAAGTGCATGCAGACAACCAGTTTTCTTGGGCACCCATGCTAGAGGTAGCCAAACTGTTTGCAGGTATATTTTTAACCATCATCCCTGTCATTGCCATGCTAAAAGCCGGGCTGGATGGGCCATTCGCTGCGGTGGTGGCTGCAGTTACGCGGCCAGACGGCACGCCGAGTCCTGCAGCGTATTTTTGGGCCACTGGTATTTTGAGCTCGTTTTTGGACAACGCACCCACCTATTTGGTGTTTTTCAATACCGCAGGTGGCGACGCCAATGTGCTCATGACCACGCTGGCCCCCACACTGGCGGCTATATCCGCAGGCGCGGTTTTCATGGGCGCGAACACCTACATAGGTAATGCGCCCAACCTGATGGTCAAAGCCATTGCCGAAGACCGTGGTTTAACCATGCCCAGCTTCTTTGGTTATATGGCATGGTCTGTGGGCGTACTGGTTCCACTGTTCATTGTGATGACTTTGGTGTGGTTTCGCTAGCCAACATTACGCAATAAATCATATAAAAATGATAGCAAACTATCTAATATTCACGTCGGAAAACCTCTTAAAATCATGCCTAAAATTAAAATACTAATAGCCCGAGCCGTGTTCCCCGAGACCCTGGCGCGACTAGAGCAACACTTTGACGTGACACACAACCAAGAAGACGCGGTATGGAGCCGAGAAGAATTTACCCAACGCCTGCAAGGCAAGGTGGGCGTGTTTGCAGCGGGCGAGCGCATCGACGCCGCACTGCTAGCGGCATGCCCGCTGCTCAAAATCTGCGCCAACATGGCTGTGGGCTACAACAATTTTGACCTGCCCGCCATGACCGCCGCCAACGTACTGGGCACCAACACGCCCGACGTGCTGACCGACACCACCGCCGACATGGCCTTCACCCTGCTGATGGCCACTGCCCGCCGCCTAAGCGAGAGCGAGGCGTATTTAAGGGCAGGGCTGTGGACCAAGTGGAGCTACGACATGTTCAACGGCGCAGACGTGTTTGGTAGCACCCTGGGCATACTAGGTATGGGCCGCATAGGCCAAGCCATTGCCCAGCGCGGCGCACGCGGCTTTGGCATGAACGTGCTGTACCACAACCGCAGCCAGCTAGACGCTGCCACAGAGGCCAGCGCCAGCGCACGCTACGTTAGCAAGCGTGACCTGTTCAAGCAGGCTGACCACATCGTACTGGTTGTACCCTACAGCGCAGAGTCCCACCACACCGTTGCTGCAGCCGAGATCGCGCTGATGAAGCCAACAGCCACCCTCATTAACATTGGCCGAGGCGGTTTGATTGACGAAGACGCACTGGCAGCAGCCTTGGCAGCCAACAAAATATTAGGCGCAGGCCTAGACGTATTTGAAGGCGAGCCCAAAATCAACCCTGCGCTACTAGCGCTTAAAAACGTAGTGCTAACTCCCCACATCGGCAGCGCCAGCGTGCCCACGCGCAAGGCGATGGCCCATTTGGCTGCAGACAACTTAATTGGCTTTTTAATCCACGGTAAAGCCATCACGCCGCTTAACAGCCTGGCCGCTTAAAATCGCGGCATGACTACCACTGCACTCCAAGCCTTTTTCACAGTTTTTTTAGCTGTATTTTTAGCCGAGCTGGGCGACAAAACCCAGCTAGCCACCATGCTGTTTGCGTCTGACAGCAGCGCAGCCGTCAGTAAATGGACCATCTTTTTCGCAGCCAGCGCTGCGCTCACGCTCAGTGCAGGCATTGGCGTAGTGGCAGGCAGCTGGCTTGGCACACTGGTGTCACCGCGCACCTTGCAGTTGGTAGCAGGCACGGGGTTTGTGTTGATTGGGGCGTGGACGCTTTACAAGGCTTGGACTTTATGAGCAATATCAAGCAACCTGCGGCCACTTGATTTGCACTCTGCGGCTATTGGCTAGGCAATCACGCAAATACAAGTTAATCAAACTTTGGTATGGCATGCCCGCTTCGTCAGCCATACCTTTGAAATACACCACCACATCCTCTGACAAGCGCATGGTAACGGGTTTTTTGAGTTTGGATGCGTAGGGATTTTTACGCAACTTTAATTTTGATAAATCGTATTCTGCTTTCATGGTGTACCACCTAGATAAAACGCGCTTTCGCGCCTAGTTGCCTTGCGTGCTGAAATAATGCGAATTACCTCACCGTCTTCCCGCTCGCAATGGCAGACGATAAGCAGCTTAGCCCCAGAACTTAAACCAAGCATCAAGAAACGGTCTTCTTCTGCCGAATGATCGTCATCAAAGAACTGAACACCAAATTCATCATAAAAGACGGACTGCGCTTCTTCAAAGGATATTTGATGCTTTTTGAGATTGGCCAAAGCCTTAGGCTCATCCCATTCAAACTTAATCATATGTACATTGTATTGATAAAAATAAGACTGTCAAATCTGCGGTGACCCTTAATATAGCTTTGGTATTTTTACCAAGTAACTCAATAGGCTCAAGTCAAGCCTTAGCCAGCATTGCATGCAGTCGGTTCAAGTTTTGCTCATTAGCTGGTTCAATGATGTGCCAGATGCTGGCGGCTAGCGCAAGGTCGTCAAAAGCCTGTGACCAGTCCTTTGAACTCAAACACCCCAAAGGTATTTTTAAAACCATCGGGCCCCCACCACGTGGCTAAAACATCTGGTTGGGCAAAAGCTGCAAAGATTTTGTCGCGCGGGAACGGCAATAGGCGAGTGGTTGCGCAGACTCCGTCAGTTTTAGGTTGGCTAGTCACTAGAGTCTCCTTCGTAACTGGCACCACGTTGAAAGAAAATATTTTAACGATTCTTAACGTAGATTTCAGCGGTGCGCGGTACCAGTGCGCGGCCGTTGGAACGGCAAGTTAGAAGCGGTCGCCTCAAGACGCTCGGCCAGCCAGACTTTGATAACAGACTGCCGTGTAACCCCCAGTTTGCTAGCTTCCCGATCTAGCGAGTCAATCATCCACGTTGGGAAATCGACATTCACTCGCTTCTGCTCTTGCAGCACGCGTTTGGCCTTGGACAAGTCCAAAGAAGCCGTGATGTCGACGTCCTCATCAAACTGTTGCTCGAACTTTTTAGCTTTCATCAAGTGCCACCTCTTCTGAGCGTGCACGACGCACGGATATCACTCGGACATTGGCCCCTCGGGAGGTAATGACGGCCGACCAATGCTTTCCATCAATTAGCCCAATCACCAGATACCGCGGCTCATCATCTGCTTTTGCCGGAATCTCCAGCAACATTGGGTCGTTCCAGAGACCTTGCGCTTCGACGAAATCGATACCGTGTTTCGCTCGATTGGATTCGCTCTTTGCGGTATCAAATTCGAAGGAGTTCATAGTATAGAAACTATACCTTAATTGGTGTCAAAGCACCAGCTAGCCTCAACTTCTAACGAATAGCGTTTATCCGCCGCCACACAAAGCGAGGCTGGAGCGAATCTGTCGCTGCCTCGAAGCGCGGAAATTTCAGGGTC
>JANPDG010000099.1:0-9577 GCA_031431335.1 Polaromonas sp. | reverse complement strand
GCAGCCGCACTTGCAGCTAGGCAAGCCATCACATTGGCACGCAAGACATCTGATGTGCGTTACCTAGGCCGAGCCCAATCAAATCTGCAGCCTTGGTGGGACAAGGCTAATGCGCCCGTAGAGCTTGCCGTGCTGCAGGCTACAGTGCAGCAAAGCCGCCATGAATTTGCAGCTGCCAAGCGCGTTTTAGTCGCCGCACTGGCGCGCGAGCCTAGGCATGCGCAGGGCTGGCTGACCTTGGCCACCATAGAACGTGTGTCTGGCAACTACAGCGCCACTTTAGAAGCCTGTGCAGCCATTGAGCGCGCAGGTGCAATGCTGTATGCGAATGCATGCGCACTTGAAACCCGCTCGCTCCAAGGGCAAAACGATGCCGCACGTTCTGGCTTCTCAGCATTGCTGAGTCAAGCTACAGATGCCGGCACCCAGGCTTGGTTGTGGTCGCTGATCGGCGAAAACGAAGAGCGCGCAGGACAGGGTATATCAGCGCTGAAAGCTTACCAAAACAGCCTAGCTTTAGCACCCGACGGTTACACAGCTCTGGCAGCCGCCGATCTCTTACTGCGAACAAATCGAGCCGCAGCAGCAGTGCAAGTTTTAGCGCAAGAGTCCAATAGCGACGCCGTGCTGCTGCGGCGCGCCTACGCAGCCAAGCTGCAGAATCAACCTGCTTGGCAAGACATGGCAAAGCAGCTGAAAGAGCGCATCACAGCGCTTGACCAACGCGGTGATGACCCCGCAGCGCACGCACGCGAGCGCGCTTTGATGCACCTGTGGCTAGATGCAGATGGCCCATCCGCCTTGCGGGCAGCCGAGCTTAACCTTACTCTGCAAAAAGAACCCTTTGACTGGTGGCTGGCAATACAAAGCGCCCAGCTGGCCGCGCAGCCTGTAGCAGTTGAGTACCTGCGAAAGCAAATCAACAGCCAAGTGCTGAAAGATGCGAGGCTAGGAAAATGATGACCAGCTATATGCCCACTGGTAGCTGGTCGATCAAGCAAGCGTGCGTGTGGGCTGTTATCACAGCCGCCATGCTCTGCGCCAGCCCGTCTGCCCTGGCCCACAAAGCCAGCGATGCCTATTTGCAGCTCAGTGGCAGCCAGACCACCCTCAGTTTTCAACTGTCGCTGGCCGTGCGCGACTTGGACGCGGCCATTGACAGCCTCGACACGGACAACAACCGTAGCCTAGAGTGGGGAGAAATTCGCCAAAACATGCCTGCTGTGCAAGGGTGGGTGAGCCAAGGTTTTCAGATTCAATGTGGTGACCGTGTGCTGAATCTGTCATGGGCATTTGAATCGCTGGAGGAGCGCAGCGATGGTGTTTATATACGCTTGGCTGCAGCTGGTTCCTGCCGCGAATCTGGCCTAGGTATGAACTATGTTTTGATGCGTAATATTGATGCAACGCACCGCTTGATTGTGGCGGGCACAGTACAAGGCCAAAGTGTTGCCGCGCTGATCTCGCCTCAGTCAAAACCCAGCCTTAGCTTACCCTTGGGTACTGCGATCGCTAAGCTAGGAAAAGCCTCTTCATGGTCTGCTGGTTGGGCTGCGTTCATGCAATTCTTCCCTGAAGGTCTGCACCATTTGGCTACAGGGTATGACCATTTGGCGTTCTTGTTAGCACTGCTTTTACCCATCATGCTGTACTCACGGCGCTTGCGTACGCACACAAGCCTTGAGGCTGCCACCACAGACCGGCCCGGCTTGTGGGCACTGCTTCGCACAGTCACGGGCTTTACCATCGGCCACTCCATCACTTTGCTGCTGGCCACACTGGGCTGGATAAGCTCGCCGGGCTGGGTTGAGCCAGTGATTGCTATCACCATCGGTATTTCTGCCCTGCTCAATGTATACCCCGTGCGCTGGTTAAGAAGCGATGTGCTGGCGCTAGGTTTTGGACTGGTTCACGGCCTTGGGTTTTCTAACATCATGCGCGAGGCCAATGTCAGCAGCGATTTACTGCCTTGGGCATTAGCTGGTTTCAATTTGGGTGTGGAGGCTGGCCAATTGATAGGCGTGGCTATTTGGTGTGGTGTGCACCTATTGATAGGCCGCTGGAGCAGGTACCACCAAGTGGTCGTGCGCGGCGGGTCGTTTGCACTTTTGGGTTTGGCTGTCTATTGGACAGCAGCACGCTTGGGCACCGCATGAATCCAAAACACCGGTAGCTTCGTAATAAAAGTGTAACTGCTTGAAATATCAGCATACCGAGATGCAGAAAAACTAAGGACCGATCCATGAATGACAGTGTTTTAGACATGCAATTGATCGCATTGATTGATCGTGTGGCCTTGCGCGATGCCAACGCCCTGCGCCAGCTCTACGATGCCACCAGCTCCAAGCTGTATGCAGTGGCCATGCGTGTTGTCAGCAACACCGAGCATGCAGAAGATGTATTGCAAGACGCCTATTTGAATATTTGGCGTATTGCGGGCGACTACCGCGCAAGCTTAAGCCCCCCGATGGCTTGGATGGGCATCGTAGTGCGTAGCCGGGCTTTAGACTTTTTACGTAAACGCAAAGCTGAACGCGCCCTAGGTGGAGTCAGCATTGATAATGAATTTGGCGATGCACTGTGCACTGACGAATCCAGCCCAATGGACACCAGCATTGCCAGCGAGCAAGCATGGGCTTTGCACGAGTGTTTACGAAAAATAGAAGCCAAACCTCGTGAGGTTCTGGTTATGGCGTACTTTCGTGATCTCAGCCACGGTGAGCTTGCATCGCAACTTAGTTTGCCGCTCGGTACAGTTAAAACTTGGATCCGCCGTAGCTTGCAACAACTTCGTAGCTGCATGGACAAATTTTCTTAAGCTTATGAACTTAGCCAACAACCCCGACTTGCTTGCACGACTCGCTGCTAGCTATGCTCTTGGCACTCTGCGTGGCCCGGCTCGCAGGCAGCTTGAAGCTTATGCGCGCCAAAGCCCAGTGGTGCGTGCCAACATCCTTTTGTGCCAAGAACGTATGTGCGCTCTAACTGAACTGGTCATGCCCATCACTCCCAGTATTAATGTCTGGAAGCGCATCGAAATTGATTTGGTAAATGAGGTAGACAGTTATCAGAAAAAATCAATTCAGCCTCTGCATCAAAGCTTAGAGAATGCTGCATCAGTGCGTGTAAAAAAGGCAATGCAATGGTGGCGCACCGGAGCTTTGGCTGGCGCTATAGCTACTGTAGCAGCAATGGGTATAGGTTTGCAGCACGCACACCAATTAGACAGTCAAGTCGCTCTGCTTGCACAGCAACTCAAAGATAGCCCCAAAATGGAATATGTAGCGGTGCTGTCTGATGATAAATCTGCAGCATCAATGCTCGTGACCTTTGACCCCAGTAAGAACAGCTTGACGCTCAAGCGTGTGGGCACGTACAAAGAAGAATCAGGCAAATCACTGCAGCTGTGGGCACTGCCTGCCAGCGGTGGGCCGCAGTCACTGGGTGTCTTGGGCAGCGAAAAAGTCATTCGCATATCTGCGCCGGCCAGCCAAGTCATTACGATTCCTATGCTGGCAATCAGCTTGGAGCCTCAAGGCGGCGTTCCTAGCGCGACCGGGCCTACCGGGCCTGTGCTTTTCAAGGGCGCTTTGTTAGAGGCTGGCTTGTAGAGCTATTTCACCATGACCGCCCGCCTACACCCAGCCCGCTATCGCCGCAGCAACTTGGCCGCCCCGAGCGGTCAGGCTTTGCGCCGTCATGTGTGCTCGGCTCAGGGCATGGTGCACAATATAGCTGTGCTCCAACCCGTCTCCACCCAACTGCCAGCCGCCTCTGCGGCGGGCCTTGCTGCGCCGGTTCAGTCACCCGCGAGTGACGGATATTTGGTGCAATGCATACAGTTAATCGCTCAGCATGCCATGGCAAGCTCTTTGAATGATACGAATGCGGCGACAGATACCCGCGCGGGTGCAGAGCAGGCTTTCAGCGTTTTATACGACCACACGGTGAAGCGTGTGCATGCTTTGGTTCGCCGCTACGTAAAAGACGAAAGCACAGCCCAAGAGATCACTGAAGATGTGTTTTTCATGGCCTGGAGTCAAGCGCCGCGCTTTAACGCTGCACGCGGTAACCCCATAGCTTGGCTTTTGATCATGGCACGCAGCAAGGCACTGGATGCATGGCGTCAACACGCCGCGCGCTTGGTGCATTTCGACAGCGATGCAACTGACGATCTGCTGGCGCAGGCCAGTGCCCACGGCACGCCTTTGGATTTGCTAGAAACCGTAGACCAAAAAAATGCCTTGCACCATGCCCTCGCCCAGGTCTCACCTGCAGCGCGCCAAATGCTGAGCTTGGCGTTTTTTCAAGGCTTGACCCACAGCGAGATCAGTGGGCACTTGAAAACTCCACTGGGCACCGTAAAAACCACGCTGCGGCGTGCCCTGCTCAGCATGCGCGAAATATTGCAAACCCAATGCGGCGCAGAGTTGCCCGCAGGCTTGCTAGAAGAATAATAAGGATATGCCCATGACCGCCCGCACGCTGCCCCAAGCCAATACCGATAACGCCCATGATGCCCTCAACGATGCTTGGCTGGTCGCGATCGCCCACAGTTTGGAAGTCCCTGGCGACGCAGTGCTAAGCCCACAAGCATCTGTGGCGATTAAATCGCGGTTGATGCAACGCATTGCGGGGCAAAATATTAGCGCGCCTGCAGGTAGCGCCCAAGTGGTCAGCATCATGCGTGATGATGCATGGGTGAGTTTGGGAAAAAAAATCCAAGTCAAAATATTGCATGACGATGGCACCACGCTGTCATGGCTTTTAAAGCTGCTGCCCGGTGGCCGCTTGCCGCAGCACGATCACAACGATGGGCTGGAAGAATGCATGATTCTCGAAGGCCAGTTGCGCATCAATGGTGAGCCGTTTGGATGCGGCGACTACCAAATTGCCCACCCCGGCTCTGTGCATTTTGAGGTGGCCAGTGACCAAGGTGCTTTGGTGTTTTTAAAGTCGCCTTCTTCACGCCGCGCAGATTTAACACCTGCTTAACGCCCGCTTAATTTCAGCGCGTGCCACACACCAAGCAACCCGGCGCACGCGGTATGCGCACTTCGTTCCACTCCATGTGGCGACCATCTAACATTTGCAACCTGCCTGTAAGCGCAGTGCCTACCCCGCTGAGTAATTTCAGCGCTTCTGCAGCTTGCATGCTGCCAATAATGCCCACCAGCGGCGCAAACACGCCCATCGTGGCGCAGCGGGTTTCTTCCATCGTACTGTCTGGTGGAAACACGCACGCATAGCACGGCGATGCTGCATCGCGGCTGTCATATACGGTGATTTGGCCATCAAAGCGGATAGCAGCGCCGCTGACCAAGGGCTTGTGGTGCTGCACACAGGCCGCATTGATCGCGTGGCGCGTGGCAAAGTTATCACAGCAATCCACCACCACATCGGCCCCAGCCACCAACATGTCGAGCAAGGCTGCATCTGCACGCTGGGTGATGCAGTTGACCTGCACATCAGGGTTGACTGCGGCAATACTGGCGCGCGCGCTGTGTGCTTTGTTAGAGCCTACTTTGGCCAAATTGTGGGCTATTTGGCGCTGCAGATTGGTGGCGTCCACCACGTCGTCATCAACCAGCGTGATATGCCCTACCCCAGCGCTGCCCAGATAAAGCGCAACAGGTGAGCCTAAGCCACCTGCTCCGATAACCAGCGCGTGTGAGGCCAGCAGCTTGACTTGGCCTTCTACACCCAGCTCGTTGAGCAGGATGTGGCGTGAGTAGCGTAGAAGCTGGTCGTCGGTCATCTAGTCAGTTGACTTTACTACTCTTCTTTCTTCTCTTCTTTGCGCTCGGTCATGGTTTTACTGACCATGACGGTGCTGCCTTTGAGTTTATTAACTGCTTGGATCAGCTGAAAATCTTTGTCGCTGCCAAACTCTGGCACCTTGCGTTCGGCTTCGGGCTTTTTGTTGAACTCTTCGATCTTTTTGCGTGCTTCTTCGCGGGCGCGCTCAATTTCTTTTTGGCGCGCAGCCTCGACTGCCTCGTCTTGCTTGGCATCGCCCTTGCCTGTGTTGAGGTGTTTGGTCAGATCGGCCTCGCGGGTGCGCAGCGCGGCAAACAGGTTGCCTTCTGCAGACTCGTCCACCATCACATCTGGGATGATGCCTTTGGCTTGGATGGAATTGCCATTGGGCGTGTAGTAGCGCGAGGTGGTCAGCTTGATGCCGGTGTCTGGCCCTAAGGCGCGCACCACCTGCACACTGCCCTTACCAAAGGTTTGGCTGCCCATGATCACAGAGCGCTTGTAGTCTTGCAGTGCGCCCGCCACAATCTCACTGGCAGAAGCTGAGCCTTCGTTCACCAGCACCACCATTGGCACGGTTTTATAAATGCCTTTGGTGTTGGCAGTCAGGCGCTTGATCACGTCTTCGCCGCTGCGGCGGTAGAACTCTGGCGAGGCTTTGTACACCGACTTGCTCTCAGCCAGCTGGCCATTGGTTGACACAATGGTGACGTTTTCTGGCAAAAATGCGGCTGATATAGCCACCGCTGCATCCAGCAGGCCGCCCGGGTCGTTGCGCAGGTCGAGCACCAAGCCTTTGAGCTTGGGGTCGGCCTTGTAGATCTCTTCGAGCTTGCGGGCAAAGTCATCGACCGTGCGGTCTTGGAACTGGCTTACGCGCAGCCAGGCGTAGCCGGGCTCAATGTTTTTGCTGCGCACTGACTGGGTGCGGATTTCTTCGCGGGTGATGGTGACGGGGAACACGCGGTTGTTTTCATCGCGGCGCAATATCGTCAATATCACCTTGGTGTTGGGCTCGCCGCGCATACGCTTGACGGCATCGTTAATGGGCATGCCTTTGATCGGTGTGTCGTCTACCTTGGTAATCAAGTCGCCAGGCTTGAGACCGGCACGAAACGCGGGCGAGCCTTCGATCGGGGTGACCACTTTGATAAAGCCGTCTTCTTGGCTGATTTCAATGCCCACGCCCACAAAACGGCCGCTGGTGCCCTCACGGAATTCTTTGAACGATTTTTTATCAAAATATTGGCTGTGGGGGTCTAGGCTGGTGACCATGCCATTGATGGCCTCAGAGATCAGCTTTTTCTCGTCAATCGGCTCCACGTAGTCGGTTTTGATCAGGCCAAACACTTCGGACAGCTGGCGCATCTCTTCGAGCGGCAGTGGCGCAAACGCACGCTGCGCCACCGACTGCACCGAGATCGTCGTCATGGCGCCTGCGACAGCGCCCATGGTGACCCAACCTGCGATTTTGAATTTAGTATTCATAAAACTACGTGTCCTGTAAGCCGCACTATTAACCCATTAATAAGCACAATATACACCTTGGAGAGCGAATCCTCGGTGCTGGTTCCCCACCAAAGGGCAGGGTTTTGCTACTTTTACGCTTTGCCTTGGTTGGCCACTGCAGCAGCCGCCTTGGCTGCTGCCTGCGCGTCGCCCAAATAGTAATGGCGAATCGGCTTGAGATGCTCGTCTAGCTCGTAGACCAGTGGAATGCCGTTGGGAACGTTCACGCCCACAATATCGGCGTCGCCAATCTGGTCTAAATACTTGATCAACGCGCGAATCGAGTTGCCGTGGGCGGCCATCACGATGCGCTTGCCCGCCTTGATGGCTGGGGCCATAGCCTCGTTCCAAAACGGCAACACCCGCTCCACGGTATCTTTAAGGCATTCGGTCAGCGGAATGTCGCTGGGTTTGAGCTTGGCGTAGCGCAGGTCGCCGCGCTCGCTGCGCGGGTCGGTGGCTTCAAGCGCGGGCGGCGGGGTGTCGTAGCTGCGGCGCCAGACCAGCACCTGCGCTTCGCCATACTGCTTGGCCATGTCCAGTTTGTTCAGGCCCTGCAGCGCGCCATAGTGGCGCTCGTTTAAGCGCCAGCTGTGCACCACGGGCAGCCAGGTGCGGTCCATCTCGTCCAGCGTGTGCCACAGGGTGCGGGTGGCTCGCTTGAGCATGCTGGTGTAGGCCACATCAAACTCGTAGCCGCCTGCCTTGAGCAGTTTGCCTGCGTTTTTGGCCTGGGCAACACCCGTGTCGGTCAAATCAACGTCGGTCCAGCCGGTGAAGCGGTTTTCTAGGTTCCAAGTGGATTCTCCGTGGCGAATAAGTACGATTTTGTACATGGTGTCCCTGTGCTGTGGCATGTTGAAATACCAGCCTTGGAAGGCCAGTGGCTATCCATTTTAGAATACTGGGTTAAGCGCACGGGTCAGTTTGGCCAGCGCATGCCGATTTTTGGCTGTTTTTTGGAATCTCGAATGAAATTTATTACTGATAACTACCTGCTGTTTGTCGTGGCCATTGGCTCGGGTGCCATGCTCATGTGGCCCACTTTCAAGGGCGCTGTGTTGGGCGGCGGGGCTTTGAGCACCAGCGCAGCGGTGCAGCTGATTAACCGGGAAAAAGCGGTGATTGTGGACGTGAGCGAGGCAGAAGAGTTTGCTGCGGGCCATATGGGCGGTGCTAAAAACATTCCTGTGAGCCAGATTGAGGCCAAGCTGGAAGCTGCGGTTAAAAACAAAGCCTTGCCGCTGATTTTGGTGTGCACCACAGGCGCACGCGCCAGCCGCGTGCAAGGCATGGCCAAAAAGCTGGGCTACGAAAACGCCCAAGTGCTCGCTGGCGGCCTCAAGGCCTGGAAAGAAGCCAATTTGCCGGTTGAAAAAGCCTAACTCAGCCTCATTTAAAACGCCTATTTGGAGCCTTTATGCAAGCCGTCAAAATGTACACCACCGCTGTCTGCCCTTACTGCGTGCGCGCTAAGCAGCTACTCAAAAGCAAAGGCGTGGAATCCATCGAAGAAATTCGCATCGATACCGACCCCGCAGCCCGCGACCTGATGATGCAAACCACCGGCCGGCGCACCGTGCCCCAAATCTACATCGGTAGCACCCATGTAGGCGGGCACGACGACCTGGTCGCGCTAGATAGCAAAGGTGAGCTGGTGCCTTTGCTGGCTGCCTAAAACAGCTGGTAACCGAAAACCAGGTACGGGTACCGGACGCGAAGTCCGCCCTCAGCCCCACAGGGGCCCCGCATTACCTGAGATAATCTAAAAATGCCCGCAATTCCAGCGGGCTTTCCTTTGACTTTAAAGACCCCACACCATGGCCGATACCCCAGCAACTGACAACAGCCCTTTATTTCAAATCCAGCGCATCTACGTCAAAGACCTGTCGCTTGAGCAGCCTAATTCGCCTGCCATTCTCTTGGAACAAGAGCAGCCTGCCGTGGATATTCAGCTGGGTGTAGAAGCCGCACCTGTGGCCGAGGGTATTTTTGAAGTGTGCGTCACAGCCACCGTGACCACCAAAATCAAAGACCGCGTGGTGTTTTTGGTCGAGGCCAAGCAAGCCGGTATTTTTGAAGTGCGCAATATGCCTGAAGAGCAAATGGGCCCGGTGATGGGCATTGCTTGCCCGCAGATCATCTACCCGTACCTGCGCGCCACCGTGGCCGACACCATTACCCGTGGTGGCTTTCCGCCAGTGCACCTGACCGAGATCAACTTCCAAGTCATGTACGAGCAGCAGCAAGCCCAGGCGGCTGCCGAGCAAGGCAACAAAATTATGGTTCAGTAACTTGGCACTGCGCT
>JANPDG010000098.1:0-15433 GCA_031431335.1 Polaromonas sp. | reverse complement strand
GGGCAAAAAATCACCATGCTCCCTGATGTTGTGGTGCAAAATTACACCCTAGCAGAAGGACGCGACTGCCCTGCTGTGTCGCTGTACGTGACTTTTGATGAGCTCACGCTGGCTGTCAAAAAAAGCGTCACTTTGCTAGAGCTGGTCCCCATCGCGGCCAATCTGCGCCATGATGTGCTCGATGCCGAAGTCAGCGAGGAAGCATTGACCGACGTTATCGCTTGGGCCAAGCTGCCTGGTCAAACGCCAGTTGAACTGCGCCCTCAAATGGGTTTCTTGTTCCGTTTAGCCAAACATTTGAAAAGCCAACGTGAATTCGTACGAGGCAAACCTGAAACGTTCAACCGACCTGATTACAATTTTCACGTCAAATCAGGCGCGCAAGGGCTTCAAGGCAATGAGTCTTTAGATATCAGCACTCGCCGCCGTGGTGCTCCGCTTGATTTGATGGTGGCTGAATGCATGATTTTGGCCAACAGCACCTGGGGGCAGTGGATGGCCAGTCTGGGTGTGCCGGGTATTTACCGCAGCCAAGCCAGCTTGGCACCCGGTGTGAAGGTGCGGATGGGCACCAAAGCGCTGCCCCATGCAGGCATAGGCGTGCCCAGCTACGCTTGGAGCACCTCACCGCTGCGCCGCTACACCGACTTGGTCAATCAATGGCAAATCATTGCTTGTGCTCGCCACGGTAGCACTGCTGCTTTGGCTGCGCCATTCAAACCTAAAGATGCAGAGCTGTTTGCCATCATCTCCAGTTTTGACGCGGCCTATACCGCCTACAACGGCTTTCAAAACGGTATGGAGCGCTATTGGACACTGCAATACATTCAGCAGCAAGGCATCAGTGAGGTGGAGGGTGTCGTGTTCAAAGAGGGTATGGTGCGCGCAGACAATATACCTTTGGTGCTGCCAGTGATGGGCACCATGGACATACCGCGCGGCAGCAAAGTACGGGTCAAACTGGGTGAAATAGATGAAATCACTCTAGATATCACGGGGGCACTGATAGAGCGATTGGACGCCCCCATGCCAACCGAACAAGACGCTTCTGATGATGAGGACGATGTGGCAGGCCCCATTGCGATTGCTGTAGATGTAAATGATGCAGGTAGCGCTCGCGAAACGCCTGAGATTGGCGATAATTAAACACTGTGAAGTTCTTTCAAAACCTCAGCACTGTATCGATCTGTCTGGGCGTGTCCATTGTGGTTCATGCTGTGCTGCTGACGGTGCGATTTGTGGATCCTGAGCGGTTTAACCGTATTTTTCAAGACACCCCGCTCGAAGTCATTTTGGTCAATGCCAAGTCGAATGAGCGGCCGGACATGGCCAAGGCGATTGCGCAGGCATCGTTGGCTGGGGGTGGCGATGCTGACAAAGGCCGCGCTACAACACCGTTGCCGCCCAGTGCTTTGAGTGAAATTGGCGATGCTTCCGAAGAAGCGCAACGCAAGCTGGACTCATTGCAAGAGCAGCAAACGATGCTCTTGGCACAAATTAAGCAGCAGTTGGCGGCTTTACCACCGCCCGATCCCAAACAAGTAGCCACCAGTGTCGACGCCAAATCCCAAGAGGAAAAACGCCGTCAGTTGCTGCGCCTGCTAGCGGAGATTGAAAAACGCATCAACGAAGAAAATGCTCGACCCAAGAAGCGCTACATCAGCCCCGCGACGCGTGAAGAAGTCTACGCTGTGTATTACGATGCCTTGCGACGCCGGATTGAAGACCGCGGTACACAAAACTTTCCAGAGGCTGCTGGTAATAAGCTCTATGGTGAGCTCACTATGATCGTCACGGTTAACTACGATGGCCGCGTGCTAGAGACCCAAGTAGTGGAGACATCGGGCAACCTTACACTGGACAGACGTGCCCAGACTATTGCGCGTAACTCAGGGCCTTTTGGGCGCTTTAATGAGGCAATGCGGGCACGTGCAGATCAAATTGTGGTGGTCTCGCGCTTTAAATTCACCCGTGATGAAACGCTTGAAACCAAGCAGATGTCGCGCTGATCAGCCATCACGAAAATCCCCTTATGTCTCGAGCAGTTTGGCGTTGGCTACTATTAGCAGGGTTTGCACTGCTGGGTTTACAGTTATTTTTTATACTGCGCACCGTGTCTATGCTGGTGTTTGACCCTCAATCTACTGCATTTGAACGGTCAGAAGTATGGCGCGTTATCCAATTGCCAGACAAGCCGTTTGTGTGGAAGCAAACTTGGGTGGCTTACGAAAATATTTCGCCCAACCTTAAGCGCGCTGTGATTGCCAGCGAAGATGGCGACTTTAGCTACCACGATGGTGTGGAGTGGGAAGCCATAGAAAAAGCTTGGCAACGCAATGCCAAAGCTGAGGAAATAGCCGTGAAACGCAGCCGTAATGGCAAAGTGAAAGTGCCTAAGATTGTGGGCGGCTCCACCATTACGCAGCAGCTGGCTAAAAACTTATTTCTCTCGGGCGAGCGCACTTTGCTGCGCAAAGGCCAAGAGTTTGTATTGACTATCGCCCTTGAGCTGGTTTTACCCAAAGAGCGTATTTTGGAGATTTATCTCAACAGCGTGGAATGGGGCGAGGGTGTGTTCGGCGCTGAAGCGGCTGCGCAGCGCTACTTTAGAAAACCAGCTGCGCAGCTCAGCGCTTATGAGTCAGCACGCTTGGCTGTGATGCTGCCAAGGCCCAAGTTTTTTGAAAAAATACCAAACTCAGCTTATATCCAAAGCCGAGCCCAGACGATCGTAGCCCGCATGGGCGATGCTGAGCTACCCTAACTTAACGGGTTTGTAGCCCGAATCAAGTCAGCCGCTTTCTCTGCAATCACCACCGTAGGCGCATTGGTATTACCGCTGACGATGCGCGGCATGATGGACGCGTCAACCACACGCAAGCCCTCAATCCCCTTAACGCGCAACTGAGCGTCGACCGGATCGTTGTCTGTGGGCCCCATTCGGCAGCTGCCTACAGGGTGATAAATGGTGTCGGCTTTGTCGCGAATGACAGCTTCAATCTGCGCGTCCGTCACGGCCTTGGCGGTAGTGTCCAGCTCACGGCCACCGTACTGCGCCAGTGCGGGCGACTGCAATATCTTGCGCATCTGTTTAAAGCCACTCACCATGCGCGCCATATCGTCCGGGTGAGATAAAAAGTTCGGGTCAATCAGTGGCTCGACTCTTGGGTCGCTGCTGACCAAGCGCAGAGTGCCTCGGCTCTTGGGCTGCAGCAGGCACACATGGCATGAATAGCCATGGCCTAAAGTGGGCTTGCGGCCATGGTCAACCAGCTTGCCAATCACAAAGTGCAGTTGCAGGTCAGGGGTAGCTTCGCTCGGGCTGCTTTTTAAAAACCCACCTGCTTCAGCAAAGTTTGTGGTGAGTATGCCGCTTCGCTCGTTGCGCCACTGCATGATGCCCTTGAGCGCGTGCCACATGCCTGTGGGAGACACTCCAAATAAATCGGTCAGCTTGGGTGCATCCACCACTTGGACAATATCGGGGTGGTCATGCAGGTTGTTACCTACACCGCTGCTGGCGTGCACCACAGGTATGCCCAACTGCTGCAAATGCTCTGCAGGCCCCACACCAGAGGCCATGAGCAGCTGCGGCGTTTGGATTGCACCCGCGCACACCAGCACTTCGCGCGCAGCGCGTACCTCGTGGGTTTGGCCGCCTTGCGAGTAGGCGATGCCCACAGCACGCTTGCCTTCAAAGATGATTTTGGTGGTGAATGCATTGGTGATGATCTGCAGGTTGCTGCGCGCTGAGCCGGGCTGGACGTGCGGCGTGAGATAGCCTTTGGCCACGCTCCAGCGTTCGCCCGCTTTATGGGTCACTTGGTACATGCCCATGCCTTCTTGCACGGCACCATTAAAGTCGGTGTTGCGCGGATAGCCAGCTTGCACAGCAGCTTCAATAAACTGAGGGCCAAATTTATTAGGGCTACGCAGGTCCATCACATTTAGCGGGCCTTGTGTGCCGTGCCACTGGGCAAACTCAGCGTTTGCTGGGCGTTCATTTGTTTCCGAGCTTTTAAAGTACGGCAGCAGATCGTTCCAGCCCCAGCCGGGGTTGCCCTCTTGCTCCCAATGGTCGTAGTCTTGCGCTTGGCCGCGGATGTAGCACATCGCGTTGATCGAGCTACTGCCGCCCAGCACCTTACCGCGCGGTTGGTAGCCTCTGCGGCCATTCAAGCCCGCTTGCGGCGTAGTGGCAAAGCGCCAGTTGCCACCGCCCATCTGCGCCATCACGGCCAAGCCCGCAGGGCAGTGAATCAGCACCGATTTGTCCGCAGGGCCAGCTTCTATCAAGCAAACTTTAACGACAGGGTCTTCGCTCAAACGGCCTGCCAAAACGCTACCGGCTGATCCGGCGCCGACGATGATGTAGTCAAACATGAATGATTCCTAGAGTGATGCCGCTTGCACTGATGGCTGATGCAAGCAAGCGCTGATACATTGCGTGCAAGTATGGCAGGGCGTGTTTGTGCCGCTCTGAGTAATCACCCCTAAAAACAGCCTTTTAGGGACGTGCCCCTAGTCGTATTGCTCTCTCACGACAAGATTGCATCAGCGCAAGCCATCTAGCGTGGTGGGATAGTGCAGTTGCACGCGCAGCTCCTGCTGCATGCGGGTGTTGAGTAACCTGCGCGACTCGCTCATAAAACTCAGTAGCATGAGTGGCAACTGGTCTTGCGCGCTGCTGCGCGCCACACGCGGTGGGCGAGGCAGGTCATATAAATCAGCCGCTTGGTCGAAATAGTCGCCCATTTTGAGCTGGCTGTTGTCACTGACGTTGACTACGCGCTGCGGCTTGCCGCGCCACAGCGCCGCAATGCAGGCGCGCGCCAAATCGTTGGCATGAATGTGGTTGGTGTACACGTCGTCTTGCGGCTGCAGCACTGGGGTGCCTTTGAGCAGGCGCGTGCGTGGCGTGCCGCCCTCGCGGTCAGGGGCGTAGATACCCGGAATGCGCAAAATACTCACGCTCACGCCCGCACGGCCCAAAAAGCGCACCATTTGCTCAGCGTCTACCCGCCGCTGTGCGCGCGGCGTGTGGGGCGCTACGGGCCGCGTTTCACTCACCCAATCGCCATCGCAGTCGCCATACACACCACTGGTGGAGCCATACACCAAGCTGCGCGGCAGACTGCGCTTGCGCAGCGACTGCACCAGCCGCTGCGTGCGCGGGTCGCGCCACCACTGGCGCTCGTTGTCAGTGGGCGGTGGGGCCAAGTGCAGCACCCGTGTGGCCAGGCCAGAGATGCGCGTGAGTGTGGCAGTGTGGTCCAAATTGCCCAGCAAAGGCGTGATGCCTGCAGCGCGCAGCGCGGGCATGCGCTCGGGCGACGAGGTGAGCGCCAGCACGCGCACGCCAGCTGGCAACGCGCGCGCCACACGCAAACCCACATCGCCACAGCCGAAGATGAATATGCGTTGTTGACGAAAGCGTCGGGGCAGGGAGCCGAGGGGAGATTGGTTTGAAGGCAAAATAGAGGTTTTACGCAATACAGAAGCCCTAGCATAACAAGCCTGGGCCAACCATCGCGGCACACCAGAGTTTCAGGAACCTTATCCCATGTCGTTTATCGTCACCGTACAGCCCAGCGGCCGCAGCTTTACTGTCAATCCCGATCAGGCTATTTTGGCCGCAGGCATAGCCCAAGGTATCGGCATGCCGTATGGCTGCAAAGACGGCGCATGCGGCTCGTGCAAATGCAAAAAACTCGAGGGTACCGTGGTGCACGGCCCGCACCAAAGCAAAGCCTTGAGCGCTGACGAAGAAGCCAACGGCTTTATTTTGACCTGTTGCGGCGTGCCGCACAGCGACGTGGTGCTAGAAAGCCGCCAAGTCACCGAGGCAGGCGCCATGCCGATTAAAAAAATGCCGTCCCGCGTCACTGCGCTAGAGAAAGTGTCGCACGACGTGATGCTGGTCAAGCTGCAGCTGCCCGCCAACGACGTGATGCAGTTTCACGCAGGCCAGTATGTGGAGTTTATGTTGCGAGACGGCGCGCGCCGCAGCTACAGTATGGCCAACGCACCGCACACGCTGATGGCAGGCTCGCCCACCATCGAGCTGCATATTCGCCACATGCCTGGCGGCAAGTTTACCGACCACGTGTTTAGCGCCATGAAAGAAAAAGAGATTTTGCGCATCGAAGGTCCGTTTGGCGGCTTTTATTTGCGCGAGTCTGACAAACCCATCGTCATGTTGGCCTCAGGCACCGGTTTCGCCCCCATCAAAGCGCTGATCGAGCACATGCAGTTTAAAAACATCACCCGCCCCACCACGCTCTACTGGGGCGGCCGCCGCCCCGAAGACCTGTACATGCACGACTGGGTGATGGCCAAAGCGCTTGAGATGCCGCATTTAACCTACATCCCCGTCATTTCCAACGCCAGCGCCGAGGACGCTTGGACAGGCCGCACTGGCTTCGTCCACAAAGCCGTCATGCAAGACTTTACTAGCCTGGCCGGCCACCAGGTCTACGCCTGCGGCGCACCGATTGTCATCGACTCGGCGCTGGCCGACTTTACCGCGCAGTGCGGCCTGCCCGCAGACGAGTTTTATGCAGACTCGTTCACCACGGAGGCAGACAAGGCCAAAGCCTGAGTTTCATCTTGGTCGGAGAAGCTTAGGTAACTTTTTAGGCATTTTTCCGAAGTGGGTATTGGATAGTTAGCTATTAAATTAGGAGTAATTTACGTAAATATGCTGATAGATACTCACTGCCACATTGATGCACCTGAGCTGGCTGACAGTGCAGTACAGCTGCGCGCGCTAGCTGCAAGCCGTGGTGTGGGGCACTGCATTTACCCGGCGGTTGAAGTGGCTAATTTCGCAGCGGTACGCGATATGGCGCACGCTTTGGGCGACAGCTATGCGCTGGGTATTCACCCCCTGTTCACGCCGCAGGCTGCGGATGAAGACCTTGACCGCCTAGACCAAGCGTTGGCTGACGCTCTACAGGCAGGCGACACGCGGCTGGTGGCGGTGGGTGAGATGGGCTTGGACTACTTTGTTCCTGCGCTGTACCAAGAGCCGCTGCGTGCAAAGCAAGAGCGTTTTTACCGCGCCCAGCTCAAGATAGCCCGCAAACACGGCCTGCCCGTCATCTTGCATGTGCGCCGCAGTGCCGACCAGCTGCTCGCCGGCTTAAACGATATCGCAGTGCAGGGCGGTATGGCCCACGCGTTCAATGGCTCTGACCAGCAGGCAGCGCGTATGACCGAGCGCGGCTTTGCGCTAGGCTTGGGTGGCGCGGTGACCTATGAGCGCGCTACGCAGCTGCGCCATTTGTGCCGCACGATGCCCGCCAGCAGCATCGTGCTAGAGACCGACGCGCCTGATATGCCGCCGCACTGGCTGTATGCCACGGCTGCCCAACGCGCAGCGGGTGCGGTGCAGGGCATTAACAACAGCTCGGAGCTGCCGCGCATTGCACAGGTGATTGCCGATCTACGCGGTATGGCTTTGCCGGAGCTGGCTGCCAGCACGACATCTAATGTACAGCGCGTGTTGCCACGTTTAACGCTGTTGCCTGCTTAGCCCACTGTCTGCATTCGACCTTTATGAAGCTTCATCAGGCTTGATCACTCACAGGAGTTGTCCACACCGAGAAGACTAAAAGTAGATTCTTTAGTGCTACTAATTGCATAGCTGCTTGCGTTTATTTACACAGACTTACTGGACTTTAACTGCATGATACGCCTAGCTTAGGTTGATCGGCTTATAGTAAAAGCAAGGCGTGTCTGTGCATGCCTTTAGGAGCATGAGTTGAAAGTATTTAATCGTTTAGTTTCTTATCGTTTGAGTGGCGCTACGGCCATCGTGGCAGTAGTGGCGCTCAGTGGCTGCGCTGTAGGCGGCTTCAATCGCCAAGAGACCGGCACTGCCGCAGGCGCAGTCGTAGGCGGCATTGTCGGCTCTGCTGTCACTTGGGGCTCTACCGCAGGTACAGTTGCTGGTGCTGCAGGTGGCGCTGTGATTGGCAACCAAATCGGCAAGCAATTGGACAAAAAATAGCCTGTTGGGCTGGGCTCGAATAAAATAGGGTACCCCCGCCATACTGCGCTAACTTCAGCGTTTTTACAACACGGCATCCTGCGGGATGCCGTTTTTCATTGCTATGACCGAAAAATCCGCTTCCACCCCTTTGGCGTCAGCTGCGCCCGCCCAGCCTGGCCTAGATTCGCTGTCCAAATCGTTTGAGCCCGCTGCTCTTGAGGCCCATTGGGGGCCTGAGTGGGAGCGCCGGGGCTACGGCGTGGCCGGCTATCGCGGCTCGCAGCAGCCCAAGGCAGGCGAGGCCGCCTTTGCTATTCAGCTGCCGCCCCCTAACGTTACCGGCACGTTGCACATGGGCCATGCGTTTAACCAAACCATCATGGACAGCCTGACCCGCTACCACCGCATGAAGGGGTTCAATACGGCTTGGATTCCGGGCACCGACCATGCAGGCATTGCCACTCAAATCGTGGTGGAGCGCCAGCTGCAAGAGCTGGGTCAGTCGCGCCATACGATGGGGCCTACACCCGCCGAAGCACGCAAAAATTTCGTGAGCAAAGTGTGGGAGTGGAAAGAAAAAAGCGGCAACATCATTACCAGCCAAATGCGCCGCATGGGCGACAGCGTGGACTGGAGTCGCGAATACTTCACCATGGACGACAAGCTCACCCCCGTGGTAACCGACACGTTTGTCAAGCTCTATGAGCAAGGCCTGATCTACCGCGGTAAGCGCTTGGTTAACTGGGACCCGGTTTTAAAGTCGGCTGTGAGCGACCTTGAAGTCGAGAGCACCGAGGCCGACGGCAAGATGCACTACATCTTGTACCCGTTTAGCGCAGGCCCACAACAGATCGGCTCTACCGAAGGCCACCCAGCCCACACCGCGCGCGGCCTGCAGATCGCTACCACCCGACCCGAGACCATGCTGGCCGACGGTGCGCTGTGTGTGCACCCCCAGGACGAGCGCTACAAACACCTCGTCGGCCAAATGGTCGACCTGCCGCTGTGCAACCGCGCCATTCCCATCATTGCCGACGATTTTGTCGATCGCAACTTTGGCTCAGGCTGCGTCAAGATCACGGGGGCACACGATTTTAATGACTACGCCTGCTCTTTGCGCCACAACCTGCCACTCATTACCATCTTCACACTGGATGCCAAGATCAACGAGAACGGCCCTGCAGCTTATCAAGGCATGGACCGTTTTGTAGCGCGCAAGGCCGTTAACAAAGACTTAGAGGCTCAAGGCTTTATGGTCGAAATCAAACCCCACAAGCTAATGCTGCCGATCTGCGCGCGCACAGGCCAAGTAGTAGAACCCATGCTGACCGACCAGTGGTTTGTGGCGATGACCAAAAATGATGAGACTGGCAAATCGATTGCCCAAAAAGCCATCGATGCTGTGCAAACTGGCGAGGTCCAATTCATTCCTGAGAACTGGGTCAACACCTACAACCAGTGGATGAACAATATTCAAGACTGGTGCATCAGCCGCCAGCTGTGGTGGGGCCATCAGATTCCGGCGTGGTATGACGAAGACGGCAAGGTGTATGTGGCGCGGGACCAAGCAGCTGCACAGGCACAGGCACCTGGCAAGAAGCTCACGCGCGATGAAGATGTATTGGATACGTGGTATTCGTCCGCACTCGTGCCGTTTAGCACCATGGGTTGGCCTAATCAAACTGCCAGCGACAACGCGCATGCCACCGAAGACTACAACCTGTATTTGCCCAGCACCGTGCTGGTCACTGGTTACGACATCATTTTCTTCTGGGTTGCCCGCATGATCATGATGACCAAGCACTTTACGGGCAAGGTGCCGTTCAAGCATGTGTACATCCACGGTTTGGTGCGCGACTCGCAAGGCAAAAAGATGAGCAAGTCGGAGGGCAATGTGCTTGACCCGGTAGACCTGATTGACGGCATTGCCTTGGCCCCGCTGCTCGAGAAGCGCACCACCGGCCTGCGCAAGCCCGAGACCGCACCGCGTGTGCGCAAAGACACCGAAAAAGAGTTCCCGGATGGCATTCCCGGGTTTGGCGCAGACGCGCTGCGCTTTACCATGGCCAGCTATGCCAGCTTGGGCCGCAACATCAACTTTGATACCAAACGCTGCGAAGGCTACCGCAACTTTTGCAACAAGCTGTGGAACGCCACCCGCTTTGTACTGATGAACTGCGAGGCCGCAGACTGCGGCCTCAAAGAGCACAGCAAAGAAGAGTGCGAAGTAGGCAGTCCAGCGCATGGCTATTTAAAGTTTAGCCAAGCCGACCGCTGGATTGCGTCCACCCTGCAGCGCGTTGAAGCTGATGTGGTCAAAGGCTTTGAAGAATACCGCTTGGACAATGTGGCCAACAGCATTTATGATTTTGCGTGGAACGAGTTTTGCGATTGGTATTTAGAAATCGCCAAAGTACAAATTCAAACTGGCTCTGAGGCTGAGCAGCGCGCCACGCGCCGCACGCTGATCCGTACGCTAGAGACTATTGTGCGCATGGCGCACCCCATTATTCCGTTCATAACGGAGGCACTATGGCAAAAAGTAGCTCCCGTGGCAGGCCGCGCGGGCGATAGCGTGAGCATTGCAGCTTACCCCGTAAGCCAGAGTGAGCGCATTGACCCGGCAGCAGAGGCACACGTAGCCAAGCTCAAAGCGCTGGTGGATGCGTGCCGCAACCTGCGCGGTGAGCTTAAAGTCTCGCCTGCAGTCAAACTGCCTTTGTACGTGACGGGCGATGCAGATTTTGTTGTCCAGTCTGCAAGGGTCTTGCAAGCCCTGGCCAAGCTTGGCGAGGTCAAGATGTTTGATACCGCCGCAGCCTGGCAAACAGCAGCCGCAGCCTCACCTACTGCAGTGGTGGGCGAGGCGCGTATGTGTTTGTTTATGGAAGTAGACGCTGCTGCAGAAAAGCTGCGTATAGGCAAAGAAGTAACTCGCTTAGAAGCTGAGATTTCCAAGGCCAACGGCAAGCTGGGCAACGAGGCTTTTGTGGCCAAAGCACCTGCAGCGGTGCTGGAGCAAGAGCGCAAACGTGTGGCGGATTTTTCGGCAGCTGTGGATAAACTGCGCGAGCAGCTGGTGCGCTTGGCTTAGCGCATTGTTAATTTAATGCAGCGTAAAGTCTGACGTTAAGGTTTGTTCGCTGCGTTGATCTGCAGCGCAGCAGGGCTGAGCAAGTTGGAGTCGACCCAGCTGGATGGTGAATTGTCTCCTGGCAGCCCCATCATTCCAGAGTTGGTGCTCACAGCATCGTCAGGCGACAAGATATCGTGCAGGCGGTGCGCCATGTACCAGCTGGCCCGCTGGCGCGACTCGCGCGTGAGCGAGCCGATGCGCTGGGTGGCATAAAAATTAGGCAAGGTGCGCAGCAAGGGCATGGCGGGGTCGTTGTTGTCATCTGCGCTGTCTGACAGCCAAGCGCTGATGCGGCCATCTTGCAGTGCTTCGACCATCGCATTGGTGTCAAACAGCGTGCTGCGCGCAATACTGACCCACAACTGCTGCGGCTTGCAGGCTGCTAAGACGCGCTCATTGATAAAACCTTTAAAGCGCGAGGCATACAGCATTTGCACCGACACAGCGTCTGCTGTGCCCATCATCTCCAGCAGGCTCACAGGTTGCACCCGCATTTGCTGCCAAATGGGTGAGCTGTGGTGCAGTGCAGGGTCATAGCCAATCAGGCGCGCGCCCATGCTGGTGAGTAAACCGGCCAATGCGCTGGCTGCAGGGCCGATGCCCAACAAGCCAATCGTAGAGCCGCTGATTTCGCGGCCTATGGCCATATTGTCAAAGTTTTGGCTGGGCTTAGGGGTAGTTGCAGTGGCAGGCGACGATTTGGCTAAAACAGCGGATACCAAGCCTTGGCGGTACATCATCAGCAATGCACCGACTAAAAACTCGGCGTTGGCACGCACATTGGCGCTGCGCGCTTGCAGTACCTTGATGCCGCGTTCACGGCAGCTTTCCAGGTCAATGTTGTCGGTGCCAATTTGCATGCGCGCCACGATTTCTAGATCGGGCGAAAAGTCTAAAAACTCTTGGCTAATCACCACTTGGTTGGGTACCACAATAGCGCGCACACGGCCTGTGGAGTGGCGTAGCGCCCGCTCGTCGCGCACTAGCTCGGGGCGATAGGCTATGGAGTGGCGCGCCTCTAGCCAAGCCATAGCTTCGGGGATGAGCGATTCAAGTAGCAGGATGTCCACAATAACGGGTTGGGTCTAGGCAGCAATGCGCTGCTTGAAGTTTGTATCAAAATTTGTATTGAAATACATATACGTTAGGCAATACTGTAGCAGTTACACTGCATCATTGTCTATGGACCCTGTATCTATGAGCAGATCTTCGCCATCTTTAATTACCAAGGCCGTTTTCCCTGTCGCCGGCTTGGGCACCCGATTTTTGCCCGCTACCAAAGCGCAGCCCAAAGAAATGCTGCCCGTGGTGGACAAGCCTTTGATCCAATACGCGGTCGAAGAAGCCTACGCTGCGGGTATTCGCCACATGATTTTCGTCACGGGCCGCAACAAACGCGCTATCGAAGACCATTTTGATACCGCCTACGAACTCGAAACCGAGCTTATAGCCGCCCAAAAAGACGATCTGCTGCAACTGGTGCGCAGCATGCAGCCTGACGATATGGTCTGCAGCTATGTGCGCCAGCCGCGCTCGCTGGGCTTGGGCCACGCAGTGCTGTGCGCCGAGCACTTGGTGGGGCGCGATGCGTTTGCCGTGCTGCTGGCTGACGATTTGATGGTAGGCCCGACGGGCATGGGTGGCGCAGGCGTGCTGCAGCAAATGGTGCAGCAGTTTGGCAGCTTGCTTGCAGCTGAGCGAGGTTGTGTGGTGGCTGTGCAAGAGGTGCCTCTGGCGCACACCCGCCGCTACGGCATGGTGGGCGGGCAGCAGGTCAGCGAGCGCCTGATGCGGCTAGATAAATTTGTTGAAAAGCCTGCGCCTGAGCAGGCTCCTTCGCAATGGGGCGTGGCGGGACGTTATGTGCTCACACCGCAGGTGTTTGACGCTATTCGCGCGCAGCCACGCGGTGTCGGCGGTGAGATTCAGCTAACCGACGGTATTGCGGCTTTGATCGGACAGCAAGGCGTTCATGCTTATCAATATGAAGGCAAGCGCTATGACTGCGGTAGCAAGCAAGGGTTTTTGCAAGCCACCGTAGAGCTGGCTTTGCAGCACTCTGAGGTGGGAGCTGAGTTTCGCGCGTATCTTGAACAACTCAAAGCATGATGGACTACACCAAAGAGATCGAGCGGCTGCAAAAGGCCCAGAGCCAGGCTGCTGCTGAGCAGCGAGAGACGGCAGAGTTTTTTGCAGACGCGCCATCGGACATGCACATTGACGATACGCCGGCATCAAGCGATCTCAGCGATGACGCCGACTATGATGTGCCGCAGGCTTTAAAACCTGAAGTCATGGCCACCATGCGCAAAGGCGTCTCTATTGGCTTGCTGATAATTGCTGCGATCTTGCTGTGGTATGCCTGGAGCGGTGTAGACGACGCTTGGGACGGCTATTATTTGCGACCTTTTCAGGCCATGTTTGTCCTGGTGCCGCTGATCATGGTGCTGGCATTGTTAGGTCTACGCCAGATGGTGCTGCAAAAACTGCAATCTCTCCAAAACGGGAGCAGCGCGAGTATCGATGACATCAAACAGCGCATCACCAGCACGCTGGGCTGGCTGCCTAAGACCATTATGGCGCTGGCGCTGGTCAGCTTTGGCTTGATGTTTTTGCTGCCACGCGGCCTGCCCGTGGGGCAGTGGCTGGGGCTGGCTCAGCCGATTGAGGCTGATGCAACTATTGCGGGTGTTACCATCGAGGCGGCCACCGATGCCGTAGCGATGGACGCTGTCAAGCAGGGAGACGGCAGCGTAGCACCCAATGCACCGAAGCGCGTGGGCGAGCCTACTACGCTGCTAGAAGCCGTAGAAGACGGCAATACAGAAGTTGTGAAAAAACTTATTGCACAAGGAAAAAACGTTAACGTAGATTATCCAGCTGGCCACCCTTCGGCAGGGCTCACCTTATTGCATGCTGCAGTTGGTGACGAAGACAATACACTAGATATCATGCGGGCTTTGATCAAAGCCGGTGTAAAAGTTGATGCGCCATCAACCAGTGGCTCGTTTGAGGGTTTTACCCCGCTGCATGCTGCAATATTTGGCGACCACTCTGAAGCTGTAAAGTTGTTACTCAGCAGCGGCGCGCGTATGGATGCAGCAGATAAGAGCGGCTGGCAAGCGCTGCACTACGGCGGTTTTCATAGTGCTGTTGAATCCTTGCCCTTATTGATCGCAGCGGCTAAGCTGCAAAAAGTGCCCATTGACGTACCAGCGGCAGATTCCAATGGGGAAACCGCCTTGATGAAGGCCGCTGAACGCAGTTTTTTAAGGGGCATTACTCTGCTGATGAATGCAGGTGCCAGTTTAAATTTAGTTGATGCAAACGACCAAAGTGCTGTCGACTATGCAAAGCGGTTTAACCACCATCAAGCTGTCAAGCTGCTGTGCATGCTGGATAAAAACATCGTGCAAAAAAATCTAGGTGCCAATAACAAACAACCCAGACCCGCCCGAGGCTGCTGAGTTAGCGGCGGCGCAAGATATGGATAAATTCAGTACCGAGGTTTTGCTGTTCAATCAGCTCGTTGCCAGTTTGCTTGGCAAACGCCTGAAAGTCGCGCACCGAGCCGGCGTCCGTGGCTACTACTTTGAGCAGTTGGCCACTGGTCAGCTCGCCCAAAGCTTTTTTGGCTTTGAGAATAGGGAGGGGGCAGCTCAGGCCGCGGGTGTCGAGTTCTTTGCTAATGTCCATAACGCTATTCTAAGGTTTTTCAAGCTCTGCTGGCAGCGGCACATACATGGGCTCAATACCCCGGCTGCGCAGCCAGTCAGCCAGCGCGGTGCCCGTGCCGCCCGGCCAGCACTTGGCTTTATTGAAGTCAAATAATCGGTATTCGGCCAGCTCAGGTGAGAGCTTGACCTCGCCATGCGCCACCACATGGTAGGCAATGATGACCTGGTTCATACGTTTGAAGTCATACACTCCCACCAAATTCACCTCGCTGCAGTCTAGGTTAGTCTCTTCTTTGACTTCGCGCGAGATGCCGCCCGTGGGGCTGTCGTCCGCCTCCATGAAGCCCGTGATCAGCGCAAACAGCTTGCCCGGCCAGGCTGCGTTGCGCGCGAGCAGCAGCTGGCCGTTGTACTCAACTATCGCGGCCAGCACGGGGGTGGGGTTGTTCCAGTGCGTCCAGGCGCAGGCTGGACAACGCAGCCGCTGCACTTGGCCTGCGTCTTCGTAGGCAATGATCATTTGCAGTGGCGTGGCGCATTGGGTGCAAAATTGAGGTGAATTCATGGGTTAAAAGCCGATTATTGCTATTAAATTTATAGCTAACTATCTAATATCCACGTCGG
>JANPDG010000097.1:0-28410 GCA_031431335.1 Polaromonas sp. | reverse complement strand
AGGCGGCACTGCCGCCACCAGCGCGCTTAGCTGATGCGCCGTCTGCACCAAGGGCCCGCAGAGCATGGCCTGCTTGGCTTTGAGGCCGGCGCGCTGCAGCCAAGCGTTCGCACGCAGGCTGTCTAGCCCGGCATCAAAGCTAATGTCCAGCGGGCCAGGCATAAAGTGGCCCACGCGCTGGCTCCAGCTTTTGGTAGTTTCCAGGCGCGGCAAAAAGATGCCTGCGGCGCCTTTAGTCCAGTGGCGCTGCGCCGTCTCGCGTGCCACTGCCTGCAGCTGAAAAAACGGCAGTAGCACCACCGTGCGCGCCGACTGCGCGCCCAACGCCTGCATCTCCCAGACACCGGAGCCCACAGCGCTGCCCACGACTGATCCCACGCCTGCAGCCCCGCAGCAGCCCCCGCCGCGGGCTGCTGCGGGGCCAAAAAGGCGGTGTCAGGGGTGGAAGTGTCCATCAAGGCTTGTTTCGTTTTAGCTATCACGGCTATAGTTGTTTAGCAGGGCAAGGGCTTAAACGCTGCCCTTGCTTTCTGTCACAATGCCCACACTGTAGCTTTATCTGAAAGCTTTTTTCAGTTCTAGCGACGACTCTTTTTTAACTTGCCATCACAGCGCGGAGAAAACCACCATGGCCAGCAATCTCATTAAACACATTACCGATGCCACCTTTGAAGCCGAAGTGCTGCAGTCCAACCAGACCGCCGTGCTGGTGGACTACTGGGCAGAGTGGTGCGGCCCTTGCAAGATGATTGCGCCGATTTTGGACGAAGTGGCTGGCACCTATGCAGGGAAGCTGCAAATCACCAAAATGAACGTGGACGAAAACCGCGATATCCCCAGTAAATTCGGTATTCGCGGTATTCCTACGTTAATGATCTTTAAGGGCGGCCAACTGGCAGCGACCAAAGTAGGCGCGCTGAGCAAGTCGCAGCTTGTTGCTTTCATTGACGAGCAGCTCGTCTAATAAAAGTCTTACATCGTGCGCGACAGCTCGACTGACAGCGCGCCGGGCAACTGGTCGCTTAACTGCTTGCGCGAGACGCGCGACTTGCTGTTGCCCGACCAGTCAGAGAATTCAAAACCGTAGCCGCCCTCAGCCACAACGATGGTAGGGAACCCTGGCGTGTGGCGCTGCAAATCGTCAAGCAGCGCAGCGTACTGGTCATCATCCAAAGCCTCTTCGCACACCACCAAGTGGGGCACCTGCAGCTCGCAGTGGCGCTCGGCCATTTGCACATTCGGCGCATGCTCGCAGCGCAAACTGAGTTTTTTGCAAATATCACGCACCTCGGTGAACAAACGGTAGTCCGATGACAGCACCAACACGCTGTGCCCCGCAATAAAGTTAGAGTTAACTGAACCAAAGCTGCTGTTGCCACTGATATCACCGTGGCCGGTGTCCATCTCCATCATGGTCATGCCTTCCAAGGCCACCACGGTGCGCGGAAACTCGATTGTCAGGCTGCGCTCATTGATGGTCTCATCCATCACCAAGCCCACGCCCATGGCCTGGGCAATCTGCTGCAGCAAATGCCAGGCAATCGACTGATTGACTGTGGTTTTTCGGTCGATATCTTCTTGGGTTCGAACGCCTTGGGCAGCGATCAGGGTGAGCTGACCGTGCTGAGGCCAGTTTTTCATGCCCGTGCTCATGCGCACTACCGTGCCAAACTCGGTCACCCAGTCAATCGCAGTGGCAATCAGGCTCATCAATAGGCCCGGGTCGACGATGATTTCGACAGATTTAAACTTGGTATTTACCACCAAACCCGAGGCGATATGCTCTGGCTGGCGGTCGTCCAGCACGTTTTGGGCAACCTCACCCAAAACCAGCTTTTCGTGGGATTGGCGCACGCGGTTTTGTGCCAAACGGGCAATTTGCTGCATCGACATAGCCTTGCGGCGCAGTCTGTCGATCAAAAAGTGGCTGCGCGAGAGCCCTTGGCCAAAATTGCGTGGGTTGGCTGCAGCCTGCACAATCAGCTCCAGCGCCTGCGTCAGGTTGTGGGCAATTTCCTCACCAATCGTGCCCAGTACCTCTGGGTGCAACACCGGCGGGCCTGGGGGGTCGGTGCCCAAAGGGGCTGTTGGGGCGCCCGTAGCAGCGCGCACAGGAGCGCTAGGCTGCTTTGCCACAGGGTCAGTTCGGCGCTGAGAGTCACTCAGACCGACTGCGTTTGCGAATGATTGAACCAAGTTTTGCACGGAATTGAAGCTTTACTAGAATATATGGGACTGTAATGTAATCTTAAGTTTACGCTTTTTGTATCATACGAGGGCTATAATAAACTTGCAATTGCACAAATGTGCTAGTGACAAAACTACAAATTGCCTTTATAACCAGACTACCTGCGCTGGCAATCATCTAGCCCAGCGGCTCTTTTTAGGTGCCCAGCGCCTCACCTCCCCCCACCACCTTATTTTTGACTGACGCACTCATGCATCTGAACGAACTCAAAGCACTTCACGTATCCGAAGTTCTCAAACAAGCCGAAGAACTCGAAATCGAAAACACCGGCCGCATGCGCAAGCAAGAGCTGATGTTTGCCATTATCAAAAAGCGCGCCAAAGCAGGCGAGCTGATTGTGGCTGACGGCGTGCTCGAAATTTTGCCCGATGGATTTGGCTTTTTGCGCAGCTTAGACACCAGCTTCACAGCGTCCACAGACGACATCTATATCAGCCCCAGCCAGGTGCGCAGATTTAACCTGCACACGGGCGACATGATTGAAGGCGAAGTGCGCACGCCCAAAGACGGCGAGCGCTACTTTGCCCTGAACAAGCTGGACAAAGTCAACGGCGACTCACCCGACAGCAACAAACACAAGGTGATGTTTGAAAACTTGACGCCGCTGTTTCCTAAAGAGCAACTCAAGCTCGAGCGCGACATCAAGTCTGAGGAGAACATCACAGGCCGCGTGATCGACCTGATCGCCCCCATTGGCAAAGGCCAGCGCGCCCTGATTGTGGCTCCGCCCAAGAGCGGCAAGACCGTGATGATGCAGCACATTGCCCATGCCATTACGGCCAACCACCCTGACGTGCACATGATGGTCCTGCTGGTGGACGAGCGCCCCGAGGAAGTCACCGAAATGCAACGCAGCGTGCGCGCCGAGGTGATTAGCTCGACATTTGATGAGCCTGCTGCGCGCCACGTGCACGTGGCCGATATGGTCATTGAGCGCGCCAAGCGATTGGTCGAGCTGAAAAAAGACGTGGTGATCTTGCTTGACTCGATCACCCGCTTAGCCCGCGCCTATAACAACGTCATGCCCAGCAGCGGCAAAATTGGCACGGGCGGTATTGACACCAACGCACTGCAACGCCCCAAGCGCTTTTTTGGCGCAGCGCGCAATGTTGAAGAAGGCGGCTCACTCACCATCATCGCTACCGCACTGGTCGACACTGGCGGCCGTATGGACGAAGTGATTTTTGAAGAATTCAAAGGTACTGGCAACTCCGAGCTGCACCTGTCGCGCCGCCTGTACGAAAAGCGCGTGTTCCCAGCGATTGAGCTGAGCAAATCTGGCACCCGCCGCGAAGAGCTATTGTTGTCTCCTGAGATCTTGCAAAAGACGCGCATTTTGCGTTCATTCATGTTCAACATGGATGAGATTGAGTCGATGGAATTGATGCTGAAAAACATGAAAGCCACAAAGAACAATTCTGAGTTCTTTGACATGATGCGTCGCGGCGGTTAATTTAGCCGCTCCTAAGTTTGGGCATGACACAGCTGCATCCGGCTCTGTCTTCAATATCTGCGTTTAGGTAACTTTTTAGGCAGTTTTCCGACGTGGATATTGAATAGTTAGCTATTAATTTAGTAGTGACTCTATTTGCTAATCCGCTGCAGCCTACCGCTGTCCGTCAGCAGATACATCCAACCATCAGGCCCCACTCGCACATCGCGAATGCGCTCACCGCGCGAGGCCAGCAGGCGCTCGCGGAAGACTTCGATTTTGCCGTCTGCGCCGCCCAGCACCACGCGCCACAGCGCTGTGCCAGCGAGCGCACCTAAAAACACATTGCCCTGAAACTCGGGGAATTTATCGCCGCTGTAAATTGCCATGCCACTAGGCGCAATGGACGACTGGCTGCCGCCTGTGAAGGCACTGCCGTCTCGGGTGAGCCAGTAGCTCACGGGCAGCTGCATGCCAGCCAAGCTGGTGGTGCCCACGGGTGTGGTGCTGCCGTATTCTTGTGAGTAGCTGGCCAGCGGCCAACCATAGTTTTGCCCGGCTAAGCTGAGGTTAAGCTCGTCGCCGCCTTGCGCGCCGTGCTCGTTGACCCAGAGCTGACCGGTGGTGGGGTGCAGCGCTGCACCTTGGGGGTTGCGGTGACCGTAGCTCCATATGCTGGCTTGTGCGCCTGCTGCCAGCGTAGGGTTGCCAGGCGCGGCAGCGCCGTCGGTGGTGATGCGCATGACTTTGCCGTGCCCTCGGCTGAGGTCTTGTGCATAGCCGCGCTGGTCGTTGCTCTGCCTGTCGCCTAGGGTGACGAAGAGGTAGCCGTTTTTATCGAACACCAAGCGCGAGCCAAAGTGGCCTGTGCTCACCACCTTGGGCAGTTGCTCAAAAATCACCGTCACGCTGCTCAGCTTGAGCGTAGTGGTATTAAGCACGGCGCGGGCTACTGCGGTGTGGTTGCCATCGGCTGCGTTGGCGCTGGGCTTGGAAAAGCTTAAGTAAACGCGCTGGTTACTGGCAAAAGCCGGGTCAAGTGCAACATCAAGCAAACCGCCCTGCCCGCGCGAGTCAACTGCGGGCACGCCGGTGATGGCAGCGGACACGCTGCCCGTGGGCGAGACGATGCGCAGTGTGCCTGCGCGCTCTGTCACCAGCGCGCTACCGCTGGGCAAAAACGCCATACCCCACGGGCTGGACAGGCTGGTGGTGATGTCAGTCACGGTCAATGCACCAGAGGCTTGGACGGTGCCGCCCGGATTGGCTGGCGGGTTGGTCACCGGTGGGTTGCCAGCCGCAGGCGTGGTTTGCTGGGCTACGGTTCCGCCGCCACACGACATCACAATAAACAACACGACCAAAACGGGTAGCCACCAACGCGCTGAGCGCAAGAGGCTTTGAGTCATGCCACCAGGCAATGCAGAGGATGAAGAAGTTGAGTCACCTAGCTTGGCATAGTCACTTACGGGCGGGTGAAGCCGTACATACTTTTTGTGTCGCATGGTGTCACTGTAGCCAAGCCTTCGGGCCAGGTCTGCAACGCTTTGCAAGCAGCTGTTGCTCGAATTGTAAAAATTTACGGCAAGTGTAAACATTGCGAGCTTTCAAAACGCCTCGGCTCGTGGGTGACAGGATCGTCAAACGCAATCGACTGCGCTAAGAGCTGAAGCGGCTGGCTGTAGTCTAGCGCGCCCAGCGCGGGCTCGGGTGTGAGCACGGGGTAAATCGCGTCAAAGCGCAGGGGCAATCCTATGGCCAGCATGTGCACGCGCAGCTGGTGGCGCTGCCCGCTGATGGGTTCGAGCTGGTAGCGTGCCCACAGGCCACGCGCCTCGAGCAGGCGCATGTGGGTGGTGCTATTAGGGCTGCCCGGCACCTCTTGCATTTGCATGAACGACTGCGCGCTGGTTTGCAGGCGGCTGGTGTGGGTGCGCGGGAACTCGACATCAGCCTTGTACGGCGCAATAGCCTCATAAATTTTGTGCACCTTGCGGGCGCGAAACATGGCCGCATAGGCATCGCGCGAGGCCACTTGCTTGCTCAGCATCACCAAGCCCGCCGTGTCGCGGTCTATGCGGTGGATGGGCACCAGGTTGTCTAAGCCGGTGCGGTTTTTCAGCCGCACCAACAAGGTCTCTTGCACATAGCGGCCGGTGGGCGAGACGGGCAAAAAATGTGGCTTGTCTGCCACCAGCAAATGCGCGTCTTCATAGACGATGCGCTCTTCAAACGGTACACGCGGCTCATTCAACACATGGCGGTAATAGTAAAAACGCAGGCCCGGCACGTAAGCGGTGTGAACGTCTAGCGCTTGTGCGTTCAAATCGAGCACCAAGCCGTTTTGCATGCGCTCTTGCCAGGTCTGCCCCGGTGGGATATGAGCCGACTGCTCTAAGTATTGCAACAGCAAAGCGGGCTGGTCTGGAGTGGCCAAGTTGGGCAGGGCCATGAGGCTGGGGCTGACGCCGTGACGCGCGGGGGGTTTGGACAGTTTAGGTGCGGCTAATGCCGCAACGCGCAGTTTGGCCACGGCGCGCAGCAGGTTTATTGATCAGCTTCGAGCTGTTGGGCGCGGGCCAAACGCCACTCCCCATCAGGCTCGTTGGCGTACACCTGCTCTACCGTGGTGGGGGTCTCGTGCAAATGGGTGTCCAGCGCAACACGGTTGTCAAACACAAAGCACTCGCCTTGCCAGTCATGGCTGGCGTCGGGCATGTGCTTAAAGTAGTTCAGTATGCCGCCTTCGAGCTGGTACACATCTAGCCCCAGGTCTTGCATCCACACGCTGCTTTTTTCGCAGCGAATGCCGCCGGTGCAGTACATGGCTACTTTTTTGTGCTCTGCGTTCCACTGCGCGGCATGCGCTTTGACGTACTCTGGAAAGTCTCTGAAGTTGACCACGCCAGGGTCGATAGCGCCCTGGAACTTGCCCAGGCGGTACTCAAAGCTGTTGCGGTTGTCTAGCAGCACAACATCGTCCTGTTGAATCAGCTCGCGCCAAGCCTGCGGGCTGACATTGGTGCGCTCGATGTCAGCAGTGCGACCTGCGGCGTCTACGCCCTCAATGCCCAGCGGCACAATTTCTTTTTTAGCATGTACCTTCATGCGCTTAAAGGGTGCAGTGATGCATTCGGTGCGCTTGAACGCGACAGGATTGAACGCGCCACCAAACGCCGCGTCGCTTTGCAGCGCATGCTCAAAACCGTCCAGTTGCTGGGCGCTTCCCGCCAACATGCCGTTAATGCCCTCGTGGGCCACCAATATGCTGCCCAGCAGGTCTGAGGTCAGCCCGCGCAGCCGCGTGACGACGGCATCTACGTCTGCCAAAGCGGCAAATTTATAAAAAGCAATGTGGTGCGTCATGGATGCTTAGATTCTACTGGTTGGCGCTGTGCGGGAGGTTACGGTTAAGTCATTAGTAGCTATCAAATCACCACCAAATTACTATTAAATTAATAGCTAACTATTGAATATCCGCGTCGGAAAACTGCCTAAAAAGTTACCTAAAACTAATGATTCACATCAGCTATATGAAAGCGTCAGCAACTGCGCTACAGCGCGCATTAAAACCGCTCGTGCGCTAGCAAAAACCGCCACTGCCCCAGCGCCAAATCCGACATCGGCACACGGCCTACGCGGATGCGCTTCATACCCACAATATGCAAACCCGCATGCTCGCACACCACGGCCACGCTGCCGGGTGCACCGCCTTTGATGGCAAAGCGCAGGCCAGTGGCATTGTCGGTTTGTTTGCTGAGCGCCACTTTGGCGGTGAGCACAGGTTTGCCGCTGCGCATTAATGGGCGATTCAAAGCGCGCAAAATATCCTCGTCCACGTCACCGGTCACATCGACAATCACTTCGTTTTCCACCCCGGCTGCGTCGTCCCACAGCTTGCGCTGGACAGAGAACTCTTGGGTAAACACCACCAGCCCGCTGGCGCCGCTCTCCAGCGGTGTGACGCAGACATGGTCTTTCAAGTGGCGCTTGAGCAATCGCACGCCCGAGCGGTCGCCCCGGCTGCGGTTGGCCTCAGTCAGCAGGTCGCCCGCGCTCTTGCGGCCGTCGCCCCAGTCGTAGCCTGCGGGTTTGTGCAGCAGGATGGTCATGGGCACGCTCTCGAGCAGGCTGGCGTCTTGGTCTAGCTCAATGCGCTCGTTGGTAACGCGGTGCTGCGGGCTTTCTTGCACCTGGCCATTGACCCGCACCCAGCCGCCCTCAATGTACTGCTCAGCTTGGCTGCGTGAGCAGGGCAGCATTTCGGCAAGGCGTTTGGCAAGGCGGACGGGTTCGGTCATGGGGGGCTACTTAAATGTGACTGTCATTTTGGCAGACATTGCGGCTGACCGAGCATGCGCGCACTTTATCAACCCGCCTATCACGCTGCCCGCAGTGGCCAGCAGCATATCTTTATGGGCATCCCACATATCCCCCTGCTGACCGTTATAAGACTCAGCATCTTGTGCAGACAGCGTAGCAGCTATCAACCACTCAAACCACTCATACAGCAAGCTGCTCACCATAATGGCGACCACCGCAACCACCGCGCAAAACCTGGCGCTTTGCCGGTACGTGGCCATCACATAAGACATGAGCGGCGCAGTCAGGCACAGTCCGTACAAAAAATGCACTACCCGGTCAAAATGATTGCGCTCAAACCCCAAACTTTGGTCGATAGACAGTCCAAACACCCTTTGCGACCATGCGTCGTAAGGCACATTGGAATACAGCCAACGCGCTGCGATGCTGTGAACACATAAAAATAGCAAAATCAAAAAAAAGTCTGTTTCATGCATACCGTGTTTGCGGACATGAAACCAGAGCCAAAACCACCCCAAAATTGTCAACGAACTGTGCAAAGCCTGCTCTGCAGGCCATATCGGCTTGATCCATGTGGCAGTAAACACCACGAGCAGCATCACAGCAGAGCCAATTTTATTCAATCGCATGCAGGTATCTTATGTTGATTCACCCAGCAAGGGTGCAGACCGCACTGAATTAGTGCATTTGAACGCTCAAAACTGTCCATTTACTTGGCACGCAGCTTGCGAATTAACTATGTAATTAGGGAGTTGATGCGTGAAAAAATTGAAGTTAGTGATGGTGGGTAATGGCATGGCAGGTGTACGCACCATTGAAGAGCTTATCAAAATTGCACCCGAGTTGTACGATGTGACCGTGTTTGGTGCAGAGCCACATCCTAACTACAACCGCATTTTATTGTCCCCCGTGCTGGCAGGCGAGCAAACCCTCGACGAAATCGTGCTCAACAGTTGGGACTGGTACAAAGACAACCACATCACCCTGCACGCTGGCAAAAAAGTGGTGGAAGTAGACCGTGTCAAACGCATCGTACGCGCTGACGACGGCACCGAGGTGGAATATGACCGCCTGCTCATGTGCACCGGCTCTAACCCTTTTATCTTGCCTATTCCCGGCAAAAACTTAGATGGCGTGATTGCCTACCGCGACATTGCCGACACCAACGCGATGATCGATGCATCAACCAAATACAAAAAAGCCATTGTCATTGGTGGTGGCTTGCTTGGCCTAGAGGCTGCCAATGGCCTGATGCTGCGCGGCATGCAAGTAACGGTAATCCATGTCATGCCTACGTTGATGGAGCGCCAGCTAGACAGTGTGGCAGGCGGTTTACTGCAAAAATCATTGGAAGAGCGCGGTCTGAAATTCGTCATGGGTGGCCAAACCCAAGCGCTGATCGGTGATGTCGATGGCGGCAAAGCTGGGCGTGTGATGGCGCTGCAGTTCAAAGACGGCACCGAGATACCTACCGACTTGGTGGTCATGGCCGTGGGTATTCGCCCCAACACCGAGTTGGCAGAGAAGATGAACCTGCATTGCAACAAAGGCATTGTGGTCAACGACACCATGCAAACCACCACGGATGCACGCATTTATAGCGTGGGCGAGTGCGCTGCGCACCGCGGCATTGCCTATGGCTTGGTCGCGCCTTTGTTTGAGCAAGCCAAAGTAGCCGCCAACCATCTCGCGCAGTTTGGCATTGGCCGCTACAGCGGCTCACTCACATCGACAAAACTCAAAGTCACTGGCATTGACCTGTTCAGTGCAGGTGATTTCACAGGTGGCGAAGGCACAGAAGAGATTGTGATGAGCGATCCGTTTGGCGGCGTCTACAAAAAACTGGTACTCAAAGACGACAAATTGATTGGTGCCTGTTTGTATGGCGACACAGTCGATGGCAGCTATTACTTCAAGCTGCTGCGCGATGGAAAAAACGTGTCTGACATTCGCGACAAACTCATGTTTGGCGAAGCGGCACTCAACAACGGCATTGGCGATGTAGGCCACCAAGGTCACACCAAAGCCGCCAGCATGGCCGACAGCGACGAGGTGTGCGGTTGCAACGGTGTGACCAAAGGTACCATTTGCAAAGCAATTCGTGAAAAAGGACTGTTCACCCTCGACGAAGTCAAAAAGCACACCAAAGCCAGTGCTTCATGCGGCTCATGCACAGGTTTGGTTGAACAGATTTTGATGTTTACTGCAGGCGGGGATTATTCGGCCACGCCTAAGCTCAAAGCCATGTGCGGCTGCACCGAGCACGGCCACCAAGCGGTGCGTGACGCCATAGTGACTAACAAGCTGCTCACGATTGACAGCGTGTACAAAGCGCTCGATTGGAAGTCACCCAACGGTTGCGCTTCGTGCCGCCCGGCCATTAACTATTACGTTACCAGCTCGTGGCCCAAAGAGGCCAAAGACGACCCGCAAAGCCGATTTATCAACGAGCGCTCACATGCCAACATTCAAAAAGACGGCACCTACAGCGTGATACCGCGCATGTGGGGAGGCGAGACCACCGCCAGCGAGTTGCGCCGCATTGCAGACGCAGTGGATAAATACAAGATCCCCACAGTCAAAGTCACTGGCGGCCAGCGTATTGACTTGTTAGGCGTGAAAAAAGAAGATTTGGTGAACGTGTGGAAAGACATCGGCATGCCTTCAGGCCACGCCTATGCCAAGGCCCTGAGAACTGTCAAAACCTGCGTCGGCAGCGAATGGTGCCGCATGGGCACGCAAGACAGCACGCAAATGGGCAAAGACCTAGAGCGCGCCATGTGGCGCATGTACGCGCCGCACAAAGTCAAGTTTGCCGTCAGCGGCTGCCCACGCAACTGCGCTGAAGCAGGTATTAAAGACGTAGGCATCATTGGTGTGGACAGCGGATGGGAAATGTATGTCGCTGGCAACGGCGGCATCAAAACCGAAGTGGCCCACTTTTTTACCAAAGTCAAAACTGCGGCTGAGGTGCTGGAATATACCGGCGCGTTTTGTGAGCTGTACCGCCAAGAAGGCTGGTATCTCGAGCGCACAGTTCACTACGTATCGCGAGTTGGCCTTGATTATGTAAAGAAGCGCATTTTGGACGACCACGAAGGCCGCAAGGCGCTGTGGGAGCGGCTGCAGTTTGCACTGGACGGTGAGCCTGATCCTTGGTTTGAGTTTGACAAAGCATCTGTGGATACGCGGCAGTTTGAGGCTATTGCTGTTTGAAGATTTTTAATACAGGGGAATTTTTGAACGCAGAGGGCGCGAAGATTTCCCTGTATTAAATTCCAATAAAACCACCATATAAATAAAAAATGACCACTTGGAAAAAAATCTGTTTAGTCAAAGACATCCCCGTCCTCGGCTCACGCCGCATCACGCGCGCCAAAGGCATGGACGTAGCGGTGTTTAGGAGCAGCGAAGACAAAGTATTCGCTTTGCTAGACCGCTGCCCGCACAAAGGCGGTCCGCTATCGCAAGGTATTGTGCACGGGGAGAGCGTGGCCTGCCCGCTGCATAACTGGAACATTGGTCTGGCAGACGGCTGCGCTAAAGCGCCAGACGAGGGCTGCACTCCGAATTTTGCCGTGCAAGTGAAAGATGGCGAAGTATTTTTAGATACTGACGAACTGGCAACGCACGCCATTGACCTTGCCAAACCTTTGGCTGGCCCTGAGCTGAAAGCGTCTCAAGCGGCATGAGCCAGCGCGAAACTAAATCCACCTGCCCGTATTGCGGTGTGGGCTGCGGTGTCATTATTGAAAGCCAAGGTGCGCAAATTACTGGTGTACGCGGTGACCCAGATCACCCTGCCAACTTTGGCCGCCTGTGCACCAAAGGTTCCACCCTGCATCTGACTGCCAGCGCACCCATCACGCTGCAAACGCGCCTCTTGCAACCGATGCGCCGTGAGCACCGTGGTGAGGCCACTCAAGCCATCACTTGGGACGGCGCTTTAGATTTTGCATCAACCAGTTTTGCACAAATCATTAAAGAGCATGGGCCAGATGCCGTGGGCTTTTACGTCAGTGGCCAGTTGCTGACCGAAGACTATTATGTTTTCAACAAACTCGCCAAGGGCCTGATCGGCACCAATAATATCGACACCAACTCGCGTCTGTGCATGAGCAGCGCAGTAGCGGGCTATAAGCAAACCTTGGGCGCGGACGCACCGCCCAACTGCTATGACGATGTCAACCATGCAGAAACCATCTTTATCGTGGGCAGCAATACGGCCTATGCGCACCCTGTTCTTTTCAGGCGCATTGAAGACGCCAAAAAGAACAATCCTCAGCTCAAAATCATATTCGCCGACCCACGCAAGACTGACACTGCCGAAATAGCTGACTTGTACCTGCCCATCCAGCCTGGCACCGATGTCATGCTGTTCAACGGCATGCTGCACATCATGCTGTGGGAAGGCTGGCTGGACAACGCCTATATCGCCGCGCACACCAACGGTTTTGACAACTTAAAAGCTACAGTGCGTGAATACACACCTGAGGTGGTAGCGCAAACTTGTGGTGTTAAAAAAGAAGATTTATTTGCTGCTTCCAAGCTGTTTGCAACCAGCAAGGCAAGCCTCAGTTTGTACTGCCAAGGTTTGAACCAATCGAGCAGTGGCACAGCCAAAAACGCAGCCCTGATCAACTTGCATTTGGCCACCGCACACATAGGAAAACCCGGTGCAGGCCCCTTCTCATTGACAGGGCAACCTAACGCCATGGGTGGACGCGAAGTGGGCGGACTGGCCAACCTGATCAGTGCCCACCGCGACATGGCCAACCCCGTGCACCGTGCAGAAGTAGCCGCACTATGGGGGGTGGCCGATGTGCCCAGCAAACCGGGCAAGACTGCGGTAGAAATGTTCCAAGCCGCAGCCGATGGCGAGATCAAAGCGCTGTGGATAGCCTGCACTAACCCGGCGCAAAGCATGCCCGACCAAGCCACTGTGCGCCGCGCGCTAGAGCGCTGCGAACTGGTTATCGTGCAAGAAGCTTTTGCCACTACCGAAACCTGCAAGTATGCTGACCTGCTGCTGCCAGCCACCACTTGGGGCGAAAAAGACGGTACGGTCACCAACAGTGAACGCCGCATCAGCCGCGTGTTGCCCGCTATCCCCGCGCCCAGCCAAACCCGCCACGACTGGAAAATCGTCGTCGATTTTGCGCAGCACTTAGAGGCGCAGCTTGCAAAAGACGAGCCGAAGGCTACCCTTTTCCCCTACTCAAGCCCAGAACACATTTGGAGCGAACACCGCGAGTCCACACGAGGCCGCGACCTTGATATCACAGGCCTAACGTATGCCATCATCGAATCCAAGCCCGCGCAATGGCCTCTCAAGGAAGGCGACACACACGGCAAAGCCCGTCTCTACGAAGACGGCATTTTCCCCACGCAGGATGGCAAAGCCAACTTCGTCAACACTGTCTACAAGCCCACCGCCGAGCAGCGCGAATCGCGTTATCCGTTTAGCCTGAACACTGGACGCCTACGCGACCAATGGCACGGTATGAGCCGAACAGGCACGCTAGGCCGTCTGTTCGGCCATGTGGCCGAGCCTGTAGTGCAAATGAACCGCCAAGATATGACCCGTCGCTTGCTTAAAGAAGGCGACTTGGTCCATGTCACCAGCAAACGCGGCTCGATCATGCTGCCTGTGCAAGCCGGCGACGAAATCGGCATGAGCCAAGCATTTATTGCGATGCATTGGGGTAGCGAATTTTTAAGTGGCCGCAGCAGCACGGGCGAGGCCATTGCAGGCATCAACGCCATCACCACCAGCGCCTATTGCCCCAGCAGTAAACAGCCCGAGCTCAAGCACTCGGCCGTCAAGATTCTCAAAGCAGAGCTGCCGTGGGCCCTGTTGGCTGTCGCTTGGCTGCCCGAGGCCAGTGCCCACACCACACGCACCACTTTACAAAAGCTGATGTCACGCTTTGAGTTCGCCTCTTGCGTGCCTTTTGGACGCGAAGAATCAGCACTTGAAAATGACAGTACACCGCGCACTGGTGCAGCGCAACGCGGCATCTTGTTTCGCGCCGCTGCCGCCTATGCTCCAGAGGACGACAGCATTGCGCACATCGAAAATTTACTCGGCTTATCTGGCCAAGACACGTTGCGCTACGAAGACAAAAAACGTGGCCAACGCCGCACAGCGCGCCTCGTGCGCACCAGCACAGGCCAAGCCGAGCTTCAAGGCTTTGTCTTAGCGGGTGACACCAGTGCCGAGGCGTGGATCAAAACCCTGCTTCAAGACCAACTCGACGCAGCCAGCTATGGCCGCTTACTGCTATCTCCGGGTGCCAAAGCGCCTGTCGCCATCCAATCCAAAGGCCAGCAGATCTGCGCCTGCTTCAACGTCACAGAGACAGCAATACAGGCGCAACTGAGCAAGTGTGAAGGCGACGAAGAGGAGCGTTTAGCCCAACTGCAAGATGCACTTCAATGTGGCACCAACTGCGGTAGCTGCGTGCCGCAGTTAAAGAAAATAGTGCGCGTGCACACCACACTGTTACACACCTCGATGCACACGATATAGGTAAATTTTGGTAAGCTAGGTGCGATCATGTATCTCGTCCTTGTCTTTACTGAAATACCCATATGACATACCGCATCACACTTGATTGTTTGCTCAACCTGGCGATCAGCATCGCTTTGATGGGAGCTGGGGCTGCGCATGCGCAAACAGCACCCAAAGCCGCACGCACCGCGCAACTAGAAAACGCGGTAGTACGTGTGTTCAGCACCGCCAGGCAGCCTGATTTGTACAGGCCATGGAACAAAGCTGCACCGACCGAATCAACAGGCTCGGGTGTAGTGATTGAGGGCAATCGCATACTGACAAACGCCCATGTAGTGAACTACGCCAGTAAAGTAGAAGTGCGTGCTAGAGAGGGCGGCGACCGCGTGGCGGCGCGCGTAGTGGCGATTGCGCGGGGTATTGATCTGGCTGTCCTAGAGCTAGAAGACCCCAGCTTTTTTGCGACCCGTACGCCGCCTGTGCGCGCAAGTGTGCTGCCCGAGGTCAAGGACGCAGTATTGGCCTACGGCTACCCGATGGGCGGCAACTCGCTATCGATCACTCAGGGCATTGTGTCGCGGATTGAGTATGTGCCGTATAACTTTCCTACCGCAGGCCTGCGTATTCAGATTGATGCGGCAATCAACCCTGGCAACAGTGGTGGCCCTGTGTTTGCCAATGACAAAATGATTGGCGTAGCGTTTTCCATTATTAACAGCTCTCAAAACATTGGCTACATCATTCCCAATGAAGAGGTGGAGCTATTCCTGAGTGATATTGCTGACGGTAAATACGATGGCAAGCCAGCGATGTTTGACGATTTGCAAACCTTAGAGAACCCTTCCCTGCGTAGCTTCTTGAAGGTAGACAAGTCTGTGCGCGGCATGGTGGTACAGCGCCCTGTGTCTAATGAGGCCAACTACCCGCTCAAAGAGTGGGACATCATCACCCGCATCGGCAAGACAGAGATCGACAACCAAGGCTTGGTCAAGCTTACAAGCGATGTGAATGTGCAGTTTCAATACCATGTGCAAAAGGTGGCCAAGGACGGCAAAGTGCCCTTGACGGTGGTGCGCAACGGCAAAGCAATTGATATTGAGCTGCCTGTAACGGCTAGCAGGCCGCGGCTGGTGGGGGCTTTAAACGGTGCCTATCCTTCGTACTTTGTTTACGGCCCGATGGTGTTTTCGCGGGCTACGTGGGAGTTTCGTTCTTTCTTTAACAGCAACGCCAACACCCTGAACAACTATGCTTTCAACGCCCAGCCTTTGGTCACCCGCGTAGCCGACGAGCCTGATGCCACTCGCGAAGACTTGGTGGTGGTAAGCGCCCCATTCTTTCCGCACCGATTAGTCTCGGGTTATGACAACCGTTTTGGCTCGGTGGTCTATTCGATCAACGGAAACCCCGTGCGCAGTCTGCGCCATATGGTGGAAGTGCTCAGGGATATGAAAGAGCCTCTGGTGGTGATCAAATTTGACCAACGCAACGGCGAGTCAATTGTGTTGCCGCACAAAACAGTGCTGGAATCGACCGAGGGGATTTTGAATGACAATGGCATCCGTTTTCAGGCGTCGAACGACTTGATGGATGTGTGGACCCAAAAAGCGCGTTAAATCTGAACTGCATTGCGGATACGTCGTGCACTGCATAAGCACATCACCTAAAGTTATGAATCCTGCGCGACAATAGCGCGATGGGCATAGCGAAGTACATTAAAGAAATCGGCCGCGGTAAAGACGGCGCCCGATCACTCAGCCGCGAGCAGGCTGCCGATTTGATGGGCCAAATTTTAAATGGCGAAGTCTCTGAACTGGAGATCGGCGGATTTTGCTTGGCTATGCGGATCAAAGGTGAAACGCATGAAGAGATGGCAGGGTTTTTAGACGCTGTACATGCGCGTTTAACCAAAGTGCACGCTGACGGGCCCGTGATAGTGATACCTAGCTATAACGGTGCACGTCGATTACCTGGGCTGACTGTATTGCTAGCTGCTTTGCTAGCGCGCGAAGGTGCACAACGCGGTTTTAGCGTGCTAGTGCACGGCTGCGCAACCGAAGATGCCCGCATCACGAGCCGTGCTGTGTTAGAAGCATGCATTACCCTAAAAAATAACGACTTTTCCGACGTGGATATTAGAGAGTTAGCTATTAATTTAATACCAAAAAGCACTCCTCAGTTCGTATCCACCGAGCGCTTGAGCCCCGCGCTCAAGCGTTTGCTCGATGTGCGCCGCTCAGTGGGTCTGCGTAACAGCGCGCACAGCTTGGTCAAGCTGATGAACCCCACTGCCACCAGCCAGGCGCTGCTGGTCACCAGCTACACCCACCCTGAATATTTGCAGAGCATGACCGCCACTTTAGAGCTGACTGGGGCCCACGCCATGCTGCTGCGCGGCACCGAAGGCGAAAGCGTAGCCGATGCGCGCCGCGCGCCGCAGATGGATGGTTTTGTCCGCGGCAAGCGTATGGCGCTGTCTGCCGCCCAGCCAGGCTCGGTGGCCACGCTGCCTGACTTACCCCCAGCCATTGACGCGCAGACCGTTGCACAGTTTACGATCCAAGTTTTAAAAGGTGAACGTGCTGTTCCTGCACCAATTGCCCAACAGGTGGTACACATCTTGCATTTAATAGAACAACTTACGCAACACCAAGGAACCACTCCATGATCTCGCACCTCAGAGCACAGCTGGGCAGCGTCACGCTTGTAGGTGCGGGCCCAGGTGATCCTGATCTTTTGACACTCAAGGCGGTCAAGGCGATTGCGGCTGCCAGCGTGATTTTGGTGGACGATCTGGTCAACGAACAAGTGCTTGCGCACGCCAGCAGCAAGGCCCGCATTGTGCATGTAGGCAAGCGCGGCGGCTGCAAGTCAACGCCCCAAGCTTTTATTGAAAAACTGATGGTCATGGCTGCGCGCGAAGGCGAAACCGTAGTGCGCCTCAAAGGCGGCGATCCGTTTATCTTTGGCCGTGGTGGCGAGGAAATTGAAGCCCTCGCAGCAGCAGGTATTGCCGTGCAGGTGGTTAACGGCATCACATCAGGCTTGGCCGCACTTACCTCGTTGAATGTTCCGCTAACGCACCGCGACCACGCGCATGGCGTGATTTTTGTCACTGGCCACGCCAAGCCGGGTGATGAGGGCACAGACTGGCCTTTGCTTGCGGCTACTGCCGCGCAAGCCAAGCTGACTCTGGTCGTTTACATGGGCGTGAGCGGAGCACAGCATATTCAAGACGCTTTGCTGCTGGGCTTAGATGCTGACACTCCTGCTGCGGTCATTCAAAACGCCAGCTTGCCATCTCAGCGACACGCTGTGACCACACTGGGCGCGCTGCGCGCCACCATTGACAATGCGCAACTGCACAGCCCCAGCGTGATAGTGGTGGGCCATGTACTGCAAGGGCTAGCTGCTGTTGCTCAGCACAGCAACAGCACACTGACGCAGCGCTTTGGGTAGTGTTAAGTTGGGCTGCTAGGGCGTCACCAGCGCGCGCATCCAGTCAATGCGGATGGTTTCTAAATAGCGAAAGTAAGTGCCATTGTTCAAATGGCCCATCGCATCCATATCACCCCAACGGATAGGAATGTTTAACTCGTAGACGAGTTTTTATATTCTGGAATTTCAATTTTCACAGCTGTAATTTACCTGTGCACGCGAATACTTACAAGGATACCGCAGGCAACCAGGAGACACGCCGTTAGCTGCAGCGCTGTAGGCCAATGGCCATCCCAGATAAATGAATACACTAGTGCAAAAATCGTCTCGCTCACAATCAACTGACCACATAGACTCGCTGATAAGCGCTGGCTGGCAATGTTCCACAGGTAAGTAGCCAGCCAAGCACAGCCTATACCTGTCGTGACACAAATGATGACAGCCCGGACAATATCAGCTTGGGCTAGTAGCACTATGGTGTCGCTACCAGCCACAGTCCACAGCACCAAAGCACCCAAGCCCGTAGCCACACCAAGCCAGTTGGCCCAAGTGGTAGCGTTCACCTCGGGGTGTTGCTTGAGCCACTTGGCATTGATCAGCCCAAACGCTGTCCAAAACGCCATCGACACGACTGCAAACATGACGCCGCGCCAAAAATATGTATCTGATGTCATACCCAAAGTCCGCGTGACTGATGCTGCGTAGGAGGACTGCATCATCAACCCCAAGCCCAACATGGTCAGCACTAAACCCGGTACCAACGCGGCCCAGCGCAACCCCGCTGGTTTGCCCAGTAGCACCATCCAAATTGGAATGGTGCCGATGATAAGACTAGGCACCTCGCTGCCTGCATCGCGTATGGCATAGACCAATAGCAGGTAGTAGCCCGTGAAACCCAATACGCTCATGCCCAGTGCCGTCAACGCCTGTGATAACGTAGGCAAAGCTGGCTTGCGCCACAGCAGCATGAAAACCAGTGACAACGCGCCATAGGACACAAAGCGGCCAGCCGTAAAGTCCACCGCAGTCAAACCACTCACCATCCGGGGCGCTACAAACACCAGCCCCCACAGTGCACCAGCCAATAGGCCCGCCAATATACCTGTCAACAAATCTATGCTCCGGCTTTTACACACCAAACCCATCGTCTGCCGCAATGATGGCGCCGTTGACAAAATGGCTTTGATCACTGCACAGCATCACCAGCAAGGCATCTAAGTCTTCAGGCTTGCCAATGCGCTTGCGCGGCAGCATTTGCACCAGCTTTTGGCCTTGCTCGGTTTGCCAGTGGTGGTGGTTGATCTCGGTGTCGATATAGCCCGGGCAGATGGCGTTGACATTGATACCATACTTACCCCACTCCACTGCCATAGCCCTGGTCATGTGCACCACTGCGGCTTTGCTCATGCAGTACACGCCAATTTGCGGCAGTACCTTGAGCCCCGCCATCGACGCGATATTGACAATACGCCCGCCTGTGTAGCTGCCCGGTGCTGCGCCTTTGGCGCGTGCCAGCATGCGCTTGCCCACTTCTTGGGCAACAAAAAATGAGCCTTTGGTATTGGTGTTGAAGACAAAATCGTAATCGTCCTCTGTCACATCTTGGATACGCTGGGTGGTGGACACGCCAGAATTGTTGACCAAGATATCGATACTGCCGACTTCGGTTTCGGCATGGGCCACAGCAGCTTTGATGCTATTAATATCCGTCACGTCCAATGGTACTGCGTGGGCAGCGCCGCCTTCAGCTTCGATCTCGGCGCACAGGTCTTTGAGCTTGTCGACCCGGCGACTGGCCAGTACGACAGCTGCACCTGCTTTGGCCAATGTTTTGGCAAATTGCGCGCCCAAACCGCTGGACGCGCCCGTAACCAAGGCGACGCGGCCTGATAAATCGATTTCGTATGCCATTTAGAGAGTCCTCTTCAATTGTGATCGCCTAGGTAGTGCGGGACTAGAACTTACGCCATTGCACAGCCTAAAATACATCGCAGTCAACGCATTATCTATCGAGCACACCATGACCCATGAAGAAATCTTAAAAGCCCACGGCCCACGCGAAGCGATGGAGTATGACGTTGTCATCGTCGGTGGTGGCCCTGGTGGCTTATCGACCGCTATCCGCTTAAAGCAATTGGCTGCAAAAAATGGCACGGAGATCTCGGTCGTGGTGCTAGAAAAAGGCTCCGAGCCTGGCGCGCATATTTTGAGTGGTGCCATCATGGATCCGCGCGCCATCACCGAGCTATTGCCTAACTGGAGAGAACTGGGCGCACCGCTGAACCAGCCGGTGACCGACGATGCGATGATGTTCTTGGGCGAGAAAAGCGCCTTGCGCACACCTAACTTTTTATTGCCCGCGTGTTTTGAAAATCACGGCAACTACATTGTCAGCTTAGGCAACGTGACGCGTTGGCTGAGCCAACAGGCGGAGGCATTGGGTGTAGAAATCTTCCCGGGCTTCACAGCAGCTGAGGTTTTATACGACGACAAAGGCGCAGTCAAAGGAGTGGCCACAGGCAACATGGGCATCAGCAAAGAAGGTGAGCCTACGGCTGACTTTCAGTTGGGCATGGAACTGCACGGCAAATACACCATCTTTGCTGAAGGATCGCGCGGCCACTTGGGCAAACAGTTGATCGCCAAATTTAAGCTCGATGCTGGCAAAGACCCGCAAAGCTACGGTCTTGGCATTAAGGAAGTGTGGGAGATCGACCCCAAGCGTCACACACCAGGTTTTGTGATGCACACTGCCGGCTGGCCAATGGACAACAGCACCTATGGTGGTGCGTTTTTGTACCACATGGAAGACAACAAAGTCTCGCTCGGTTTTATCACCGGCCTTGACTACGCCAACCCTTATCTGAGCCCGTTTGAAGAATTCCAGCGCTGGAAAACCCACCCGAATATCCGTTGGTACCTAGAAGGCGATGAGTCTAAGGGCATCAAGCCTGCCAAACGTTTAGGCTACGGCGCACGCGCCATCACGGCAGGCGGCTTAATGAGCTTGCCCAAAACTGTGTTCCCTGGCGGCGCATTGGTAGGCTGCGACGCAGGCTACCTCAACGTGAGCCGCATCAAGGGCAGTCACGCCGCCATCAAAACCGGCATGCTGGCCGCCGAGGCTGCCTATGACGCTATTCAAGCGGGCCGTGCAGGCGATGAATTGTCGGCCTACCCGGCAGCTTTCGAGAAGAGCTGGTTGTTTGACGAGTTGCACAAATCGCGTAATTTCAAAACATGGTTCAAAAAAGGCTTGGTCAAAGCCACCATCATGAACGGCATAGAGCAGTTTGCGCTGCGGGGCCATATCCCATGGACACTGCACCGCGACAAGCCAGACCACGCCTATCTAAAACCTGCGCGCGATTGTGTGGAGATTAAATACCCTAAGCCCGATGGCAAGATTACTTTTGATCGACTCTCCAGCGTATTCATTAGCAATACCAACCACGCTGAAAACCAGCCTGCCCACCTGACACTCAAAGATGCCTCCGTGCCTGTCAATATCAACTTGGCGACCTATGCAGGCCCAGAGAGCCGCTACTGCCCAGCGGGGGTGTACGAATATGTCAAAACTGACGCTGGCAAAGACCGCCTGCAAATCAACGCCCAAAACTGCGTGCACTGCAAAACTTGCGATATCAAAGACCCTACCCAAAATATCGTTTGGGTTACACCCGAAGGCGGTGGCGGGCCAAACTACGCTGGAATGTAAAATTTAAGTTCTAATTTTTAATGAATTGAAGCATATTCAGTGCATACCTCATACAAGGTAGAGACAAATATTTACAAATGGTATATAACACATTCAATCAAATCGAAAAAGGTGTTCGATGCAGCTATTGATTGACAAACGGAGGCTCGCCGCATGAGGTGGGGGGTTATGTACCGTTTACGCGCTTGGGTCGTATTTTTACCCGCATGCTTGCTCAGCTTAGCCCTATTTTTTTGGCTAGGCTGGAGCGTGTTTCCGCCAGCGCCACAAAGTATCACCATCACGTCTGGCGCAAAAGATGGCATGTACTACCAGCATGCCCAGCGCTATGCAGAGGCGATGCGCGGCTATGGACTTGAAGTGACGGTAGTCGAATCTGCCGGTTCAGCGCAAAATATTGAACGACTACGCGACAAATCCAATCCAGCACAAGTAGGGTTTTTACAAGGCGGTTTTGGACAGCTAGACCGGGCTTTGCCGTCCGACGGACGCACCAATATTCAAACCATCGCCAATGTCGATGTAGAGCCTGTTTGGATATTTTCACGTGCAAGAGAGGTGGACTCACTGTTGCAGCTACAAGGTATGCGCGTGTCTATTGGTCAGCAAGGCAGCGGCAGCAGGCTAGTGGCCATCAAATTGCTCGATCAGGTTCGCCTCGAGCCCAAGGATCTGATCATCTCGGAGACCACGGGTGCCAGTGCAGTTAAAGCACTGACTAACGGCACCATTGACGCCGCCATTTTCGTAGCATCGCCCAATGCCCCTGTTGTGAGCGCTATGCTGGCTGCTCCAGGCGTTCATTTGATCACACTCAAACGCAGTGCTGCATTGCTCGAACGCATCCCTTACCTAGAACCACGATTGGTGGCGCAGGGCATGCTGACGCCGACTGGCCGCCAACCCGAGCAAGACTCGGTCATGCTGACCACCATTGCAAGCGTGGTAGTGAGTGAGGATCTGCACCCTGCTCTCAAGAGGCTTACTGCTGCGGTATCGCGTCAAATCCACCGCGAAGCAGGTCTTTTTCACAAATCGGGTGATTTCCCTAACCTTAAACGCATTGATTTTGCCAGCTCACCTGATGCACGTGCTACTTTACAGCATGGTTTGCCATGGATCGAAGAGCGCCTAGATGTTAAGTGGGCGCAATGGGTGTGGCGTTTGCTTCTGATTGGATTGCCATTGGCATTGTTGTGCTGGGCCCTGTGTTTGTTTGTACCTGCAGTGATGCACTGGACGATTGAAAGCTACGTCAACCGCTGGTACGGCGAGCTCAAATTTATTGAAAATGACTTAGAGACAACGAAATTATCAGGCTTGGATTACGCCAAACACAATATTCAATTGCGCGCGATCGATACGGCACTGGGTAATTTTGATGCGCCGCCAGAGTTTATGAAGCGCCTATTTATGCTGCAGCAGCACACCGACTTTGTCCGCAATAAGTTGCTCACAATGCGGGGGCGGTAGGAACGTATATGAAGCTTTCATTACTGTTTCGTAAGCGTTGGATTTGGTTGTACTTTCCAGTCTTATTGGTCAGCGTGCTGTGCCTCTGGTTGTCTGTCTATGTTTGGCTTCCACTACCGCCCAAATCATTGGTGATTGCTGGTGGTTTGCCCACTGGCAGCTACACCACCATGGCACTGCGCTACCGCGACTTGTTAGAGACGCGCGGTATTCGTGTCGACACTGTCACCACCGAAGGCTCCGCCGAGCCACTGGAGCGCTTACTTGACCCCCAGCACGAAGTCGATGCTAGCTTTGCGCAAGGTCTGCTGGCCAAACCTGAAATGACTTCTGTGATGGCCTTGGCCACCGTAGAGCGCAGCCCGCTGTGGATATTTACTCGCCTATCTGGCATTACCGAGCTATCGCAACTCAAAGGCCTGCGTATTGCCACCTCAGCCACAGGTAAATCAAACGCTGAAGTTACAACGTTGCTCCTGCAGCACGCCAAGCTTGCGCCTGGCGATGTGATGCTAAGCATCGCCAGCTCCAATTCGGCGGCAGCGGCCTCCCTGATGGACGGCAAAGTAGATGTTGTAATATTGATTTCTAGTGGTCAATCTGAGAGCGTGAGGCTGCTCACCAGCGACCCCAGCATCTCATTGCTAGGCATTGATCGTATAGCTTCATTTGCAGCCCGCGAACCGCGGCTCAAGCCTTTTGTCATGCCGCAAGGTGCTATTGAGATACGGGGCAACGTGCCATCACGCGACCTCACTATGGTGGCAGCCCATTTGCACTTACTGGTACTCAAAGACATGCACCCTGCACTCCAGCGCGCGCTGCTAGATGTGGCCAGAGAGATCCACGAGATGCCCAGTTTTTTGCAACGCCAAGGTGAATTTCCTAACAGCCGCGATGTAGATTTTCAAACCTCCCCCATAGCCCTAGAGCTGGTCAACGGCGATAGGCCTTGGCTAGAGCGCTTACTGCCCTACTGGTGGGCTCAACTGGCGCAACTGCTAGCCTATGCAGTGACTCCCATATTGCTTGTGACTTTTCTGGTTCTAAGATGGATTCCAAATCTGTTCAACTGGAGAATCAATGCCATTTTGCAAAATTTCTATGGCGAATTGAAATTTTTAGAAACCGATATTGAGCCTACAGCCAGCTCGCGTCCGATTGAAATCAAAAAACTATTGCAGCGCTTGGACGATATTGAAGCCAAGGTCAGTGTGCTAGACCTGCCCAATAGTCACGCCAACCGCTGGTACACCCTGCGCGAGCATATTGCCCGCGCTCGCGACAAACTGCTGAACATGCGGGCGCGCTGAGCATCAAGCTATCGCGCTAGGTTAGACTGATCACATGGTTATACCTTCACTCAGTCGCAAACAAGTTTTTATCTTCACTGCAGTGCTCCTGCTTTTGCTTGGCCTGTTTATGTGGCTGCTAACACGCTACATCAGCCCTGCGCCGCCGGGCAAGATTGACATGACCACCGGTGCAGTGGACGGTGCGTCGCACCAGTTCGCTTTGAAGTACCAAAGCTACCTCAAGACCAATGGCGTTACGCTCAATCTGCTGCCCTCGACTGGCTCAGTGCAAAACCTAGAGCGCCTAAGCGCCGCAGTACCGGCAGGCTTTGTGCAAGGTGGCCTGGGTGTTTTGTCAATCGATCCGCAAAAGTCTGACGAAGACACGCCGCTGCGCTCTCTGGGCGTGATAGGTTATGAACCTATTTGGATTTTTGCCTCGCCTGATCTAGCCAACACGCTGCGCACGGGGCTTCAGGGACTCAAAGGCAAGAAAATAGCGATCGGTGCTGAAGGCAGCGGTACCCGCAAAGTAGCGCTTGAATTGCTGCAAACCTATGGAATAAGCCCAGCCAATGCCAGCTTAACCCCTTTGGGCGGTGCAACTGCCGCCCAAGCGCTGGTAGCCAAAGAGACGGACGCAGTCATCATCATTGGCGCGCCGCAATCAGCTGCGGTACAAATGCTGCTAGAGCAGCCCTTAGCCAAGCTGGTGACCTTAGAACACGCCGAGGGGCTGACGCGGCGCTTGCCTTATTTGTCCTTGGTCACCCTCAAAGCTGGCTCGGTCGACCCGCTGCGCGACCTGCCCAAAGATGACGTGGTGCTGCTCACGACCACAGCCAACTTGGTGGTCCGCGATGACCTGCACCCCGCTCTGGCGTATTTGTTGCTCGAAGCTGCGCGTGATGTGCACAAAGGCGCAACTTTGCTCAACAAGCCAGGAGATTTTCCGCATCCGCGCGGCACCGACTTTCCGCTGGCCGATGAGGCGCAGCGCTACTACAAAGATGGTCGCCCTTTTCTGCAGCGCTACTTGCCTTATTGGGCCGCAAACGCTTTGCAGAGGCTTTTACTGATCTTATTGCCGCTCTTAGCTATCGCCATTCCAGTGCTCAAAACTATTCCTGAATTATTGGCCTTTAAAGACAAAAGCCGCTTATACCGCCGCTACGAAAAGCTGCTCAAGATCGAGCGCAACCTGCGCTCTCGCCAGCTCAGCGCGACAGAGATTGCCGAAACCACCACGCAGCTTGATGAGATTGAGCACGCGATCACTGTCACCAAATTTCCTTTGGACTTTACAGACCGCATCTACACCCTGCGCCAGCACGTAGACTATGTGCGTGGTCAACTGCACAAAGAAAAAGAACTCTTAAGTAGCTCAGGTCATTGATGCACGCAGTCAATGAAAGTTATACAAATTACTATTAAAATAATAGCTAACTATCTAATATCCGCGTCGGAAAACCATCTAAAATTTCTCCAAATAAGACCGTAGCCAACCGAGCCCTGCAGAGCTGCCTCCCGGCACTGCGCCGCGTGCTGGCTTGTATTCGCAGCCTATCCAGCCGCTGTAGCCTAGGCTGTCAATGAGATCGAATAAGTAAGGGTAGTTCATCTCGCCCACATTGGGCTCGTTGCGCTCTGGCACGCCGGCAATTTGAAAATGTCCCACATGACCTGTTGGCAGGTACTGGCGAATTTTTGTCGCTACATCGCCCTCCACAACCTGGCAGTGGTACAAATCCATCTGCACTTTCACATTGGGCAGGTCAATCGCCGCAATCAATTCATGCGCATGGTCTTGGCGGTTTAAGAAGAAGCCGGGCATGTCGCGGTTATTGATGGGCTCTATCAGCACGTCAACGCCCTGCTTTGCGGCCAGTTGGGCCACTGCTCGCGCATGGTCTGTGTAGGTTTCTAGTAACTCAGCCCTATTTTTACCCACGGGCAGCAGCCCCGCCATCATATGCACGCGCGGGCATTGCAACTCTTGAGCATACTGCAGCGCCAGCTTGGCACCAGCCAGCAGCTGGGCCTCGCGCCCTGGCAAGCAGGCCAGCCCGCGCACCCCTGCAGCCCACGCCGCCTCACTGCTGGCGGCGTCCGTACCACCAGGTGGCAGACTAAACAACACTTGCTGCAGCCCATTAGCGCGCAAGCGCGCAGCGATCTCGTGCACGTCAAAAGCATACGGAAACATGTATTCCACCGCCTTAAACCCGTCTCGCGCAGCCGCTTCAAAACGGTCTAAAAACGGCAATTCAAGGTACAAAAACGACAGATTGGCTGCAAATTGGGGCATGTTTGGGCCTGGATAATTTCTCAGATGGTGGGAAACGCTTGCTCGCTGGCTTGCTACAATCAAACCAGCTTGGAGAGAGCTTCATTGTAGGATTACAAACGAAGCCGCCGAAGGCGCAGTGACTGCCCCAGACGGGTATTTGCAAACGCTCAGGCAAAAGGACAGGCGAAGGTTTAGATAAACCACATTCTGTTGGAGAGAGGCTTGTAGTAATTGCAAGCCCACCGAAGGGGCAAGCGCTGCATCGCCAGCGTGAATCTCTCAGGTAAAGCGGACAACAGGGTTCCCCCACACGTTAGCTGCATTAGTGGCTATGCGGTACTTTTTGGAGCCCTCGCCTTTATGTCCGTTGATACGCCTTTACGCACTACCCCATTGAACGCATTGCACATTGAGCTGGGCGCCAAAATGGTGCCTTTTGCAGGCTATTGCATGCCTGTGCAATACCCCATGGGCCTCATGGCCGAACATGCACACACGCGCACTGCAGCGGGGCTGTTTGATGTGTCCCACATGGGCCAGCTGGTTTTGCGCGGCAAAGACGCAGCCGCCGCTTTTGAATCGCTCATGCCAGTGGACGTTATTGACTTGGCTGTGGGCAAGCAGCGCTACGGACTGCTCACCACCGACGAGGGCACGATCATTGACGACTTGATGTTTGTGAATATGGGTGATGACGCGCCGAGCGCCGACAGGCCGCCCTCAGGCGGGGTAGCCTCCTCGGGGGGCAACATCTTTGTGATTGTGAACGGCGCCTGTAAAGCGGGCGACATTGCCCATATGCGAGCCAAAATCGGCCATCGCTGCGAAATCACCACTCTGCCAACACAAGGTTTGCTGGCGCTACAAGGCCCCAAGGCGGTGGATGCACTGCAGCGCACAGTGCCCGGTGTAGACAAATTAGTATTTATGACGGGCGGCGCTTTTACTTGGAACGGTGCTGCGCTGTTCATCACCCGCAGCGGCTACACCGGTGAAGATGGCTTTGAGATATCGGTGCCCGAGGCGCACACCGACGCTCTAGCCCGCGCCCTGCTAGCCCAGCCAGAGGTCAAACCCATCGGCCTAGGAGCGCGCAACTCGCTGCGCCTAGAAGCTGGTCTGTGCTTGTATGGACAAGACATTGACACGACCACCAACCCGGTAGAGGCGGCACTAACCTGGGCGCTGCAAAAGGTGCGCCGCAGCGGTGGCGCACGCGAGGGTGGCTACCCCGGCGATACTAAAATCATAGCAAACTTACTATATTCCACGTCGGGAAACAGCCCAAAAAACCTCCGAAAACGTGTAGGACTGATAGCCCAAGAGCGCGTGCCTGTGCGCGAAGGCGTAGCGCTGTGCACACCCGATGGCACGGTGGTGGGCAAAGTCACCAGTGGCTTGCTAGGCCCCACCATCAATGTGCCCATCGCGATGGGCTACGTGCCCGCTGAGTTAGCTGCCAACGGCACACAGCTGCACGCGATGGTGCGCGGCAAGCCTGTACCCATGATTGTCAGCAGCATGCCGTTTGTGCCCAACCGCTACTACCGAGGCCCAGCGGCCTGAACCTAATTTCAACCCGATTTCACCTTTCGATAAACGTCATCTGACCCCATTTAAATAGGAGCAACACACCATGAGCAAGAAATACACCGAAGACCACGAATGGCTCGACATTG
>JANPDG010000096.1:0-6110 GCA_031431335.1 Polaromonas sp. | reverse complement strand
ACGGCCCCTAGCGCCGTAGCAACTAGCTCTGCACCTGCAGCGCCATCAGCACCATCTGCCCCCAGCTCTGCCAGCCGATAACCAAGCCACGCTTTAGGAGCACCTTATGCAACTGGCCGAAACCTCCATTCGCCGTCCCGTGTTTGCCACGGTGCTCTCGCTGCTTATCTTGTTGATTGGCTATGTGTCGTTCACCAAGCTGTCTGTGCGTGAATACCCCAAAATCGACGAGCCTAACGTCACGGTAGAGACGCGCTACCGGGGCGCGTCCAGCGAGGTCATTGAAGCGCAGATCACCAAGGTGCTCGAAGACTCGCTCGCTGGCATTGAGGGTGTGGACGTCATCACCTCAGTCAGCCGCCAAGAGCAAAGCCAAATCACCGTGCGCTTTGTGCTGTCGCGCGACGCCGACAGCGCCGCCGCCGACGTGCGCGACAAAGTCAGCCGTGTGCGCCAGCGCTTGCCCAGCGATATCGACGAACCGGTGATCGCCAAGGTTGAAGCCGACGCGCAGCCCGTCATTTGGTTGGCCTTTAGCTCCGACACCCACAACGCGCTGCAGCTGTCCGACATGGCCAACCGCATCGCCAAGCCCATGCTGCAAACAGCGCCGGGCGCAGCCGACGTGCGCGTGTTTGGCGAACGCAAATACTCGATGCGCATTTGGATTGACGCTGACAAACTAGCCTCCTACAAGCTCACCACGCAAGACCTTGAAGACGCACTGCGCCGATCTAATGTCGAGGTGCCTGCAGGCCGCATCGAAAGCAAGCAGCGCGAATTTAACGTCACCACCGCTACCGACCTGCAGCGCCCCGCCGAGTTTGCCCAAGTGGTGATTCGCACTGTGAACGGCCAGCCCGTGCGCATTGGCGATGTCGCCACCGTGCGCCAAGGCCCCGCATCCGAGCGCAACTCTACCCGCCTCAATGGCAAAGAGGCCATCACGCTGGGTGTGATTCGCAATGCCACGGCCAACCCGTTAGAGCTGTCGGCTGCCGTGCGCGAGATGATGCCCAAGATCAAGGCCAATCTGCCAGAGGGTTTGGAAATCGAGATTGCCAACGACAACTCGGTGTTCATTGACCGCTCAATCAAAGCCGTGTTTGCCACTATTTTGGAGGCTGTCGTCTTGGTGGCGCTGGTGATTTTTGTGTTCTTGCGCACCGTGCGTGCGTCCATCATTCCGCTGGTGACCATTCCGGTGTCGCTGATCGGCACCTTTGCGCTCATGGCGCTGTTTGGTTTTACGATCAACACACTCACCTTGCTGGCGCTGGTACTGGCTATCGGGCTGGTGGTGGACGATGCGATTGTGGTGCTAGAGAATATTTACCGCCATATTGAAGAGGGCAAAACACCGTTTGAAGCAGCCATTGTCGGCTCCAAAGAAATTGGCTTTGCTGTGGTGGCGATGACGCTCACCTTGGCTGCTGTTTACGCACCGCTGGCGTTCACGCCGGGGCGCACAGGCCGCTTGTTTACCGAGTTTGCCTTGGCGCTCGCAGGCTCGGTGGTGGTGTCGGGGTTTGTGGCGCTTACGCTTTCGCCCATGATGTGCTCCAAGCTGCTGCGCCGCGACCCCAAGCCTTATTTTTATGACCGCTGGATCGAAGCAGGCCTCAAGGCGCTCACGCGCGGCTACGCCAAGCTGCTGGACTGGACGCTCAAAGCGCGCTGGCTGGTGGTGTTGGTGATGATTGGCTCGGGCGTGGGCAGCTATGTTTTGTACAAAGGCATGAAGCAAGAGCTGGCGCCCATCGAAGACCGCGGCGTGATCATTAACAACATCAATGGCCCCGACGGTGCCACGCTGGACTACACCGCCAAATACGCTCAAGCCATTGAGCGTGTGGGCGGGCAGTACAAAGAGTTTGACCGCATCTTCACCGTGATTGGCAACCCCACCGTAGCGCAGGGCAACGTGTTTTTTCGCGCTGTACCGTGGGAAGAGCGCACCAAAAAGACCACCGAAATAGCCCGCGAGATGACAGGGCGCATTGCAGGTCTGCCGGGCGTGACCGCCTTTCCCAATACACCGCCCTCGCTGGGCCAGGGCTTTAACTCTCGTCCTGTGAGCTTTGTGATTGTGACGTCAGACAGTTACCAAAACCTAAGCGCTGCTGTGCGCGCCATGCAAGACGAAATCGCCAAAAACCCCGGCTTCATTCAGCCCGACACCGACCTGCGCCTGAACAAACCCGAGATCAAAATGGAAGTGGACCGCGAGAAGGCTGCAGACTTGGGCGTGAGCGTAGAGGCAGTCGCCCGCGCGGTAGAGACCATGCTGGGCGGCCGCAATGTGACGCGCTACAAACGCGACGGCGAGCAATACGACGTGATTGTGCAAACGACGTCGACCGAGCGCGACACGCCAGACGATATTGAGCGTATTTTTGTACGCGGTAAAAACGAGCAAATGATTCCGTTGTCTGCCTTGGTCAAGCTGCGCGAAGTGGTAGTGCCCCGCGACCTGAACCACTTTGGCCAGCGCCGCTCCGCCACCATCAACGCATCGCTTGCCCCAGACTACTCGCTAGGCCAAGCGCTCGACTTTATGGACGCCACTGCCAAAAAAGTGCTCAAAACTGGCTACGCCACCGACCTATCGGGCCAAAGCCGCGAGTTTCGCAATTCGTCTTCGTCGCTGGCTGTGGTGCTGCTGATGGCGCTCTTGTTTATCTATCTCGTTTTGGCCGCGCAGTTTGAAAGCTTTATCGACCCGTTCATCATCATGCTGAGCGTGCCCTTGTCGATGGTGGGCGCACTCGGCGCGCTGCAGTTGTCTGGCGGCACGCTCAATGTGTTCAGCCAGATTGGTCTCATCACACTGGTGGGGTTGATCACTAAGCACGGTATTTTGATTGTTGAGTTTGCCAATCAGCAGCGGGAGCAGGGCGTAGAAATGTGGGAAGCTATCCAGCACTCAGCCGCGCAGCGCCTGCGTCCGATTTTGATGACCACCGGTGCGATGGTGTTAGGGGCTTTGCCATTAGCTTTGGCCACTGGCGCAGGCGCTGAGAGCCGCCAACAAATCGGCTGGGTGATAGTGGGCGGCATGTCGCTGGGCACGTTACTGACTATTTTTGTGGTGCCGACGATGTACACCCTCTTTGCCCGTAAGCATGCGCCTGGGGCGAACAAAGAAGTGCTAACCATAACCTCGTCTCCAGCTCCGTCTGGCCCGGCGGTGTATGGTGATTTGATTGCTAAGTAAGCTATGTGCTATATATTTAATAGCAAACTATTGAATACCCACGTCGGAAAATTGCTCTATTTTCTTCCAAAATGTATGTTTTGAATATGGACTGGACTGGCTTCATCAAAACACGCTTAACACACGATCCAACCCGCCCGAATTGATAGCCACCATTGCCCGAGCCCGCACCGCCGGCTTAGCGCGGTAGGCCACCGACAATCCTGCGGCTCCCATCATGGGCAAATCGTTGGCTCCATCGCCGACTGCAATCGTTTGCGATGCATCAATACCCATCTCAGCGCATTTTTCTAGCAACGTCAAACGCTTTTGCTCACCATCACATATGTCGCCCCAAGTCTGGTCTACCATGCGGCCTGTGAGCTTGCCGTCTTTGACCTCCAGCACATTTGAGCGCGCCCAGTCGATCTGCAAACGGTCACGAATGCGGTCAGTGAAAAACGTAAACCCACCTGAGACCAAGAGCAGCTTCATGCCAGCTGCCTTGAAAGCCTGGGTCAACTTTTCAGCACCAGGGTTGAGCTGCAAACGCTGGGTATATACCTCGTCCATTGCCGCTACAGGCACACCAGTGAGCAGCGCCACGCGGCGGCGCAATGAGTCTTTGTAGTCGGCGATCTCGCCGCGCATCGCAGCTTCGGTAATGGCGGCTACTTCGGCTTTGCGGCCTGCGGCATCGGCAATTTCGTCGACACATTCAATGTTGATCAGTGTGGAGTCCATGTCAAACGCAGCAAGTTTGAAGTGGCTCAAATTCAAGGGTGCTTTAAAGCCTTGGAGTACCAAGCCAGGGGAAATTTCTTGCGGTAACGTCATAAGTAAAGGGAAGTTGATGCTGTGTAAAGGCTAGGTAAATGGTTACAACACACCCGCGCCGCTGCTCAGACCCGGTCAACGCAGCGTTACATGCCTACGTTGTAGTGTCAATCCGTCAGCGCGGCTTGTTGTAAGCCACATTTATCTGCGGTATTTTAAAGGAGCTCACACCATGAGAGCTGTCAAAGCGTTTTTAGCAGTGTTGGCAATCGGTAGCACCCTGTTGGTGTCTGGCTGCGGCGGCGGTGGGAGTTTGGACATTGTGGTGGACGGTTCAGACCTACCCGCATTTGACGTGATCATGTTTGCCAATGGCGTGCGCGTGCCGGGCGTGCTGGTCGAGCCTGGCTTTGAACAAACCATTGAACTGCCTGCGGGCAACAATTTTGAGTTGGCTACGTCTGGCCCGGTGGCATGGACAGTGGTCACGGGGAGCGTGGAGGTGCAGCCGCTCGTGGGCGGCTCGGTGTTTTACAGCGGCATCACTTTGTCCCCCACCACCATCACCAACGCGCGCTACGCTGCTAACACCAGCAGGGCGGGCCTGCTGGCCAACCCTGTCGTGGTGACTTTCATTGCCACATCTAAACAAGACCCGAACCAAGAGGCTCAGATCAATGTGGTGCTGACGAACAACTGATGCTGCTTAGTCAAAGATCTCGTTAAGCCAAGACTTTTTGCGCCGTCCGTGCTGGGTATGCACACCGCGATAGTCTGAGTCTTCAAAGTCTTGGCGGCGATTGTCGTTGCCCATAGGTGCTGTGTTGCGTACAGAGTGTTGGCTTACCGTCTGCGCTGGCGCGCTCGCATGGGCTTGAGCCACTGCCAGCTCCATCAGCTTGTCCAGCTCGCCGCGGTCTAGCCACACACCGCGGCATTGCGGGCAATAGTCAATCTCTACATTCTGTCGGTTAGTCATCACCAGAGCAGTCTGGGTGCAAATGGGGCAGTTCATTCAATAATCCTTGTATGTCGTGGTTAATGGGTCGGGTGTGTTTAAGAGTCAAAGCGCAAATTGCTCTGGCCTAGGGCCGATGAGCCTTTGCTGCGTACGGCGGTTTCGCGCATCATTGCGCCTTCTGGGTCACGAGACTCGAAAATGACTTGCATCTTGACACTCCTTAAATTGATCCCATTCACAACGAATGGAAGTTGCAGTTTAGGAGGCTCCTCCATACTTAAAAAGCAGATAATTAGTGAATAAAACATCGTGAAAAACTGATAGACACCATAGCCATTCAACCTGAGAGAGCAATATGAGTGTGAATTTCAATTACAAACACTTGTACTATTTTTGGGTCGTGGCCAAAGAGGGCGGTATGGCGCGGGCTGCCAACCGCTTACATATGGCGGTGCAAACCGTGAGCGCCCAAGTGCGCGAGCTAGAGCGCGACCTGGGCACCACATTGCTCAAGCCCCAAGGACGCGGCTTGGCGCTAACTGATGCAGGGCTGGCCACCATGCGCCAAGCAGAGCAAATATTTCAGCTGGGCGAACAACTACCGGGCGCTATTCGCGATGCCATTGGCGCGCCCAGTGTGCGCTTGTCTGTGGGCATTTCAGAAGGGCTGCCTAAGCTGGTGGTGCGCAGACTGATGCAGCCGATCATGCAGGTGCCTAATTTGCGCCTATTGTGCCGTGAAAGCGATTTTGACGACATGTTGGGCGACCTGGCCTTGCACCGGCTTGATGTGCTCTTGGCCGACAGGCCTGCGCCCGCCAACCCGAACTTAAAGGTCTACAGCCAGTCGCTAGGTTCTTCGGTGATTGCTTGGTATGGCACGCCAGAGCTACGTGCGCAGGCCAAGAAGGGCCTGGCACAGTCGCTGGCTACGCTGCCCGTACTGCTGCCGTCCACACACACAGCGCTGCGCACGCGTATTGATCAGTGGTTTGAGCGCCAGGGCATCAAGCCGCGCGTGGTGGGCGAGTTTGAGGACAGCGCCTTGCTCAAAACCTTTGGCGCTGCAGGCATGGGTATCTTCCCGGCGGCGCTGATGGTGGAGACTGATCTGGTGCAACGCTACAACGTCAAACGCATTGGCACGAGCGACGATGTAGAAGAGCACTACTACGC
>JANPDG010000095.1:0-21774 GCA_031431335.1 Polaromonas sp. | reverse complement strand
CCCGCAGGCGCAAAGCCTGTACGAAGAGACACCAGCGAGCGTGGCCGCATTGGCAGCGGCCAAAGACCAGCGCCGCTTGCAAAGCGAGCCTGCTCTGTCCATAGCCCAAGGCAGGCCCACCAAACGCCAGCGCCGCGACCTGGACAACGCCCAGCAAAACAGCAGTGGCTGGGGCGACCGCTGGAGCGCGAGTTTAGACAATTAGCAAAAATAGTTATCTTCGCCTAACCGGCAGTGACAAGAGGGCCTTTTTCACGCTATAATTTGAGGCTTCACACAAGTGATAAGTGGGACCTTAGCTCAGCTGGTAGAGCAGCGGACTTTTAATCCGTTTGTCGTGGGTTCGACCCCCGCAGGTCCCACCAAAATTTAAAAAGTCTGTTGAGCAATTAACAGGCTTTTTTCATTGTTGGCGCCTCTCGACCCCAAAATGGTGCGGAACTTTAAGCCCGCTGGGCCAGCGCATCCAGCACCCAGCCGGCAGCACACATACCAAAGCTCGCGGTCACGCTGACCACAGAACCGTAGCCGTGGCAGTTCAAGCTGCCATCGCCAGGGCCGCTATCGGTCGCGCACGAGGCGTCGGGGGGCGCTACGGGTTCTCGGCTGAATACGCAGGTTGTACCAATGCGTTTGGCCTGCCCCCCCTCGCCCGATGGCGCGCCATGCTCCCGGCGCAGGCTGTAGCGCAGCTTGGCCAGAAGCGGGTCGTGGGTGGTCTCAGACACATCGGCAATATCGACTTTGTCTGCCCTGCGCTTGCCGCCTGCTGCGCCCACGGTAATAAACAATGGCGCTGCGCGTGCAGCCTCTTTACTTTTGTTTTTAGTGCCCGCCAGCGCCCAGGCCGCCATGGTCACTTTGGTTCTCACTTGGTCACACGCATCTATCACTGCGCTAAACTGTCCCGCTTCAGCCAAGCCTTGCCAATTGTCAGGCGCGGCAAACTCTTCAATACAGTGCACTTGGCATTGCGGATTAATCTGGGCTATCCGCTGGCGCATTGCGTCCACCTTGGCCATGCCTAACGTACCTGTCTCAGCATGGATTTGGCGGTTGATGTTGGACTCTGCCACTTGGTCAAAGTCAATCAAAGTGATCTGCCCTACCCCGCTGCGCGCCAGCGCCTCTACTGCCCACGAGCCTACTCCGCCAATGCCCACCACTGCCACATGCGCCGCACAAATAGCTGCTGCACCCTTGACTCCGTAAAGGCGCTCTAGGCCGCCAAAGCGGCGCGCGAGGTCAGCGTTCATAGCTGCAACTGTTCATACGGCGTGGAGCTACAGCCGCCACGTTTGGTATTTAAGCGCCGCCACAGCGCCCGCCAAAATAGCGGCCACTGCGATAAAGCTGGCCACAGATAAAGTAGAAATTCCGCTCAAACCCTGCCCTACAGTGCAGCCCATTGCAGTCACTCCGCCAATACCCATTAGCACAGCGCCTGCCAAATGGTTGGCCACATCTTCGGTACCGCCAAAGCCCTCCCAGCGAAAGCTGCGACTTGCCAGCGCGACCACGGCAGAGCCTGCCACCACGCCAAAGACCGACACAATGCCCAAGGTCAACACCTTGCTCTTATCGCTAAAGAACATCAGCCAGTCCAGCGTGAATGCAGTGGGCGCAACGAAGCTCAGGGCTTCAGCGCGGCCGGAGTTGGTACTTAGAAAAGCCTCTTGCAGAGTGTCAGGGTGCTCAGCAACATAGCCTAGCGAGCCGCTGACCCACCACATGAGCGCCACGACAGCGCCCAGTCCTAGTCCTGCCAGCAGATTGTCCAGCGTCCAAAAACCACGCCCCAGCAGCGCCCACAGCAGCAAACCGCCGCCCACCGCGAGCGCTGCAATCAGCTGCGCCAAAGGTGCTGACATACCCAACACACCGCCTGAAATGCTGGCCACCGTACCCGGCGCAGCGGTGGCAAACGTGACCGCGTCCACCGTAGCCACGCGGGCGACGGCGCTGATGCCCTTGAGCGTAGCAAACGCAGCCACGCCCATCACGACAAACACAATCAAAGATTTCAGGCTACCGCCGCCAATGCGCACCAGTGTTTTGCTGCCGCAGCCCGACGACAGCACCATACCAAAACCAAACATAGCGCCCCCCACCAAGGCAGATAGCCACATCACGCGGCCTGATGCATACAGCGTTCTAGTGGCATCGACCTTGCCTAGCCACACCAGCAGGCCAAAACCGATCATGGCCACACCCGCAGCCAGTGCCCACTGGCGCATCCGCGTCCAGTCGCCCATGTTGACCACATCGCTCACAGCGCCCATGGTACAAAAATGGGTTCGCTGGGCAATTGCGCCAAAAAAACAAGAACTAATAAAAGAAGCCCAGAGCACTTGGCTACTGAGCGAGGTGATGTCGGAGGTTTGCATAGCCCGTGATTTTAACGGGGCTAGCGAGTAGCCGCGCTAGGCGGCTTGACGACGCCGATTATTTGAGCCGGGTCAAGCGCTCTTTGGCAGCTTGCGCCGCCTCTGACTGAGGGTACACCTTGATCAAATCCTCCAGTGTTTTGCGAGCAGAACGGGTGTCTTTGAGCTCGATCTGGCAGTTGGCTATCGAGAGTGCCGCCTCGCTGGCTTTAGGATGGTCAGGCGCTTGGGCGATCATGTTTTTAAAGTTGGCCATGGCATTGCTGTAGTCACGGGTGGCAAACTGCGAGTTGCCCAGCCACAGCAGGGCAGATGGGTTGTAGCCACTTTGCGGATAGCGGCGAATAAAGTCAGCAAACGCAGCGGTAGCGCCAGCAAAATCTGGCTTGCGAAATATAGCTAAGGCAGCTTCAAAATCGCGTTTTTCGTTGGGCTCGGCGTTAAATTCACGGCCGTCAACACTTACCTTGAGTGGCTCAAATTTACGCAGTCTGTCATCCACCCCTTGGCTGATGTCTTTTTGTTTGCGCTGCACCTCAGCTACGTCGCGCGCCAGTTGCTCGTCTTGTCCGCGCATTTTGGCCTGCTCTGTGCGCAACGCCTCTATTTGGGTTTGCAAATCCAACAGGCTACGTCGCAACGTGGCATTGGTCTCATTCAGAGCTTTGATCTCGTCAGTTTGCTTTTGGCTATTCGTTTCTACTTTCTGGCGCAACTCCAAGATCGCTTTACGCGCCTCTTCGTCGTCAAACAACCCTGCTTGGCTGGAAATGGGCGTTAGGACGCAGCCCAAAGCAAAACTAGACAGTGCTAACAATTTACGGTAAGACAACATACAACGATCAAGGAAGTGAAAAGTGATTTAAGTTTAGCAGCGCCGGCACCTACTGCCTGCGCAATCTAAGCCATCGCAGCAATAGATGGCAGCATTACTCTGGTTTTTGTTCAGCGGTAAGCCATCTCAGCACGGCGGTTCAGCGCCCAACTCGACTCGTCTGAGCCCGCGTTGGCTGGCTTTTCCTTACCAAAACTCACTGCCTCCATTTGACCCTCCGTCACGCCCAACAAGCTCAGAGCACGGCGCACTGCTTCTGAGCGCTTTTGGCCCAATGCGAGGTTGTACTCACGGCCACCACGTTCGTCCGTATGACCTTCTAAGGCAATTTTTCGGGTTTTATTGGCATTGAGAAACTTGGCATGTCCGTCCAAGGCAGACTGAAACTCTGGTTTGATCGCCGAGCTATCGTAGTCAAAATAAATGACTTTGGCCACATTGACGGGGCCTGCGGCCGTGGATGCATTGCTATCTAATGTGCCAGGATTTACCGCCCTCTGCGCCACCTGTGAGCCATCGGCACCAGAAGCTGGATTGGCTGGCGGCGCGACACGGGCGCCTTGCTTGTCTTCGACGGGCACTTCATTGAGCTTGGTGCTAGAACCGCAAGCCGCAATCAGGGCTATAGCGCCCAGTAATGCAGCTTGCTGTAGCCCTCTGCGCCATGCAGTGGTCAAACCGAGCTTTTGCGTTGTTATTGTGTGTTCCATCTCACTTCTCCAGTCGTAAAACTATTTCAAAAAAGGCCCCCAATGGGGCTCCCGAATATCACCACCTTGCGCACCCAAACGCGCTTTAACTTTGCCGTCTAGCGACGTGGTCATCAGCGCTTCTCGGCCACCTTGTTTGGTGGCGTACATGATCAATTTGCTATTGGGCGCAAAGCTGGGGCGCTCATCTGCTGTAGAGTCTGTGAGGGCTATGGCAGTTCCGCCAAGCTCAGAAACATACAGCTTAAAAGCACCACTGACCCGCGAAATGTAGGCCAAGCTGCGGCCATCTGGACTGATAGCCGGAGATATGTTGTAACTGCCCGTGAAGCTCACGCGTTCTGCCCGGCTTGCTCCCTCTCCTGTAGCACCCATGCGATAAATCTGCGGCGAACCACCACGATCGCTCACAAAATAAATAGATTTTCCGTCGGGTGAGTACACAGGTTCCGTATCAATGCCACTAGATTGGCTCAATCTTCGCGCCTCACCCCCGGTGCTGTCCATCCCATAAATTTGGGAGGAGCCATCTTTGGTCAAAGTCACCGCCAAGGTTTTGCCATCGGGCGACCAAGCTGGCGCGCTGTTCGAGCCTTTGAAGTTAGCCAATACGCGCCTGCTACCTGTAGCTACGTTTTGCACATACACCACAGGCTTACGCAGCTCAAACGACACATAGGCTATTTGGTTACCGCCGGGTGACCAAGACGCCGAAATAATAGGCTCGTTGCTCGGCGGCAAGGCCGATTGCACCCCCTCACCGTCCGCATCGGCTATCCACAGGTTATAGCGCGGACCTGCTTTAGTGACATAGACAATCCGGGTAGCAAAAACACCTTTTTCACCCGTCAGCTTTTCATAAATAAAATCTGCAATACGGTGCGCCGTGTAGCGCAAATCGCCTGCGGCCACAGCAAAACTCTGAGCACCTAAGTCTTGCCCACGTACCGCGTCCCAGAGCCTGAAACGTACATCAAACCGGCCATCGGCCAGTTTAACAATACTGCCCACCACCAGATGGTCAGCGCCCTTTTGACGCCAAGCGCCCATTTCAGGTCGGGACGCTTCGTCCAGAACCGTGCCTGCAGTGTCCAGCAACTTAAACTGACCACTGCGCAGTAAATCGGCCGCGATAATGGTGCCCATCTTTTGCGGGACCGCATCATCGCCCTTGAAAGCGACGACAGCGATGGGTAACTGCGTCACACCCACCCCTGAAATTTCGACTTTGAACTGGCCCCAGGCTGGAGCGCTGGCTCCAGCATAGAAACCCAGAGGCACTAGGTTCTGGACCAGCTTACGGCGACTAAAATTTATGTTGGTCATATTATTTTCTTCATTCACTCAAACTCTATGAGCTTTCATGCAAAATCTCATTATGGGCAACGTTAATTTATCCGTCATTATCGCTACTAAAAACGAAGCTCACAACATAGCTGATTGCATAGCTTCGGTAAAGTTCGCCAAAGAGATACTGGTTTTAGACTCAGCGAGCAACGATCCAACATGCAGTATCGCTCAAGAAGCGGGCGCTACAGTGCATCACACAGACTGGCCTGGTTACGGGGCGCAACAATTGCGCGGTATTGGTATGGCAACATGTGACTGGGTGCTATCACTAGACGCAGACGAGCGTATTACCCCTGAGCTACAAGCAGAAATCATGACCGCAGTAGGGCAGGCATCCATTGATGGCTTTCGCCTGCCGCGTAGCTCCAGCTTCTGTGGGCAGTTCATCAAGGCTGGAGGCTGGACGCCAGACTACACCTTGCGTTTAGTCAGGCGCAGTAAAGCTGGATTCACAGACCATTTTTTGCATGCCCACATGACTGTCGATGGCAAAAAATCAGACTTGAAGAATCCCATCATTCACTACAGCTACAAAAATTTAGACGATGTTCTTGAAAAGCTCAATCGTTACTCCCGTGGAGCCGCCATTGACGCAGCAGCTCAAGGTCGCCAATCGGGTTTATTAAAAGCAATTTTTAAAGGTTTCTGGGCTTTTTTTAGAACCTATGTTCTGCGTCTCGGATTCATAGATGGACGAATCGGGCTGATTTTGGCCTTGTTCAACGGACAAACTACTTATTACAAATATCTCAGGCTTTACTTTCAAAGTCGACAAAAAAATCAATGAGCTTATTTGTTGCAGCGAAAGCAATTAAACATCATCTGAGCGCGAATATTAGGCTTGTATTGCTGTGCTTTGTCGCAGTTTCACCTAGTTTGGGCACTGCGATCTCTGCGTTAGGCAGGCTTGTCCTATTCGGCTTGGCTTTAGCGGTCATTATTTTTACGAACTCATCTGAGCGCACCGTCCAAAGCCAACGTGACGAGAGTTTAAAAAACAGCATCAGTTGGATTGTGTTGGTTGCCATCGCGTACATGGCATTGTCACTTTTATGGACCTCGACAAACGATCCCGTTGCTTTAAATGCTTGGACCCGTCATGCAAGACTCATCGCCATTCCCGTGGTCTATCTGCTGATTTACACCTATGGCGAGGCGCGAACAGTTCTGAGGTTTTTTGTCATAGGACAGATTTTTGTCATGCTCAGCGCTTGGCTCTTGGTTTGGGGGGTGGCTGTGCCTTGGGCAACAGCAAAAACTGCCGTGACAAGCTACGCAGTTTTTGGTTCCTATTTAGAGCAATCCATATCGCAAGCAGTGCTGATTGCTATTGCGTGGCATCAGCGTGACTGGATTTTGGGTCGAGGCAACCAGTGGTGGGCCATAGGTATTGCGACTTCGACACTGATCCACACTTTAGGATTTTTGATAGGGCGTAGCGGGCATTTGGTTGCACTGGTTGTCATCGTGCTTGCCGTTATTTACGAGCTACCAACCCGGCTAAAGTGGGCTTCTATTTTTGTTCCCGTCCTGCTGATTGCAGGACTTGCAGTCAGTTCACAGAAATTTCTCGAACGTACTTATTTACTTCAAGACGAAGTTAAGTCTTATTACGTCAAAGCAAACACTTCAACATCTTCAGGCCAGCGACTGCTGTTTTGGGAAACCTCACTTAATGCCATCAAAGAGCGTCCGGTTTTAGGACACGGAACAGGCAGTTGGAACAAAGAATACACAAGGCTAGCATCTGAAAAAGCTGATATCACGACCCTCACAACCGATAATCCGCATCAAATGTTTTTGCTCTGGGCAGTTGAGGCAGGCATAGTGGGATTGTTAATGTTGTGCTGGTTAATAGTTGCACTGCTTATTCGTTCACGCAAAATGGCCCCGAACGACGCTCGAACCCTGCAATCTGTGGTTGCCGCCTTAATTGTTGCGGGAATGTTCAACTCACCACTTTATGGGATCGGTATTGGCGACTTTTTCTGTGTAGGTCTGGGTATTTGTCTTGCGCTCATTCATGGCGGGCATTCAAAGGCTGCACAATCTACCCATGCTTAATTTTTTCTCTAACTATTTTTTAAGCCTGACCCCATCAGCATTTGGCTCAAAATTGTGAAACCCACCATCGTACGCCTGCGCCGCCTTGCGCCCTATGCCCAGGGTAACGCAGCCTACTTCACTCTCATGTTGGCCGCGGTAATCATTGTGGCTCTGAGCGAGCCGCTAATTCCTGCACTAATGCAGCCTCTTTTAGACAAAGGCTTTAGTGCGGGTAGTTTGGCTTTGTGGACGATTCCAGTCGCGTTAGTAGGCGTATTCACAGTGCGCGGAGCTGCAGGCTTTGTAGCTCAGTTTGCACTTGCCACCATGAGCAATCGCAGCATGGTGCTCATGCGCCAAAACCTCTTTGATACGCTACAAAATGCACATCCATCGCTTTTTAGCAGCAACACAGCCAGCGGTTTGGTCAACACCATCGTCTATGAGGTTCAGATCGGCGCTAACTTGCTGGTGTATTCGCTGTTATCGTTATTGCGCAACTCATTAACTCTGGTGGCCTTGCTGGGTTATTTGGTCTACCTCAATTGGAAGCTCACGCTGATTGTGTTTTTGATCTTTCCTGCGGTAGCGATCGTCATGAAGTTGCTGACCAAGCGCTTGCACAGTCTGACCAAGGCCAGCCAATCGGCTACTGACGAGCTGGCCTACGTGGTTGAAGAAAATGTGCTGGCCTACCGCAGCGTGCGCATCCACAGCGCACAGGCCAGCCAAGCAGAGCGGTTTGCAAACCTCAGCCAGCACCTGCGCAGGCTGGCCATGAAATCTGCAGTGGCTAACTCCTTGATGACGCCGCTGACCCAAATATTGGCCTCCATTGCCTTGTCAGCTGTGATTTGCGTGGCACTTTGGCAAAGCAGCTCCACCGGCAGCACCGTGGGCAGTTTTGTAGCCTTTACTACAGCCATGCTGATGCTGATAGCCCCACTAAAGCATTTGTCTGAGGTATCTGGACAAATTACACGCGGTTTGATTGCGATTGAGCGCGGACTTGATCTGATTGAAACCACCCCACTTGAGACCAGTGGCGACTACCGCGTAGCCGGGGTGCTCGCTCAGGCAGATGTGAAGTTTGACAAGGCCGTGGTGCGCTACGCAAACTCGCAAACTGATGTCCTACAAGGCATTAGCCTGCATGTGCAGCCCGGCGAGACTCTGGCTTTGGTAGGAAGCTCGGGATCAGGCAAAACCACTTTGGTCAACTTGCTGCCCCGGTTTGTTGAACTGGCCAGCGGCAGTGTGACTGTGGGCGGCGTGAACGTGACGCAGTGGAACATCACCGATCTGCGCAGGCAAATGGCCTTTGTGAGCCAAGATGTGGTCATGCTCAGCGACACCATTGCAGCCAACGTCGCACTGGGCCAAGACATTGACCTTTCCCGCGTACACGCAGCTTTGGCCGCAGCGAACTTGACCGATCACGTGGCCAGCCTGCCACTGGGCGTGCTCACCCAGACTGGGCATGATGCACGCGAGCTGTCTGGTGGCCAGCGCCAGCGCTTAGCTATTGCCAGAGCCGTGTATAAAAATGCACCTATTTTGGTATTGGACGAGGCCACCTCTGCGCTCGACACAGAGTCAGAGCAAGCGATTAAATCTGCTATGAAACGCCTAAGCGCAGGCCGCACAACGATTGTCATCGCGCACCGATTCTCCTCCATCGAACATGCTGACCGTATCGCTGTCATTGACCACGGCAGTGTCTTAGAGCTAGGTACGCACAGCGAGTTGATCGCTCTAGACGGTCACTATGCGCGCCTGCACAGACTGGGAACTCAGTCAGGGAGCCAAGGCGTCATTGGCGTGTAGAGTCACATCCATTTGCTATTTAATTAATAGCTAACTATTGAATATCCACGTCGGAAAAGTGCTCTATTTTTCTCCAAAACTGCTTCATTCAATATCACCACTAACCGTTAGATCGTTGCCCCATGCCAGTTGAAATCGCCTATTTAAAGCCTGTTCTCACTGCATTGGTACTGCCGCCTGGAGGTCTCATCTTACTGGCGCTGTTCGGCTTGTTGTTAGCCTCACGCGGCAGCAAACGCTTGGGCCATGCCACCTTATTTGTCAGCTTGGCATTGCTCTGGGCGGTCTCTTGCAATGGGGTTGCAATATGGCTTGACCGCAGCATCTTGCCGCAAACTGCGGTGATAACGCCATTAGAGACAAAGCAAACTTTGTTAGACAATAAAGCACAAGCCATCTTCGTCTTAGGCGGTGGCGCAGAATCCGCCAGTCGCGAATATGGTGCGGCGCAGCCTGGCGGGGCTACTATTGCACGGATGCATTACGGCGTGGTGTTGGCCAAACAGAGTGGTCTGCCTTTAGGCTTTAGTGGTGGCCAGGGCCGCGCTGCCAGCGCGCAGTCCGATACCGAAGCCGCTGCCGTAGCACGGTGGTTAGCCCAGCTTTCTTTGCCCCCTCTGCGCTGGCTTGAGGGCAGCGCGCGTGACACCCGCGAGAACGCTGCGCTGACTGCGGCCATGCTGCAAAAAGACAATGTAACCCACATTGCTTTAGTCACCCACGCATGGCATATGCCGCGTGCCAAGCGGGCTTTTGAAGCGGCTGGTTTGACTGTTACTCCAGCCCCTATGGCTTTTACTGAGCCTGTGGGGAGCTCTTTGCTCGAATGGCTGCCCAGTGCGGATGGGCTCACGCATTCGCGGCAAATTTTACGGGAATGGTTAGGTCTGGTGATGGGGCAATAGACCTTAGCTTGACCGGTGCAATGGCTTAGGCTATATTACTAACCAATCAGTCATTAATTATTTTTGTGTCACCTCTCGAACCCACTGCCGCTGTCAAACGCGAAAGACGCAAAGAAGCACGTCCGGGCGAGCTATTGGCAGCAGCTCTCGACTTGTTTGTAGAAAAAGGCTTCGCTGCCACCAGGGCAGAAGAAGTGGCGCAGCGCGCAGGTGTATCCAAAGGCACGCTCTTTTTATATTTTCCAAGCAAAGAAGATTTGTTCAAAGCCGTAGTACGGCAGAACATGGGCCAGACGATCAGCGAAGGCATTGCAGCGTTAGAAGGTTTCAATGGCACAACGGCAGAGCTGATACCGTACATGATGCACATGTGGTGGGATCGTTTTGGCTCTACCAAAGCGTCTGGACTCACCAAACTAATGATGAGCGAGGCCACCAACTTTCCTGATTTGGCAGCGTTTTATTACGCCGAAGTCATTGAGCCCAATCACCGCTTGGTGCGCAGCATTATTCAGCGCGGTATCGACCGAGCTGAGTTTCGCGCTGTCGATATGGACTACGCCATTTTCAGCATCTTGTCACCGCTGATCCACTTGGTCACTTGGAAACACTCGATGGGTTGCTGCGTCAGCGGCGATCAGCAGCTAGACCCAGTGCGCTATATCAACGCCCAAGCCGATATGGTGGTGCACGGCTTGCGTAAAACGGCTTAGCTTATCTCTGTAACTGCAACACAATCTGTAGCCGAACTACCCATGAAAAAATACTGGAAATGGTTGCTCGCTTTGATCGTCATAGCGGTGGTGGCTGCAGCTTTGCTGCGCACTGCCAATGCCCGCAAAGCTGAGCAAGCCAAAGTAGCTGCAGCCAAGCCCGAAACCATCGTCGAACTATTGGCCAGCGATGTCAGCACTGCGCAGGTACGCGAACTGTCTGAAGGTTTGCCCGTCTCAGGCGCGCTTAAGGCCGCGCGCAGCGCCATAGTCAAAGCCCGCGTAAGCGGTGAACTTCAAGGATTGACTCTGCGCGAGGGCGACACCGTCAAAGCAGGCCAAATCATCGCTCGCGTCGATGCTGCCGAGTACCAAGCCCGCGTCACACAGGCGCAGCGCAGCGCCGATGCAGCCAAATCACAAATTGCCATTGCCCAGCGCACATACGACAACAACAAAGCACTGGTCAACCAAGGCTTCATCTCAGGCACCGCGCTCGATACCTCGGTGGCCAGTCTTGAGTCGGCTAAATCAAACCATGCATCAGCACTGGCCACCGTCGATATAGCCCGCAAGTCGCTCGATGACACAGTACTCAAAGCGCCTATCTCGGGCCTAGTGTCGCAGCGACTGGCCCAACCGGGCGAGCGGGTGGGTATTGACGCGCGAATCGTTGAAATCATTGACATCAGCCGCCTAGAGCTAGAAGCGCCCCTTGCCGCAGCAGACTCGGTTGACGTGCGGGTGGGGCAAGCTGCAACGCTGCGATTCGAAGGACGAGAAGGCAGCGTGCAGGCTGTAGTTGGCCGTATTAACCCCAGCGCAGTCGCTGGCAGCCGCAGCGTGCTGGTCTACCTGAGCGTTGCGGCTACACCCGGTTTACGACAAGGTCTATTTGCCCAGGGCACTTTAGCAACCGCCAAAGTGCAAACTTTAAGCGTGCCTTTAGCTGCAGTGCGAACCGACAAACCATCGCCCTATGTGCAAGTAGTGCGCGGTGACACTGTCGTGCACCAAACCGTGGAGCTTGGCGCAAGAGGTGAGGCGCAAGGCTTAACCATGGTGGCCGTGGGTAATATTGCCGCAGGCGCAGTAGTGACGTTGGGCAGCGCTGGTCCTCTGCGTGAGGGCACCAAAGTCAAGCTGGCTACGAGTACAGCGGCAACTGCTAATGTCGGTCAAGCCATAGCCGTTCCCGCAGCAGCTGTGTCAGCAGCTAAATAAATACCCAGTGCCATGTGGTTCACCCGCGTTAGTCTTAAAAACCCCGTTTTTGCCACCATGGTCATGTTGGCGCTGGTGGTGCTGGGCGTATTTGGCTACCAGCGGCTCAAGATTGACCAGTTCCCCAGCGTGGATTTTCCAGTAGTGGTGGTGGTGGCCGACTACCCAGGAGCTGCGCCCGAAATTGTAGAAACTGAAGTCACCAAAAAAATTGAAGAAGGCGTTAACTCCATTGCTGGCATCAACGCCCTGACCTCACGCAGCTACGAGGGTCAGTCGGTAGTGGTCATTGAGTTCAACCTGAGCATGAATGGCCGAAAAGCCGCCGACGACGTGCGCGAAAAAGTAGCCGCCATTCGCCCTAACTTGCGCACCGAAGTCAAAGAGCCGCGCGTGCTGCGCTTTGACCCATCTAGCCGCGCTGTGTGGTCGCTTGCTGTCATCCCTGATGCCAGCAAAGGCAAGCCGCCCAATGCCGTAGAGCTGACCAATTGGGCGGAGCAATACCTGAAAAAACGCTTAGAAAACGTGCGCGGTGTAGGCTCTGTGAGCTTGGTGGGCGGCACCAAGCGTGAAATCAATATTTACCTCAACCCGCAAGCCCTAGAAGCCAACAGTGTCAGCGCAGACCAGGTAGCCAGCGCCGTGCGCAGCGAAAACCAAGACCTGCCCGTAGGTGCCGTTCGCTCGCCTACGCAAGAGCGCGTAGCACAAGTGCTGTCTCGCGTGCAGCGACCCGAAGACTTTGCCAACATCATCGTAACGCGCAAGGCAGGTATTCCCATCACTGTCGGCCAGCTCGCCCGTGTGAACGACGGCGCGCAAGAGGCCGAGAGCTTGGCGCTTTACAACGGCCAGCGCACCTTACTGCTCACGGTGCAAAAAGCCCAGGACGACAACACCATCGACGTAGTTGACGGCTTGAAAAAGACTTTGGCCGAACTGGCTCCCAGCTTGCCACCCGGCATCCGGCTCGAGCCGATTGTGGACAGCTCACGGCCTATCCGGGTGTCGGTAGACAACGTGCGCCGCACCTTGATTGAAGGTGCGCTGCTCACCGTGCTGATCGTGTTTTTGTTTTTAAACTCGTGGCGCTCTACCGTGATCACGGGGCTCACCTTGCCCATTGCCTTAATTGGCACATTTTTATTCATGTACATCTTTGGCTTCACGATCAACGTGATCACCATGATGGCGCTCAGCTTGTGCGTAGGCTTATTGATTGACGACGCCATTGTAGTGCGCGAGAACATCGTACGGCACATTCAAATGGGCAAGTCAGCCTATCAAGCCTCGCTCGATGGCACCCAAGAAATTGGCCTGGCCGTGCTGGCCACCACGCTGTCGATTGTGGCCGTGTTTCTGCCCATCGGCTTTATGGGCGGCATCATCGGTAAGTTCTTTCATGAGTTCGGCATCACCATTGTGGCGGCGGTACTGATATCGATGTTTGTCAGCTTCACGCTCGACCCCATGATGTCCAGCATCTGGCATGACCCGGCCATCGACCAGCAAGGCAAGCCTTACGCGCCTGTGACTTGGTACGACAAAACCATAGGCCGCGTCACCCATTGGTTTGACCGCGCCACAGACCGCTTGGCCGATGCCTACCAGCGCATTTTGACTTGGGCTCTGCAGTTCAAAAAAACCACCTTGGCACTGGCACTTGGCATCTTTATCGGCAGCATTTTTATGGTGCCGCTGCTGGGCACAGAGTTTGTGCCCAAAGCAGATTTTGGCGAGACCAATGTCAGCTTCTACACTCCTGTGGGCTCATCTCTGGAAGCCACCGAGATCAAAACCCGCCAAGTCGAAGCCATCATTCGCGAGTTCCCTGAGGTGCGCTACACCCTGTCCACCATCAACACCGGCAGTGCGCAGGGCAAAATCTACGCCTCGGTCTACATCCGCATGGTCGACCGTAAACAGCGCACCGACAACGTAGACAAATTTTCGGCCCGCCTGCGCGACAGGCTTACCCGCATTGCGGGCATCACCGTGACGCAAGCAGGTTTGACTGACTCAGTGGGCGGTAACAAGGCCCTGGAGTTTTCGCTCAAAGGTACAGACCTTAAAGAGCTAGAGCGCTTGGCCGTACAAGCGCAAAACGCAATTCGCGGTATCAACGGTCTGGTCGACCTAGACTCCAGCGTCAAGCCCAGCAAGCCCACCATTGAGATTGATGTGCGCCGCGAAGCCGCATCAGACCTGGGCCTTAGCGCCAACCAAATCGGCACCAGTCTGCGCACCTTGGTCGCTGGCCAAACCGTGGGCAACTGGCGCGCTGGCGACGACCAAACCTACGACGTCAATGTGCGCCTCTCGCCTGATGCGCGCAACACGCCGCAAGACCTGGAGCGCCTGCCTCTGATCGTGTCGTCCAACCTTGATGGCAGCACGCGCGTGGTGCGGCTTAACCAAGTGGCCAGCGTGCGCGAGTCCACGGGGCCCAACCAAATCAACCGACGCGACCTGACCCGCGAAGTGGCCATCAATGCCAACGTATACGGCCGTGCACCCGGCGAGGTCACTGCCGATGTGCGCAAAGCGCTGGACACTCTGAATATGCCGCCAGGCTACAGTTATGTGTTTGGCGGTAGCGCTAAAAATATGCAAGAATCGTTTGGCTACGCCATCTCGGCGCTAGCCCTGGCCGTTATCTTCATCTACATGATTTTGGCCAGCCAGTTCAAGAGCTTTTTGCAGCCTATTGCGCTGATGACGGCGCTGCCATTGACCTTGATTGGCGTGGTGCTGGCGCTTTTGATGTTTCGCTCTACGCTGTCGATGTTTTCAGTCATTGGCATTGTCATGCTGATGGGCTTGGTCACCAAAAATGCTATTTTGCTGGTGGACTTTGCCATCCGCTCGCGCGAACCTGTGCTGGACGCACAAGGCAATCACCTGCATGACGGCCTGGGCCGCCACGAGGCCCTGCTCTTGGCGGCCAAAGTGCGTCTGCGCCCTATTTTAATGACCACGCTGGCGATGATCTTTGGCATGGTGCCACTGGCTTTTGCCTTGACCGAAGGCTCTGAGCAGCGCGCGCCGATGGGCCAGGCAGTCATTGGCGGGGTGATTACGTCTTCGCTGCTGACCTTGGTGGTTGTACCCGTCATGTACTGTTACATGGACGATTTAGCCTCTTGGTTTAAGCGCTTGTTTGCCGCCAAGCCGCGCGCCACGCCCAGCCCCACTAAAATAGAGGGTTTGGCCCGCTCTGTTGATTCTGCAGAGTAAGCCCCCCAATTACTTCACCCAACCTACTTCACTCGTATGAACATCGAACAAGCCCGCTTTAACATGATTGAACAGCAAATCCGCCCATGGGACGTGCTCGACACCCATGTGCTGGCCCTGCTGGCCAGCGTCAAACGCGAAGACTTTTGCCCGCTGGCACACAAAGCGCTGGCTTTTGTCGACATGGACATCCCACTAGGCCATGGTGCCAGCATGCTGTCACCCAAAGTCGAAGCCCGCATGCTGCAAGACTTGGGCGTTCAAAAGCACGAAAAAGTGCTCGAGATCGGCACGGGCAGCGGCTACATGGCAGCGTTGCTGTCCCACCGTGCCCAGCGCGTCATCAGCCTGGAGATCGTGCCCGAACTGGCCAAAACTGCCCGTGACAACCTGCAAAAAGCAGGCATCCACAACTGCGAGGTGCGCACAGCCGACGGCTCTAAAGACCTGAGCGTGGATGGCCCGTTTGATGTGATTGTGATGTCTGGCTCGGTGGCCCATGTGCCTGCTGCTGTGTTGGCCCAGCTCAAGCCAGGTGGCCGTTTGGCCGCTATCGTGGGCGAGGAGCCCGTTATGCGCGCCACATTTGTCACCAAAGACGCCCAAGGCAACGCTGTGACCAAGCAGCCCTGGGACACCATCGCCCCGCGCCTGAGTGGCTTTGGCGAAGACTCCAAATTCAGTTTTTAAGCCCATCGCATGATTGCGCAAATTCGTCCTGCCGCATTTTCCCAGTGGATTGCTGGGTTGGGCGGCATTGCTCCGCTGGTGCTGGACGTGCGCGAAGCCTGGGAGTTTCACACCGCTGGCGTACGCCCATTGAACGCGGCAGCCGCTTTCGATGTGCTGAGCATGCCGATGCAAGATATTCCCGCCCGTTTAGCCGAGCTGCCCGTAGATCGGCCCATTGCCTGCCTGTGCCACCACGGCATTCGCAGCCAGCATGTTGCGCGCTATTTAGAGCAAAACGGATTTGAGCAAGTGGTCAATATTGCTGGCGGTGTCAGCGCTTGGAGCGCTGAGGCTGACCCCAGCGTACCGCAGTATTAAGACCGTATTAAAGCCGTATTGAAACCATACTGAGCTCGTCAATTTTTCAAGCATCCCAAAGGCAACCCCATGCAAAAATTCTCCGCATCACCCTCTCTGGTTCCCTTGGTTTGCGCTGTCAGCGCTGCGTTTGCCTCTGGCGCGCAGGCCCAAAGCCTGTCCAACCTGTACGAAGCCGCCCGCGCATACGACGCCACCTACCAGTCGGCCAAGTCGCAGTTTGACGCCAACCTGTTCAAAGCGGAGCAAGCCAAAGCCGGGCTGTACCCCACAGCGGGCCTTAGCGCAGGCATGAGCCGCTCTAATGTCAACAACACCAACCCCGATGTGACGCGCAACCCCACCTCGCAAAACCTCACACTCAGCGCCAGCCAGCCCCTGTACCGCCCCGCTAACCTCGCTAGTGCAGCGCAAGGCGACAAACAAGCATCCCTAGCCCAAGCCGCGCTCACCACCGCTGAGCAAGACCTGATCATTCGCGTCACCCAAGCATATTTTGATGTGCTGGCCAGCCAAGACAGCCTGACTTTTGTCAAAGCCCAAAAAGCCGCTGTTGCCGAGCAACTGGCCAGTGCCAAGCGTAACTTTGAGGTCGGCACCTCCACCATCACCGACACCCGCGAAGCCCAAGCCCGCTTTGACCTCGTCGTCGCCCAAGAAATCGCCGCCGACAACGACCTGCGCGTCAAAAAGATTGCGCTCGACCAACTGGTCGGCCAAACCAACTCTGCTCCGCGCCCCTTGGCTTTGCCTCTCACGCTCCCGCCGCCCTTGCCTGCTGATGTGAATGCCTGGGTAGCGCAGTCGGAAGAAGTCCACCCCAGCATCAAGTCAGCCCAACTGGCACTGGATGTTGCCAAACTCGAAACCCAAAAAGCCGAAGCTGGGCACAAGCCCACCGTCGACCTGAACGCCAGCTACGGCATCAACCGCACCCTCAACGTGCCGCCCGCCAACAACCGCGCCAACACCACCAGCATCGGTGTGGTGCTCAATTTGCCACTGTTTGCAGGCTTTGCCACCCAAAACCGCATCAAAGAAACCCTGTCCCTCGAAGACAAAGCCCGCAACGACCTGGAAGGCGCTAAGCGCGCCATCGCCCAAGCTACCCGCACCGCTTATTTTGGCGTACTGTCAGGCCAAGGCCAGGTCAAAGCCCTAGAGGCCGCCGAGGCCTCCAGCCAAAGCGCGCTAGAGGCCAACAAGCTGGGCTACCAAGTGGGAGTGCGCATCAACATCGACGTGCTCAACAGCCAAAGCCAACTGTTTCAAACCAAACGCGACCTGGCCAAAGCCCGCTACGACGTGCTGGTAGGCGGCCTGAAATTGCGCCAAGCCAACGGCACACTCAAGCCTGAAGACATCTCACAAGTAAACAATTTGTTGTCAAAATAAGCAGTTTTCCGACGTGGATATTAGATAGTTTGCTATATAAATCATAGTTTCCTGATGTTAGATGTTGTAGTTCTCTTCTTTGTACTGGGCCTATTTGCCCGCTTGGTCAAAAGCGACTTGGCTTTACCGGGGGCGCTGTACGAAACTTTGTCCATTTATCTGCTTCTGGCCATTGGGCTTAAAGGCGGGGTGGAGCTGTCTAAGCAAAGTATGGAGTCCATATTGCCCCAAGTGCTGTGGTGTTTGGGTATGGGTTTGGCGATTCCCTGTTTGCTCTACCCTGTGCTGCGCAAGCTGGTGGGCTTGGGCGGTTTTGACGCTGCCTCGGTGGCGGCGCACTATGGGTCGGTGAGCGTGGTCACATTTGCGGTGGCCAGCGCGTATTTGCTGCAGCAACAGGTCGCGTTTGAGGCGCATGCTGCGCTGTGGGTGGCGCTGCTAGAAGCACCGGGTATTGTGGCGGGCATTGCGCTGGCGCGCTGGTTTGCGGGACGAACAGGCGCGGCAGATACAAATGCAGGTCAATCCAGCGTAGCGCCTGTGCAAAGCGGCTGGAGCGCTTTGGTGCACGATGTGTTTTTAGGCAAGTCGGTGTTGCTCTTGGTGGGCGGACTTTTGATTGGCACCACCATGGGCGAGGCAGGTATTGCGCCCATTGCGCCGCTGTTTACCATTTTATTTAAAGGCGTATTGGCGCTGTTTTTGCTGGAGCTGGGCTTGGTGGCTGGCGCGCGGCTGGGCGAGCTTAAGCGCTACGGCTTTGGTTTGATTGCTTTTGCGCTGGTTGTGCCTATGCTGCTAGCCCTGCTGGGCGCGCTGGGCGGCAAGCTGCTGGCCTTAAGCACCGGCGGCGTCGCCATCATGGCCACCTTGGCGGCCAGCGCCAGTTATATTGCCGCACCCACTGCCATGCGTATTGCCGTGCCGCAGGCCAATGCAGCGCTGTCGATCACAGCGGCATTGGGCATTACGTTTCCGTTTAACGTGATTGTGGGCATCCCGCTGTACCTCAAGCTGGCGCAAGCTTTGGCCTAACCCGTCACACCTTCAAAAGCAGACCCGCATGACCACCCACCCCAAAAAGCTCCTCGTCATCATCACCGAAGCAGCACTAGAAAAGCGCCTGATTGCCGACGCCAAGCGCCTGGGCGCGCAGGGCTACACGGTGTACGACGTGCGCGGCGGCTCGCAGCACGCCACCCACGAGGGCGCATGGGAGGCTGACCGCATGATTGAGATCAAAATTATTTGCGATGCCCCTGTGGCCGACACTATTGCCCAGCATGTCATAGCGCAGTACGCACCCAACTACGGTGTGAGCTTGTTTTTTACCGATGTGCAGGTGGTCAGGCCGCAGAAGTTTTGAATGTCTAGCGCTTAAGCTCCATTCGGCTTTCGCGCCGTATGAATCGCCATAATCCCCAGCGACAAGCGCTCAAACGTCACATCCACAAAACCCATCGCCGCCATCTCAGTGGCCAGCGCCTCGGCGGTAGGAAAGTCTTTCACCCCCGCCAGCAAATATTTATAAGCTGACGCATCGCCGCCCGTGGCCAAGTAGCCAATGATCGGCATGCACACCGACATGTAGGCCAAATACGCGCTGTGCAGCCAGCGCCAGCGAATGTTTGAGGCCTCCAGCACAATGATGCGGCCGCCGGGCCTGAGCACGCGCAGCGCCTCTTGCAGCGCCCACTGGCGGTTGCAGATTTTGAGGCACAGCGAAATCGAATACGCATCGACACTGGCACTGGCAATCGACGGCATGGCCTGCGCATCAAGGTTTTGAATCTGCACCCGGCCAGCATGTGCGCCCAAGCGCCGCTGGGCAATGGCCAGCATGGGCGCGCTGATGTCGGAGGCGATGATGGTGCGGTGCGCTGGCAGCTGGTGTGACAGTACCCGCACAATAATATCTCCCGTACCCGTAGCGCCGTCTAGTAGCGTGCCCCACTCTTCTTGGGCAATGATTTTTGCGACTTCATTTTTCCACAGTCGGTGAATACCCAAGCTAAACACATCACACAGCAGATCGTAGCGCGATGCAATGCGCCCAAACACATCGTCGCCCGCAGGTTTGAAGTTGGCTGCGTTGTCGGGCGCGGTGGGGGAGTAGGCAGAAGATGTGGGCATGGAGTTTGAAGTGCGATGGCTCGACCAGATAGTAGCATGCTGCACTGCTTGTAATTACTACTAAATATATAGCAAACTATCTAATATCCACGTCGGAAAACTGCTTAATTTTTCACCAAAAACTCTACCAACACTCTGACCTTGGTGGCCAAGTGTTTGTTTTGCGGGTACAGCAAGTAAAACGGTTTGCTGCGGCCTGCGTGGTCGGCTAGCACTTCTACCAAGCCGCCGGGCGCGGCCTGTGCCACCCAGTCAAATGTTTGCACCAGCCCCATGCCTGCGCGCGCCAGGCTGACAGCGCCAATCGGGTCTTCAGACACATGCACGCTGCTCATCGGCACAATCTCGACAGGCTGGCTGTGCTGCATCAACAACCACGGCATGGTGCGGCCCGTGCTGGGCAGCACAAAGGGCAGCAGCGTGTGCTGCGCTGTGTCTTGCAGCTGCACTAAACCGGTGGGCGCGCCGCGCGCCTGCACGTAGGCAGGGCTAGCGTACACGCCTACGCGGGCGTCTTCGAGCTTGCGGGCCACCAAGCGCGAGTCGGGCGGCTCGCCCAAGCGAATGGCCACGTCGTAGCCTTCATCGATAAAGTCGATATTGCGGTTAGAAATGTTGATATCCAGCTCCACATACGGGTACAGCGCGCGAAACGCGCTCATGCGCGGCAGCAAGCGGTAGTGGGCGTAGGTGCTGGGCACGCTGATGCGCAGCACGCCGCGCGCCTCGCTGTGCTGCCCGGTGATGCTGCGCTCGGCGTCGTCAATTTGCGCCAGCGCGGCGCGGCACTGCGCAAAATACAGCTGGCCATCGTCGGTCAGCTGCATGCTGCGCGTGGTGCGCCGAAACAGTTTGAGCCCCAAGCGCTCCTCTAGCCGCCCTACCCCTCGGCTCACCGCAGCGGGGGTGAGGCCCAGTGCCTGCGCGGCTTTGGTAAAACCGCCCAGCTCAGCCGCCTTGCAAAACAGCGCTATCGTGCTCAGCTGGGTTTGAAATGCGTCCATACAGCCTTTTATTCATTACACAACGTATTAAGTAAAACAAAATATAGCGTATTTATCTCAGGCAGGATTGCTAATACAGTCAAGTCTTGTGTTTTTGAAAGGACTCTGAGCATGCATCCCGTATTAATGATCGTGACCTCCCATGACCAGCTGGGCACCACAGGCAAACCCACAGGCATTTGGGCCGAAGAGCTGACCACGCCGTACTACGCGCTGGTTGACGCCGGCTTTGATGTGACGCTGGCCTCGCCCAAGGGTGGCACACCACCGTTTGTGGCCGACTCTGTGGTGGTCAAGCCTGAGGACTTGGGCAGCACTGTAAAACGCTTTTTGGCCGACCCTGTAGCCATGGGCAAATTCAACGCCACCTTTAAAACTGCCGACATGCTAGCGGCCAATTTCAGCGCCGTGTTTTTACCCGGCGGCCACGGCACCATGTGGGACACCGCCACTGACACCGCCACTGCACGGCTGGTATCTGAATGCTTTAACGCTGGCAAGCCCACGGCAGCGGTGTGCCACGGCCCCGCAGGCTTGGTGGGCGCGCTGCGCACCGACGGCAAAAGCATTTTGTTGGGCAAAAAGGTCAACGGTTTTACCAATCAAGAGGAAACCGCTGCTGGCCTGATGGATGTGGTGCCGTTTCATCTGGAAAGCAAAATGCGCCAGCTGGGCGGCGTGTTTGAAAGCGGCCCCGACTGGGCGCCTTACGCGGTGCGCGACGGCCACTTGATCACCGGGCAAAACCCAGCGTCTAGCGCGCTGGTGGCACAGCATGTGGTTGCAGCGCTCCAAGGCAAATAAACTACACCTGCAAAGCATCGCCAAACCAGTGGCCCTACATGCCGAAATGCCAGCGCATACGATCAAGTATTTTGCTACGATAGTTTTGCTATTGAATAATTTATTTACTATATATTTAATAGCAAACTATCTAATATCCACGTCGGAAAAG
>JANPDG010000094.1:0-16468 GCA_031431335.1 Polaromonas sp. | reverse complement strand
GAGAACCGTTTTGAGTCAAGCCGAGGGCAGGGCGCAGGCGGACCGGGCAGGGGCAATTTCAATGCGCCTGGGCGTGCACCGCAAGACACGGCGATGGGCGGAGCATTTGCCAAGCTGCAGGGCTTGCGTAAATAGAGCGTGAACTGCAAGCCCAGAAACATGATGGGACTTGCATGTCGCGCTCGTATTTTATGAGCGGGTTTTAACTGCTTGCATCAGCGCCAAACACAGCATTGATGCCACCAACCCCGTCACTGCTGCACCCGGCCAGCCCCAGTGGCTAGCGCTGGCGGCAAACAGCACGGGGCCTAGCAGTGAGCCGCTGGCGCCGCACTGCAGTAGCAGGCCGTTGGCTACAGAGAGCTCGCTCTCGCTGGGCGCTACTTGCGGTAGCAAGGCAAAGGCTAAGCCCGCATACAGGCCAGACACGGCATTGAGCAGCACAGCCAGCGCTGCTGCGCGCCAGAGGTGGGGCACTTCGGTAAACACACCAAACAAGAGCAGGGCGGGCAGGGTGATGGCAACAGCGATGATCCAGCCTTGTTTGCGCGCAGGCTGCTGCGCGCGCGGGCGCTGCCACCAAGCGGCGCCTGCCACGCCCGCAAGGGTAGAAAATGACGCCAGCCCGGTGATGAGCCCCGCCAATTGGCTCGAAGCGCCTGCTTGGTTGACCAAATACAGCGGCAACACCGCAATAGCGCCGACAGCAAAGATCGCGTAGCAGCCAAAGCCTAGGGTGAGCGCCCATACTTTGGCATTGGGTCGTGTGGTGAGATGAGATTTTTTAGCTTTAGCTTGGCTGCCTTGTTGCTGGTCTGCGGTAGGTCTGGTAAACATAGCTTCTTGAGCCACGCCAAGGCTTGCCACTCGCAAGCGGGTCAATAGCAGCGCCACCGCCAAAGCCACACCAGCCCATGCCAGAGGTGCCGAGCGCCAACCAAACCAACCACCTATGAACCCCGATGACACTGAGCCTAACGCAAAGCCCAGGGGCACAAATCCGCCCCACATCGCCATCGCTGTGCTGCGTTGCTCTGGTGGTGCAGCGCGGGCTATCAATATAGGTGCTGCTATCACTATGCCCAAATAGCCAATGCCTTCGCATAAGCGCCAGGCCATTAAGCTCGCAGCGCTGCCCGAGGCCGCTTGCCCCAAGCCCGCCAGCACCAGCAGCCCAACGCCAACCTTGAGCACTTTAGATTGACCGATTTTGTCGACCACTGCCGCAGCAACAAATCCGAGCAGCGCGCCACCCATCTCAAGCAGCGAGATTAGCAGTCCTGTGAACGTGAGGCTTAGACTCAGCTCTTTGCTGATGATGGGCGCCAACGCCGACATCTTGCCCAGCTGCGCGGCGGCCAGTACCCCGGCCAGATACAAACAAACGATTGTGGTCCAGTAATGCGGTGTTGGACGAGCGGGGGCTGTGTGCATTGCAGGAGTAAATAGTTTAGGTTGATATATATTACTTAACATAATATACATCGTATGAAGTATTAAATAATTGAGCACATTTGGGCCATACCAGTTAATTGCGAATGGTCGTCAGCCCAACTAATACGATGTAACTATAAAATACACATTACATGAGTTCACCTGCCATTTTAGAGATATGCATTCAAGACACCGTTAGGCTGTTTATACCTGCCATACGCAAATGTGTCGCAGCAGTGGCATCCGAGCTGCAAAACGCTGAATCCAAAAGTCAAAAAAACGTCGACCGGCTGCTGATTGCCAGCGCTTGGCGAGAGCTGCTGCAAAACGCGCAGATTTTGAATTTGCAATACATTGACGATCTAACTGAGGCCTTAAAAATTAGTGCCAACATGGCGCTGGAGACCATTGCCCATCCTCATTATGCTAGCCAAGATGTGGGCAAAAGCACCACGTCTGCGCTGTCAGCATTTTTGCCAAAATCAGGTCTTAGCAGTTATACCGATTTATCGTTGATCGAAGATGCTGATGTTGCGCATGCTATTTCGTCCACGCGCTTTTTGCATCAGTTGTCGCCTTACTTAGAGGGTAATTTAGAAGAGCTCAACCGGCTGATTAGCGCGGTACAAGGGCTGCCTAGAGTACGGCCTGACCTCAATCCATTGCGGCCTGAGATTTTTGTGCAAACGCTGGTCAATTTGATGGCTACAGTCGCCAGCGAACCAGCGGTTAGTTTGCAGTGGTTCATGTATTTTGCTAAGCCCTTGGGCCGTGAGATCAACTCGGTTTACGCCAAACTCATCGTTCGACTTCAAGATGCTTCTGTGCAAGCCGTAGCATATAGCGTACTGCCGTCTAGCGCCGGGACGTTTGGTTCGGGGGCATCAGGCTTGGGGGCACAGAGCGCAGGCTTGTCTGCTGGCACGCCCAAGCCATTGCGCAACCTTAGTCTGCCGCAAGGCCAATGGACCGACTATGCTGGCGCGCCAGCCCAAAGCGCTTACCGCTCTATGTCGCAATACGGTAATTTCGACGGAGTCGAAAATAACGACGCGTTGTTGCAGGACTTTTTATACCAAGGGGGCACGCTAGGAGCCAGCTACGCCCTGCCCGCATCGTATTACGCTACGCAAGAAGAGGCCTTGGCCGAGCTAATGGCTACGGCATCCTCGCAGCCCAGCGTAGCGCAGTATGTAGACGACTCGGCCAATCTGGCCTACACCCAGCTGCCGGCGGTTGACCGGCCCAGCCGCGCGGTCAATGCGCAGACGCAGCTTAACCAAGCTGTGTGGGGTGAGTATGGCCTGGCAAACAACCGCGCTATTGTGCGCGCTGAGCTCAAAACCCAAGCCAAAGATGTAGGCCAGGTGCTGTCGCTTGAGATGGTGCGCAAGCTGGTTAATAAAGTCGCACAAAACGCGCGCCTGCTCACACCTGTACGCGAAGCCATCGTGGCGCTAGAGCCGTCGCTCTTGCGCTTGGCTATGGTTGACCCTAGCTTTTTTATAGAGGAAGCCCATGCAGGACGGCGTTTGCTTGAACGCGTGGCGCAGCGCAGTTTTCAGTTCAACGACGAATTCGGCGCCGACTTTAAACAGTTTTTAGGCTCAGTGCAGGGCAGTTTTAAGCGCCTTAACGCACTGCAGATTCACAGCGCCCTGCCCTTTAAAGACGCTCTGGTTGCGCTGGACATGGACTGGGGCCAGCAAGACCGACTGGCCACCGAGCACAAAGACCGCGCGCTGGCAGCGCTGCGCTTTACACAAGAGCGCCAAGCGCTGGCAGACACTATTGCCTACGGAATCAGCACGCGACCTGACCTGGACGCTGCAGCTGGCGTGGTGCTGGATTTCTTGTTTGGCCCTTGGGCGCTGGTGATTGCACACGCCCAGCTGACCGATACCCACAAGCAACTTGACCCCCAAGGCTTCAAGGTGGTGGTGTCAGACTTGATCTGGAGTTCTAAGTCGAAGCTGATTTTGAAGCACCCTGCCAAGCTGATTGGCATGGTTCCTAGTCTGCTAGGTAAGCTGCAAGCGGGCCTGAAAATGCTGGGCACCGACCCCCAAGACAACGCTGCGTTTTTTGATGCCTTAATGCGTCTGCACCAGCCTGCCCTGAATCTGCGCCGACAGAAAAGCCAGCGCGACCTGCAAACCACTGACGCAGCGCCGCTGGAGCTGCCTGAGCCTGCGGCTACGCCAGAGCAGCGTCTGGCCAAAGTAGCGGCGCAGCCTTGGCTAGGCAAAGACGACGTGGCAGCGTTTGGATTTGAAGATACCTTTGCCAACACCCAAGGCGATACACTGGCGTTTGATGAAAAAGAGGATGGGGGTGTACCTGGCCATGCTTCGCAAGATGCAGTTGCCAGCCCAGCCGTAACTCAGGCCGAGGCTGCACTAGACACTGCAGCTGCTGAGCAAGTGGCCCAGCCTGTTTCGGTAGAGCAAGTGTTGCACAGCCTGCGTATCAACGTCTGGGTAGATTTGTATTCGCAGCGCAAGTGGACGCGCGCACAGCTGGTCTGGGTGAACGACAAAAACACGCTGTTTATGTTTGCCAGCCACGGCGGCCAGCCACACTCTATGACCCGCCGCCGCTGTGAGCGCTTGATCAGCGACAACCTGCTCAGAACCCTGCAAACCCATGGTGTTGTAGCGCAAGCTCTAGACGCAGTAGCCGACCAGTTAGCTCCCGCTTAAGTTTAGAGTTTGATTTTTAGAATGGTATTTATTGCTATTAAATATGCAGCTAACTATCTAATATCCACGTCGGAAAACTGCCTAAATTACCACTTCCCCTTGGGCTGCTTGCTGCGCAAAAACACCCCAATCATGTCGGCGCTTTCTTGGCGCTGGGCCTGATTGGCAAAGTCGACGGCTGTGAGGCCCAGGCTGTTTTTGATCAGTGGATCTGCACCTTCCTCTAGCAGCAGCTTGACAGCGCTGGGCGTGCCGTACATGGCGGCCAGCATCAGCGGCGTGCTGCCGTTGGGTGATTCGGCATCGATGTAGGCGTACTTTTCTAGCAGCATACGAATCAGTGCGTTGTTGCCGGCTGTGGCAGCGTAATGCAGCGGTGTCCAGCCCGTTTTGTTGACATCGGCGTCTTTGGCCAACAAGGCCGCTGCAAGCTCCACCTGGCCTTTGAGCACTGCCATCATCAACGCTGTTTCGCCATCTGAGTTGGCGATGTTGACATCGGTCTGGGGAATCTCGATGAGGATTTTGGCGGCTTTGAGCGAGCCTGCGCGCAGAGCCAAGTACAGTCCGTGCTGCTTGTTGGGATCTAAGGTGTTGGGGTTAAAGCCGCGCAGAACCAGGGTGGTGATGGTGCTGGTGTCATCGCGCACGATGGCACTAAAAAAGTCTTCATATGAGCCTGCTTTAGCGATAGAAAATCCAATTAAAACATATAGATATATGAGATATTTAAAGTGTTTTATCATGATGGGTTTATGCGTTGAATGTGCATGCAAACCAACTATGCGGTAAGCGCATGGCTGAAAAGCCGGTCAAAATTGGCGCTGGTAGCTTGGGCTACAGACTCTACATCGATGCCTTTGAGCGCAGCGAGCTGCTGGGCCACAAACGGGACATACGAAGGGTTATTGGTTTTGCCTCGGTACGGCATGGGGGCCAAATACGGGCTGTCGGTCTCTATCAGGCAGCGCTCTAGGGGCACATAGGCCGCCACCTCGCGCAGCTGGGCAGCGGCTTTGAAAGTCAAAATGCCTGAAAAAGAGATGTAAAAGCCCAGGTCTAGCGCAGCGCGGGCCACGGCCATGTTTTCTGTGAAGCAGTGGAACACGCCGGTGACGGGGCTTGCAGCGGCGGTTGCGCTCTGCCCGCTGAGTTCACTGGAATGTGCCGATGTTTGCTGCTGCATTTCCTCGCGCAAGATACGAAGCGTGTCGTCTGAGGCATTGCGGGTGTGAATCACCAACGGCAAGCCGGTAATGTGCGCCGCGCGAATATGGGTGCGAAAGCGCTCGCGCTGCCACTCCATATCGGCTACTGTGCGCCCGCCTTTGCGCTCCTCCATTTGGTAGTAATCCAGGCCCGTCTCGCCAATGGCCACCACTTTGGGCCGCTGCGAGCGCTGCACCAGATCGTCCACACTGGGCTCGTAAATACCTTCGTTATCTGGGTGCACGCCCACAGTGGACCAAAAGTTGTCGTACTCTATGGCCAGGCTGTGCACATCATCAAACTCTTCGATGGTGGTGCAAATGCACAGCGCCCGAGTAACCTGCGCTAGGGCCATGGCCTCACGGATCTGCCGCATCTGGCTGCGCAGCTCGGGAAAACTAAGGTGGCAATGGGAATCGGTAAACATGGGCTGCAGACAGGAGAGTATGGGAAGTGCGTGAGACGGGGGTGGGCAAAACCCGCTAGCTATATCAATCAGATGGTTATTGGAAGAAAAAAAGGCATTTTTTCGACGTGGATATTAGATAGTTTGCTATGTTTTTAATAGTAATAGTGTGCATTACAAATCACTGCAACCGCATCAAACTGCTCAGCCATCGCGGCGCTGCCTGGTATTAAATGGTTTGCGTAGGGCGGTCTGAGCCTAGATGGGCACCCAAAATCTCTTCAATTTTCAGCTTGAGCAGCTTGGATTTTTCGTCCACCGGGAACCGAATACCTACGCCTTGGGTGCGGTTGCCTGCAGCACGGGCGGGGGTGACCCACGCCACTTTGCCCGCTATAGGGTAGCGCTGAGGGTCGTCTGGCAGGGTCAGCAGCACATACACATCGTCGCCCAGCTTGTATTCGCGGGCTGTGGGAATGAACACGCCGCCTTCGGTGAACAGCGGAATATAGGCCGCGTATAAAGCGGCTTTTTCTTTAATAGCCAGCTGGATGACACTAGGCCGTGGCGTGGACGAGAGAGACGTGGCGCCTGCTGATAAGGGGGCTGATGCAGTGCTGGGTGGAGTGCTCATGGGATGTGGCTCGTGGAGGTTTTAAGTCTTTATGCTTGGGCTGCTCTATTGCCTAGAGTTTAGGGCTATCTTGGCCTGGCTTACAAGGTCTTCGATCAACAATTCGGCTTTCCAGGTGTGGTCGATGCTGCGGGCGAGGGTTTTGAGCTGCTCGCCCCAGGCTGACAGAGCACGGGCGGGCGGCGGTTTGGGCAGGTCGGCTGCACTGAAAAATCGGGGCGCAGCGCCCAGCTTGACGGCCCACAGGTCGTGGCAGACCTTTTGCAGGGCGTCGAGCACGGTGGCGGTGGCCCAGCCGTCGACTGCGCTGGTGTTGCCAAACAGCAGCGCTTTGGGCAGCTTGGCCCAAGCTTGCATAGCGCCGCCTGCAATCACCTGCAGGGCATCAAGAGGCCGCCCACCTGCCGCTGCCAGCGCGGTGCGTAGCGCAGCGTCGCCCAGCTTGTCAGCGCCGTTTTGACTGCGTAGCCAAGCAATAGACTCGGCATCAGACGGCCAGCGCAGGGCAAAGCTTTGGCAGCGGCTGCGAATGGTGGGCAGCAGCTGGTGCGCCGCCTCTGAGGCCAAGGCAAACTTCACGTCGCCCGTGGGTTCTTCTAGGGTTTTGAGCAGGGCATTGGCGGTGGCTATGTTCATGCGCTCTGCGGGGTAGACCAACACGGCCTTGCTGCGCCCCCTGCCGCTGGTCAGCTGGGCAAACTCAATCGTGCTGCGCATGGCGTCCACGCGGATCTCGCGGCTGGGCTTGCGGGTTTTGTCGTCGATCTCTTTTTGTGCTTTTTCGGACAGTGGCCAGCCACACTCGAGCATCAGCGTCTCGGGCATAAGCACCACCAAGTCGGTATGCGCATGGGCCGCAATCATGTGGCAACTGGCGCACTGGCCGCAGGCAGCTTGGGCTGCAGATTTGTCTGTAGCTTCGCACAGCCAGGCTTGCACCAATGACAGCGCCAGCTCGTATTGACCCAAACCAGAGGGGCCGTGCAGCAGCCAAGCGTGGCCGCGCTGAGACAGCAGCGCATCGCGCTGGACGGCCAGCCATGGGGCCAAGGCTTGTGGCCCAGTGGATTCGAGCACGTCGCTCACTTTAAATATCCTTTGGCGCGCACAGCGCCCATCACGTCTTGGCGCACTGCGTCAATGGCTTGGTGACCGTTGATACGGGCAAAGCGGCCGGGCTGCAGAGCGGCGCGGGCCGCGTAGCCAGCAGCCACGCGCTCAAAAAACGCCTGCGACTGCGACTCAAACTTGTCTGGCGTGCGCGCTGCGGCCAGGCGCTCGGCTGCGACGGTGGGAGGCACATCAAACCACACCGTCAGGTCGGGCTGGCGAATGCCTTGGGTGGCGGGCTTGTGCGCCAGCAGCTCTGGTGAGAACTGCACAGTGCGCTCTAAAAATGCCAAGGTAGACAGGTCAAACATGCGGCCTGCGCCTTGGTAGGCAAAGCTGGCGTCTGTGAAGCGGTCACACAGCACTACATCGCCGCGCGCCAATGCAGGCTCAATCACGCCCACCAAGTGCTCGCGCCGGGCGGCAAACACCAGCAAGGCTTCAGTGAGCGGGTCCATAGGCTCGTGCAACACAAGATCGCGCAGCTGCTCGGCCAGCGGCGTGCCGCCGGGCTCGCGCGTGAGCACTACGGTGTGGTTTTGCGCTCTCAAGGCGTCTGCCAAAGCGCTGATATGGCTAGATTTGCCAGCGCCGTCGATACCTTCAAAGCTGATGAAGGTACCTGCAGTCAAAGTGGGATGGGTCAATTTACTGTCCACGAATGTATTTGTTGACCGCGCTGTTGTGCTCTGCCAAGGTGGCGCTGAACTGGCTGGTGCCGTCACCACGGGCCACAAAATACAGCGCTTTGGTATCTGCCGGTTGCACGGCGGCCAAGAGCGAGGCTTTGCCCGGCATGGAAATCGGCGTGGGCGGCAGCCCGCCTCGGGTGTAGCTGTTGTACGGCGTGTCAGCTTGCAAATCACGTTTTCTGATATTGCCGTCAAACGTCTCGCCCAGGCCGTAGATCACCGTAGGGTCGGTTTGCAGGCGCATGTCGATGCGCAGGCGGTTGACGAACACGCCGCCAATTTCGGGGCGATCGGACGGTTTGCCCGTCTCTTTTTCGATGATGCTGGCCAAGATCAGGGCCTCATCTGGCGACTTGAGTGGTGAGTCGGTTTGGCGCGCTTCCCAAGCGGCTGCAAGCTGCTTGTCCATCGCGCGCATCGCGGCTTGCAGCACCAGTATGTCGCTTGACCCCTTGGCATAGCTGTAGGTATCCGGAAAAAACCGCCCCTCAGGGTGCACACCGGGGCGGCCCAGCTTGGCCATCAGCGCATCAATCGTCAGCGCTTGGCTGTCGGGCTTTAAGCTGTCTGCTTTGGCCAGCGCAGTGCGCAGCTGCCGAATATTCCAGCCCTCCACCATCGTCACGCTGCGCAGGCTTTGCAGTCCGTTGTACAGTTTGTTGAGAAGTCGCTGCGGTGTGTCGCCCTGCTCTATTTCATACGTGCCTGCCTTCAAACCAGCCGACTTGCCCGAGACACGAAAGTACCAGTACAGCGCGCTGGGCGGTGTGCCCACACCCGCAGCCACCACCGCCTGCGCCACACTGCGGGCCGAGCTGCCCGCAGGCAGCACCACGTTGACCGAATTTACCCCTGCAGGCAGCACCAGCGGCTGGCGCACCCACCACCAAGCGGCAGCGGCCAGCACTGCGCCGATGACAGCTACAGTGAGCAAGGTTTTGACAAGGCTAAGCCCGGCTTGGGCTGGGAGAGGTGAATGGTGGGGCATGGTCATAAAAAGTCTGTCAGGTAAGGATGATACCGGGGCGCGATAATCAATCTATGGAAAACGCCAATAAATTCAACCCCAATGTGTCAGTTGTTCTTAACGCGGCGGGTGGCCCGGTGGGCATCATCCGCGTCCAAGGTGCTGACGCAGCTAAGTTTTTGCAAGGCCAGCTAACCCAAGACGTTCTGCTCTTGGGCCTGTCAGAGGCTCGCCTATCAGCGTGGTGCTCAGCCAAAGGGCGCATGTTAGCAAGTTTTGTGCTGTTTAAAAATACGCCTGACGATATTGTATTAATGTGCAGCACCAGCGTCTTGCCCAGCACTTTGAAACGGTTGCAAATGTTTGTGATGCGCGCGCAGTGCAAGCTCACCGATGCGACGGGGCAGTTTGAAGTGCGTGGGCTGGCCGGTGCATTGGCCACCGAATTGCCTGCATGGGCGCTTGTGCGAGACGGTGAGAGCGTACAGCTGGCGTTGCCGCCGGGTCACCATGCGGGCGCGCCTGTGCCGCGCGCGGTGCAAGTCAGGCCGCTGGCTGACGGGGCCACGCTGGACAATAACATGGATGACTTGGCCACGTGGCAATACCTCAATGTCACATCGGGCATTGCCCATATCAGTACGCCGATTTCTGAGGCATTTGTGCCGCAAATGCTCAACTACGAATCGATAGGCGGCGTTAACTTCAAAAAAGGCTGCTACCCCGGCCAAGAGGTGGTGGCGCGCAGCCAGTTTCGCGGCACGCTCAAGCGCCGCGCGTATATTGTCAGCGCTGCGACGCCATTGGCTGCTGCTCAAGAGGTGTTTGACAGCCGCAATCCCGAGCAGCCTTGCGGCACGGTGGCCAGCGCTGCAGTGCAGCCGGGCGGCCATGCATTTTTAGCCATTGTGTCGATGCAAACCAGCGCTGCAGACAGCCCACGCCTGTCTAGCGGCTCAGCTGACGGCCCTGCCCTGACGCTGCAAGCCCTGCCCTACCCACTGCTCGAAGACATTTAACCCGCGCAGCCCCATGTGCCTGATAGCCTTTGCTTGGGGTGCCCATCCTGATTACCCGCTGGTGATCGCTGCCAATCGCGATGAAATCTATGCGCGCCCCACCGCTCCACTGGCGCAGTGGACTACGCCCGCAGGACACACCATCGTCAGCGGCCGCGATCTCCAAGACGGTGGCACGTGGATGGGATTTACGCCCAGCGGACGGTTTGCCATGCTGACCAATGTGCGCAACCCGCACGCCTTGCTTGCAGTATCAGCGCGCAGCCGGGGGCACTTGGTGGTTGATTGGCTTAGCAGTGCGCTAACCGCCAGCCAGTGGTGCGCCCAGCGTGACCTGCAAGCCTACGCAGGCTTTAACTTGGTCTTGGGTGATTGGACCCAGCAACTATGCCACTACATTAGCAATCAGCCCAGCCGCCTCGATGCACCAACATCTTCAGGTTTACTGCAACTCAAAACGGGGGATGTATACGGCCTGTCCAATGCAGCGCTGAATACGCCATGGCCTAAAACGCAATGGCTGGTGGAGCACCTAAAAAGCAGCTTGGCAACGCTTGATGCAAGCACTGTGCCTGCAGAACTAGAACAACTGCTCTTACATTGCTTGCGCCAGAGCGAGCTGGCTCCCGCTGAAAAGCTGCCCCAAACAGGAGTAGACGCTGAACTAGAAAGTGCGCTGTCTAGCGTCTTTGTTCGCTATCCGCTGGATGCGCCTGTCTATGGCACGCGCAGCAGCTTGTGCGCGGTAGTGAGCAAGGTTGGATTGCTGCGCTTAACCGAAACCACCTATGGCGTGCCGGATCACACTGCCCACCTCAATCTGGATTGGGCTACATAAAGCCCAATCCACCGTCCACACGGATTGTCTGACTTACAGCTTGGCCTGTAATGCCGCTGGTATCTGGGCCAATACCTGAGGTGATTTACCAGAAGCTTGGTAAGCCTCCCGAAAAGCGGCTAAAGCCTGGGCTTCGTCTTTGAGATAGTTCAGCTCAATCTCGGCGATTTTCATATACCCGTCCGTGGCCTGCGCTGGGAATGCCTTGATACGTGTTTGCAATGCCTGTTTAGCAAACGTGAAGTCGCTGGCCCGAATACCTAAAATATGCCCCGCATTCATCATGTCGATGTCCAGCGTATTCTCAGCAAACGCCAGTTTGGCCAGTTTCAGAGCCTCAGCTTCTTTGCCATTACGGCTGAGCAAAATCACCTCGAGCGAACGCACGCTCACAGCCTTGGGTTGAATCTTCTTAGCCCGCTCTAAATAGGTAAATGCAGCTGGCACATCACCCAGCTGGGCTTTACCGCGTGCGATATTGCTCATCATGGCCACTACATAAGGCCGTGAACCCACTACGCTTTCCCAGACCCAGACAGCGTTTTTCCAGTCGCCCCATTTGGCCAGCTCATCGCCCAGCATCGGGGTGATCTTGCGGTAATGCGGGTTAATGGCGATACCTTCGCGTGCTAGGCGCAGCATTTCGGCTTTGGTGGCATCGTTTCTTGGGCTGTTGGGGTTGCCCGTTTGACTGATCGTCAAAGCCATTTTGACCGAGGTGACAATTTTTTTCTCGGTCTCTGCTGCTTGCTGAGAAATATAGGCAGCTAAAGCCAAACACATCATGCTAGCTGCAGCGCCAGCCTGCGAGAATGCAGGCCGCCAACCCATGCTGGCAGTAGACATCACACCGCGCAAACCCATCCGTGCATCAGATGCCGCAAGCAAGCCCAAACACAGTGCAAACATCATGCCCGTGGATGCCAAGCGCCACGGAAAACCAATATTGCACACCACCATCAGTGCCAGCAAACTGATAAGTGCCACAGTGCGAATCGGGTTTTCGTTCAAAGCGACTTCGCTGCGCCCTCGAATCGTGCGCCAAGCCGCTGTCAAGCAGTAGGCAATCAGCATCAGCATAAATAGCCAGCCCACTGCGCCGTATTCGCCCAGCAATTGCAATACTTCGTTGTGCACGTAGTAATCGGTCTCTAGCTGCGAGCCTTCGGTTTGGTACAGCGGAATGTCCACCTCCCAAGCCCCTGCACCCACACCTGTGAGTGGGCGCTGCTGAATAATCCGGCCTGTAGCCTCCCACATGATTCTGCGGATGTTAAGTGTTTGATCGGTCGTGGTGATTTGGCCGGTACGCTTAATACTGTGCGTGAAAGCGCTTTGCCCTGCCAGCTCTGCTGAAGGGTTGCCTGTTTTGATCAGCCCTAGTCCGACAAAGGTGCTGAAAAATACACCCAACACGATGATGCGCTGGCCACTCGTCCACTTGGTAAAAGCAAATTTACCGCGGTTAAGCCATGCCATGAGGACCATCAATGGCAGGGTGAAATAAGCGGCCAATAAAGCGGATCGGGTGCCGCACATCATCAAATACACCAAGCTAAAGGCAAAGCTAAAAGACAAAAACGACAGTACCGCAGATCTTTTTTCTGACAAGAGCAAATACACGCTGAAAGGCAAGGTGCAGACTACAAATTCAGCGGCAAAGTTGCGGTTCACAAAGGTGGCAGCGGGGTTAGGCCCCTGCGGTATAAAGCGCACATCAAACCAATATTGCGAGGCCCCTAGCAGCACCACAGCCAGCGCACCCAAATGGATACCCCAGGCCAGCATCGCAAAGCGCTCTCGGGTAGCGCAGTTAAGCACCAGCCACACAATCACGGCAAACAGAAACCAGCGGATGGCTTCTACTCCAGCCAAATAGGTATGTGACCAGACCATACTACCCAGTGCATAAGCGCTCAACATGAGCGGCATCCACATCACAAAGTGCCAGCGAAAGGCTTCGCGTCGGTTGCGCTGTGACCAAAACATCAACAACAAGGCGCTCAAGGACATGAACGCAACGATCATAGATTTGAGCGTGTCTTGCAGCATCAGCTCGTTTGGCACGCCCAAAGCGGGTGTGAAAAACAGCATCAACGCCAAAATAATTGCAGTCCAGTCGCCTTTGCCCAACTCTAAAGGCAGGGCCAAGAGGCTTCTTTTGGCGGGCTCAGACGTTGCGCTGCTTGATTTAGAAATGTCCTTAGAGCCTGAAGGTGCGTTGTATCCGGTGACTTCAGCTGCTGCGCTACTGGCAGCGGAGCCAGCGATATTAGAGGAGTTGCGTTTTTTCTTGGCCATGAAAACTAAAAATTCGTAGTAAATCTATCACTGCAGCCCATTGGGCAGTGCGCGGGTTCAACACTCTGTATTGTCGCTGCTTTTTAATAGCTCACCGACGCCAAGCCCCAGGTACGGGTCATTTCAACATGCGGTATACCGACCTCCTCAAAGCCCTCTCCGCGCCCGGCAAAGCCTGCTTTGGCATAAAATCCTGCCGCGCTGCGCTGGGCATGCAGCACAACGCCTTGGTCACCCCGCTGCTGGGAGCGCAGCACCAAGGCGTCAAGCACTTTGCGCCCCAATTGCGCGCCGCGCAGTACGCGCTTAGCGGCCATGCGGCCAATTTGGGCCATATGTGGGCCATGCTCTGGCCCTGCAATCAGCAGCCTGCCTGTGGCCAGCGGCATGTTCAGTCGGTTGTAGACCACGGCGTGAATGGCCGTGGTGTCCTGCGCGTCCCACTCATCGCTCTCGGCGATACCCTGCTCGTGCACAAACACCTCTTTGCGCACCCGGCCAGCATCTGGGCCCAGCCGCTGCCATTCGCCCACCTCGGTGCGCGTCATGGCCTCGCCTGCTTCAAAAGCGGTGAGCAGATCACGCAGCGCCTGCGGCATAGGCTGTGAGGTCTGTGTGGCAGGACTGGCATACACATACACCAGCTCGCAGGTCACTAGCAGTTTGTCACCTGCAAATATGCCGCCCGTGAAAGTGAGTGATGAGTTGCCTAAGCGGCTACACGTCAGGCCCACATCCAGCGTATCGTCGTAGCGGGCAGAGGCAAAATATTCGATGCTGGCTTTTTTGACATACAAATCGCCACCCAGCTGGTGCATTGCTTCTTCGTAGGGTATCGCCAGCGCGCGCCAATAGTCGGCCATGGCGGTATCAAAATACATCAGGTAGTGACCATTGAAGACAATTTTTTGCATGTCAACCTCAGCCCAGCGCACGCGAAGGCGGTGGAACATGCGAAAACTGCTACGGCTGAGTGGGTTATTCATGGTGATGAGGTCAAACGGAGATACAGAGTGTTGTGCAAAGCATATCGCAGCGCCGCTGCAGCTTGCTGGTGCGCCAGCTTGGCCTCGGGTATGGCACGGCCCATTTTGATGAACTCGTGGGTCACGCCTCGGTATATTTCGAGGTCTACAGCCACGCCCGCCGCACGCAGCACATCGCCATAGGCAATGCCCTCGTCTACCAGCGGGTCGCACTCAGCCAAGCCGATCCAAGTGGGCGCCAGGCCGCTGTGGTCTGCGGCATTGATGGGGGCGAAGCGCCAGTCTTCTCGCTGCGCCTTATCGGGAATATAGTGGTCGAAAAAGTAGTCGGTGCTGGCTGAACCCAGTACATAACCCTGTGCATAGGTGCTGTGCGATGGTGTGTCAGCCTGCGCAATGGTGCCTGGATAAATCAGCATTTGCAGCGCCAGCGGCAAGCCAGCATCGCGCGCAGCCAAGGCGCACACCGCCGCCAGCGTACCGCCCGCACTGTCGCCACCCACAGCCAAGCGCGAGGTGCCCAGCCCCAGTGCGGCGCCTTGGCCTGCGAGCCACACCAGCGCGTCCCAGCAGTCATCCACCGCTACCGGAAACGGATGTTCAGGCGCCAACCGGTAGTCAATCGACACCACCGCAATATGTGCCAAACGCGCCAATTCGCGGCACAACACATCATGTGTTTGCACACTGCCAATCGTAAAACCGCCGCCGTGGATGTACATCAGCACAGGCAAAACCTCAAACGACGGTGCGTAGAGCTTGGCCAGTAGCTGCGCGCCGTCTCGCGCGGGCACAGCCAAGTCTTGCACCCGCGCCAAATGCGCTCTGGGTACTTCGAGCACGTCGCAGCCCTTGGCATATGCCGCACGCGCCTCGCTGGGGAGCAAGGTGTGCAGCGGCGGATGGCCAGCGCGGGCCATGCGGTCAATGACCGAGCGCATGGCTGGGGTGAGCGCAGCGGGCTTGAGCGCAGCGGGCGTAAGCGCAGCGGGCGTAAGCGCAGCGAGGTGATTGAAATGAATGTGCATAGGTCAATAGCGCGACAGGCAGGACTCCGTGTCTCGCGCTACAGTGTACAAGTTCGGCAGTTTGATTCTTTATATTTTCGTTCTACCATGGCCTACATTTTCTACATCACCCATATCCAGTTTGACCACGGCGCTGTTGCTTTGTTGAAATCCGAATGCGACCGCGTTGGCATCAGCCGCCCGCTGATCGTCACCGACGCGGGCGTGCGCGCTGCAGGCATTGTGGACAAAGCCACTGCAGCGCTCAAAGACATGCCGCACCATATTTTTGACCAAGTACCGTCCAACCCGACCGAGGCCGCCGTGCGCGCAGGCGTGGCCGCGTACAAGGCGGGGCTGTGCGACGGCTTGGTGGCAGTGGGCGGCGGCAGCGCAATTGACTGTGCCAAGGGCATTGCCATTTTGGCCACGCACGAAGGCGCGCTCACAACCTATGCCACCATCGAAGGCGGCTCGCCCAAGATCACCGAGGCAGTCTGCCCCATCATTGCCGTGCCCACCACCAGCGGCACCGGCAGCGAGGTAGCGCGAGGCGCAATTTTGATCGTGGACGATGGCCGCAAGCTGGGCTTTCACTCGTGGCACTTGGTGCCCAAAGCCGCCATTTGCGACCCCGACCTCACCCTCGGCCTGCCCAAGCTGCTCACAGCCGCCACCGGCATGGACGCCATCGCCCACTGCATGGAAACCTTCATGGCCCCGTCGCTGAACCCACCCGCTGACGGCATTGCACTCGACGGCCTGCGCAGAGGCTGGGCATTTATTGAGCGCGCCACTACACACGGAAGCGACAAAGAAGCGCGCTTTAACCTGATGAGCGCGTCGATGCAAGGCGCAATGGCTTTTCAAAAAGGCTTGGGCTGTGTGCATTCGCTGTCCCACAGCTTGGGCGGCGTGAACCCGCGCCTGCACCACGGAACATTGAACGCGATGTTTTTACCAGCGGTGGTGAGCTTTAATGCGTCGTCAGATTCGGTGGTGCGCGAAGACCGTTTGAACCGCATGGCCCACGCAATGGGCTTGTCTTCGGGCAGCGATGTGGCAATGGCCTTGACTGACATGACGCGGCGCTTGGGGCTACCTACTGGTTTAGCGGCGTTGGGCGTCACATCGTCTGACTATGTGCGGATCATTGACGGGGC
>JANPDG010000093.1:0-14592 GCA_031431335.1 Polaromonas sp. | reverse complement strand
CTCTTGCGGCCCAAAGCGTGCCCCGGGCCGGTTGGTCACCGCCCCGTCGAACGGTACGCCTGCGATGGCAAATGGCTGGTCTTTCAACTCGGGGGCAGCTAAAAATCGATTGCTGTTGTTGGCGTAAGCAAACTGTCCTATGGCCATACTTTGTCCTTGGTGGTGATTGGTTTGAATTTACAGCATATTATTAGCCCCAGTAAGCACCAATTTATGCGCAACAGGACAAACCACTCTGCTCACATGGGTAGTTTCATAGACTTTGACTGCTTGGTTTGAGGGCGTATTGCACAGGCTAACTTGTACTAAGCCAAGCCCTTTGAGGCCCCCAAAAACACGAAAGCCACCTCGAAGGTGGCTTTTAAAGCGCAAACAGCAATTTACGCCGCTGGCTGATCCAGATCAAACGCTTTGTGCAGCGCGCGCACCGCCAGCTCCATGTATTTTTCGTCGATCACGACTGAGGTTTTGATCTCGCTGGTAGAGATCATTTGGATGTTGATAGCTTCTTCACTCAAGGAGCGGAACATCTTGCTGGCGATGCCTACGTGGCTGCGCATACCGATGCCGACGATCGACACTTTGCAAATCTTGGTATCGCCCACTACTTCTTGCGCGCCCAGCTTGGGCACCACAGTGATTTTGAGCAAGTCCATGGCCCGGGCGTAGTCGTTGCGGTGCACGGTGAAGCTAAAGTCAGTTCTGCCGTCTCTGGACATGTTTTGGATGATGATGTCGACTTCAATATTGGCGTCGGCTATGGCGCCGAGAATTTGGTAGGCGATACCTGGGGTGTCTGGCACGCCCAGCACAGAGATTTTGGCTTCGTCGCGGTTAAAAGCGATGCCCGATACGATGGCTTGTTCCATTTGTTCGTCTTCCTCAAAAGTAATCAAAGTGCCCGACTTGGCTTCCTCATCAATGTTGATATCCCAAGGCGTAAAACTGCTCAACACGCGCAGAGGCACTTTATATTTGCCAGCAAACTCTACCGAGCGAATTTGCAGCACTTTGGAGCCCATCGACGCCATCTCTAGCATCTCTTCAAAGCTCACGGTCTGCAGGCGGCGCGCCTCGGGCACCACGCGCGGGTCGGTGGTGTAGACGCCGTCCACGTCGGTGTAGATCAGGCATTCAGCCGCCTTCATGGCCGCAGCCACAGCCACGGCAGATGTGTCTGAGCCGCCGCGCCCTAGGGTGGTGATGTTGCCATTCGGGTCAACACCCTGAAAGCCGGTAACGATAACCACGCGGCCTGCGGCCAGGTCGGCGCGCACTTTTTTGTCGTCAATGCTCTCTATGCGCGCTTTGGTAAAAGCGCTGTTGGTTTTGATAGGTACTTGCCAGCCCGCGTAGCTGACCGACTCTATACCTTCGGCCTGCAACGCAATAGCCAGCAAGGCCGACGAGGCTTGCTCTCCAGTGGCGGCCAAGGCGTCTAGCTCGCGGTGGTAGGCATCGGTGGCTTTGGCTGGTGCGAGCTCTTTGGCCAAGCCTAACAATCGATTGGTCTCGCCGCTCATGGCGCTAGGCACTACGACCATTTGGTGACCTGCGCGGGCCCATTTGGCCACGCGCTGGGCAACGCTCTTAATGCGCTCTGGGGAGCCCATCGACGTGCCGCCGTATTTATGAACAATTAAAGCCATTTTGAATCTGTTTTAGCGCTTGTATGCGAAGTTTTACTGCCCTAGCGAAGGCGTGTGGCAAAGCCATAGATTATAGCTGCCCAGCCATAGAAAATCAGGGTAATTACGAGTGCAGTGGCCTACCTGCAGGACGCGCCTGAAAACTTTAAGCGCCGCAGGCTTTTTGGGTCAACGCCTCGGTAGGTGCCAGCTTCTTGAGTGCGGGGCAGCCATTGGCCACAAAGTAGCTGTTGGACTCCTGGGCTTGCTTGAGCAGCACCGGGCGCATCTGCACGCTGCAATACTGCATGGCAATGGTTTGAGCAGATTTGATTTGCGCCTTGTATTCATCAAAATCAGGCAAAAACAAAGCACTGGTCACCGCCATCGCGACATCGGGGTCTGCGCAGCGGGCAGGTGTAGCGCCCAAAGACAGGGCTGCGGCAAACCAAGGCGCGGCATAGGCGTGGCGGTTTTGCAGCCTGGCCAGCTTACCAGCGGCAAACTGCAGGCTCTCGTTAGACGGGTCACGCTCAGTAAAGCGCACCATCTCGCGGTTGCAGCCCGTGGCCCACCAGCTGTTGGTGTTGTAGCATTCTTTGAGCGCAACCATACCCACTTCGGCGCGTTGGTCCATGAACGCTTTATTTTTAGCCAGTTGCGGAAACTGCTCTAGCAAGCTCTCCGCGCTTGCAAATGTCTCGCCCGGCAGCTTGGACTGCGCTGCACGGCCCAACAGATTAAGCGCCGTATTGGTGGCAATGCCCTCCCACTGCGCATCGCGCTTGGCCGCAGGCACATCGCCCAGCGACTGGGCCAGCTCTTGCCAGCTTTGCGAGGCTTGCAAGGCTTTGAGATCGGCCAAGGTGGCAGGTTTGCGCTGAGCCATCGCAGCTTGCGCCATGCAAAGCATGAAGCCAGTCAAGGCTATTAGGGATAAGCGTTTAAAAATCACCATAAAAAATCTCCTTGTGCCTCTGGGGGCGGTGTGAATACTGCACCACCAGTGTAGCGCGGCTCGTCAAGTGCAGCTAAACGACAAAGCGCAGCAGCTCGCCACTGCGCTGCACAAAGCCTTGGGCCACTTTGATGTCAATCTGTTTACCTCGATTGGTGCAGGCTGTAATCTGGCTTTGTAGCTGCGCCAGCTGCGCGGCGCTGGGAGCAGCCTGGTGGCTGGTTTTAAGCCAGTGGCGCAGCATATTGGCTTGGCGCTCAGGGCTGAGAGCTTGCAGCGCGACAATGCGCGGTGGGCTGCCAACGGTCTCCATGTCTTGCGCTGCCAGTTGCGTCAACAGCAACTGGGCTTGCGCCGCGTTGCGGGCTGAGCGGGCAAAAGTATCTCTGAACTGCGGAAAAGCCTCTTGCAGCGCAGGCATCAGGGTGCGGCGAATACGGTTGCGCGTAAGCGAGGTGTCGGTGTTGGTGGGGTCTTCCACCCAGCCTTGGCCCAGCCCGGCGCTGCCAGGGTGGCGCGCAGCCAGCCCTTGGGCCGCCAGCCAAGCACGAATCTCCGCGGACGATACACCCAGCAAGGGCCGGACAAACTCCACGCCATCACGCAGCCAGCGCGCAGGCATGGCGGCCATGCCTGGCAGGCCCGCACCCCGGCTGAGCGCGAGCAGCAAAGTCTCTACTTGGTCGTCTGCATGCTGTGCAATTACTACACTTTTAATAGCTAACTTATCAATATCCACGTCGGAAAAATGCCGATTTATCGCACTAACTTGGCTGACCAACGCATGGTAACGGGCTTTGCGTGCTGCATCCTCAGGGCTATCGCCTGCAGCGCCGCGTGCCTGCACATGCACCACATGCAGCGGCACGTTCAGCTGTGCACAAAACGCAGTGCAATGCGCTGCAAAGTCGTCTGCTGCTGCTTGCAGGCCGTGGTGAATATGGATGGCATGCACCCTGCCCGCAAACTGCTGGGCGCACAGCAGCAGCAGCGCAGTCGAGTCCGCACCACCGCTGTAGCCCACGGCCACAGGCGGATTGACAGAAGGGTTCAGACTAAGTTCAAACATTGAAATAAGTGGGTAGGCTGAGAGTGTATTCGCTTACGTGTTGGGAGCAACAGAGCGTTTGGTTACCCGCCAGCCAGTGCAACGCCGCACAATAACCAATTGATTCACTACCGCCTGCACACTGCTGCAGATTTAACTTATGGCGTCTTTCTCTGCGAAGCACCGATGGATTTTGGCCAATCTGAGTGCATTTGCTGTGCTGCTGGCAGGCTGCAGCGTTTTGCCCAGCGGTCCTGCTAGTAGCCTGCCCGGCAGCCCGCCCACCAGCGCGCCGCTGTTTGAGCGCCCGTCCCCTGGTGCAGCCGCGCTGCGCGACGGGGCGATAGCCCTGGAGCGCGGCGAATATGGCCGCGCCGAGATCAAAATCAACGAGAGCTTTAAGTTGGGCCTGAGCAACACGCCAGACCTCGTCAAGGGCCATAAAACGCAAGCGTTCGTATATTGCGTAACGGCGCGCACGGCACTGTGCGAGAAGTCTTTTGAGGCCGCGTTTAACATCGACAAAAAATTCAACCTCACCGCCACCGAACGCCAGCAGCCCGTGTGGGGGCCCGTGTTTGCCAAAGTGCAAAGACGGTTTTTGTCCTAGTGCGCTCTTTCAGCAAGAGCTGCCTGGGTTTTATTTACTGTCCGCTTTGGTGTCAGTAAAGCGCCCAAAGCTCTGCAGCTTGTCATAGCGCCTGTCCAGTAGCTCTTTGACTTTTAGGTCGCTCACTTGGCGGTAGGCATCGTTCAAGCCGCGCTTCAAAAATGCCGCCATTTGCTTGTGGTCGCGGTGTGCGCCGCCCACAGGCTCGGTCACAATTTTATCGATCAAACCCAATGCTTTTAAGCGGTGCGCTGTGATACCCAGTTGCTCAGCGGCGTCTTGCGCGCGGTCGCTGGTTTTCCACAAAATACTCGCGCAGCCTTCGGGGCTGATGACGCTGTAGACCGAATACTGCAGCATCAGCACTTGGTCGGCCACGCTAATGGCCAGCGCGCCACCTGAGCCACCCTCGCCAATGATGGTGGTGATGATCGGCACCTCGAGCTGCGCCATCTCAAAAATATTGCGCCCAATCGCCTCTGACTGGCCGCGCTCTTCGGCGTCCATGCCCGGGAAAGCGCCTGGTGTATCGACAAAGGTAAACACCGGCAGCTTGAACTTTTCTGCGGTCTTCATCAAACGCAGCGCTTTGCGGTAGCCTTCGGGCCTGGCCATGCCAAAGTTGCGCAGCGCGCGCTCTTTGGTGTCGCGGCCTTTTTGGTGGCCTAGCACCATACAGGCATTGCCGTTAAAGCGGGCCAGGCCGCCCACGATGGATTGATCGTCCGCAAAATGGCGGTCGCCATGCATCTCTACAAAATCGGTAAAGCACTCGTTGATGTAGTCCATCGTGTACGGGCGCTCGGCGTGGCGGGCTATTTTTGTAATCTGCCAGGGCGTCAGATCGCTGTAGATGTCTTTGGTCAGCTGCTGGCTCTTTTTGGCCAGCTGGTCAATCTCTTCGCTGATATCGACAGCGCTCTCGGTTTGCACATAGCGAAGCTCTTCAATCTTGCCTTCTAGCTCAGCAATCGGTGACTCGAAATCTAAAAATACTTTTTTGGCCAAAGCTAAAACTCCATCGGTACGACACAGTAGGTCAACGGGCGAAGTTTAAACCTGTTTAAGCAGTTTGGGGGGCTTGACAAGCGCTATTCTTTTGATACTAAAACACCGCTTTCGCCACCCATTGGCGCCGAAGTAATGCAATAGTCCACACACTCTTCAACATTCAACACGGTTAGCCTGCCGAATCAAGCGAGCGCCATAAATACCATGTGGCCACGCTGCAATACGGAGCCCAAGCCGCAGCCACCTCCCGTATCTCACTGCGGCTGACAGACTCACCCGAAAAATAGTTGTGACTGATGCCGTTGATCAGCCCCACATCGTCAAGCGGCAGCACATTGGGCCGCATCATGTGAAAGATCAAAAACATCTCCGCCGTCCAGCGGCCCATACCGCGAATGGCCACCAGCTCGGCAATGATGGTCTCGTCGTCCATCGCGTCCCAGCCCTTCACATGCAGCGCGCCGCTGTCAAAATGCAAAGCCAAGTCCACCAAATACTCAATCTTGCGCGCCGACAAGCCCGCAGCGCGCATATCGTCCATCTTGAATTTGAGCACCGCCGACGGGGTGAGTTTTTTGCTCAACTTGGCAAAGTTATCCCAAATCGTTTGCGCCGCTTTGACGCTGATTTGCTGCCCCACAATGGAGCGCGACAGCGTAATGAACGGGTCTGAGCGGCGCTGCAAGCACGCCTCGCCAAACTGCGGAATCAGCCGCTTCATCACCCGGTCTTTTTTCACTAAATGTTTACACGCCTCGCTCCAGTAATCGGGCGGTGCAGCTTGAATAGCCTTATCTTTTACTATCATATTAATAGCTAACTATTCAATATCCACGTCGGAAAAATACCTAAAAAGCTACCTAAAATCACTTTTGTACTTCCCAAGTAGTGCCGCTCGGCGCGTCTTTGAGCACAATGCCCTGGGCCAGCAAATCTTTGCGAATCTGGTCAGCACGTGCAAAGTCTTTGGCCGCTTTAGCCGCTGCGCGTTCGGCAATCAGCGATTGAATCGCCGCATCGCCCAAGCCCGCACCCGCCTGCAAATACGCCTGCGGATCGCCCTGCAAAATACCCAGCACTGCGCCCAGCGCCTTGAGCACGCCAGACAGCGCGGCTGACTGCGTGCGGTTGACCTCGGCTGCCAAGTCAAACAGCACGGCCACTGCCTCGGGCGTGCCAAAGTCGTTGTCCATGGCCGCTTTGAACTTGACGCTGTGCGGCTCGGCCCAGTCTATTGCGGCCTCTAGTGGCGGCACTGAGTCCAGCGCGGTGTACAGGCGCTTGAGCCCTAAGCTCGCGTCGTCTAAGCCCGCATCACTGAAGTTAAACGGCCTGCGGTAATGCACCCGTACCATAAAGTAGCGTATCGTCTCACCAGAGTAGCTTTTGAGCACGTCTTGAATGGTGAAGAAGTTGCCCACCGACTTGCTCATCTTCTCGCCGTCGACATTTAAAAACCCGTTGTGCAGCCAATAGTTGGCCAGTGGCTTGCCGTTAGCACCTTCGCTTTGGGCGATCTCGTTTTCGTGGTGCGGAAACTGCAGGTCAGTGCCGCCGCCGTGAATGTCAAACGTCTCGCCCAACAGCGCGCAGCTCATGGCCGAGCACTCAATATGCCAGCCGGGGCGGCCTATACCAAAAGGCGAGTCGTATTTAGCGTCTTCGGGCTCAGTCGGCTTGGCCGCCTTCCACAGCACAAAGTCCAGCGGGTCGTCTTTGCCGCCCAGCACGGCCACGCGCTCGCCTGCACGCAGCTGGTCAAGCGACTTGCCGCTGAGTTTGCCGTAGCCGGGCATTTTGCGCACCGCAAAGTTCACGTCACCTGCTTCATCGCCGCTGCTGGCTTGGTAGGCCAGCCCTTTGTCAATCAACTTGCTGATCATCGCCGTCATCTGCGGCACATATTCAGTGGCGCGCGGCTCGTGGGTGGGCGGCTGCAGGCCCAGCACACCCAAGTCGCGGTGCATGGCGACAATCATCTCGTCGGTCAACGCGCGTATCGTCATGCCGCGCTCAACCGCACGTTTGATGATTTTGTCGTCAATATCAGTGATGTTGCGCACAAAAGTGACTTGGTAGCCACTGGCAGTGAGCCAGCGCTGCACCGTGTCAAACGCCATCATCATGCGGGCATGGCCCACATGGCACAGGTCATAAATCGTCATGCCGCACACATACATGCTAACTTGACCTTGGACTAGAGGAGAAAAATCTTCCTGCGCACGCGAGAGCGTGTTGTAAATGCGAAGGCTCATGGGGAAAACAGGCTAGAAATTACAGGGGCAAAAAAAGTTCAAATGAGGCAATATTACGCAGCTGTGCCAGTGCCAGTCAAGGCGTCAAAAAGCCTGGTCAGCCGCTACAATAGATGCAGTATACGGCCCAATTCTTGGGCTTGCCACAAGGTGCTGCTTTTTGCGCCACGTTCAAAGAGGTTCTATGTCATCTGTTAAGTCTTTGGTATTTTGTGTAGCCAAACCAGTTGCCAGCGTCTGCTTGGCCTTGGGTCTAATGACCACTACCGTCGCTTTTGCCGACGACTACGCCGACGTGAACCGTCTGCTGCGCGCAGGCCAACTGGCCGAGGCCGGCACCAAAGCAGACCAGTTTTTGGCTGCCAAACCGCGCGATGCGCAAATGCGCTTTATTAAAGGCGTGATTTTTACTGAGCAAGGCAAGCCTAACGACGCCATTAGCACCTTTACCAAGCTCACCGAAGACTACCCTGAGCTACCCGAGCCGTACAACAACTTGGCCGTGCTCTACGCAGGCCAAAGCCAGTTTGACAAAGCACGCGCAGCACTGGAGATGGCCATTCGCACCAACCCCAGCTACGCCACTGCCCACGAAAACCTGGGCGATGTGTACGCCAAGCTGGCCAGCCAAGCCTACAGCAAAGCCCTGCAGCTGGACAACACCAACACCGGCGTGCAGCCCAAGCTAGGCTTGATCCGCGAGCTGTTCAGCCCCAAAGGTGGCCGCGCAGTAGCCGCTGCAGCCCCAGCAGTGATCGCCAAAGCGCCTGCTGCTGCGCCCACCCCAGCGCCAGCCACACCTGTTGCCCCTGCAGCCACAGCATCTAAGCCCGCAGCTCCGGCGGCACCCACACCAGCCCCAGCCGCCAGCAGCGCAGGCGACGAGCAAGCCATCAACGCGGCAGTGCAAGCCTGGGCCAGCGCCTGGAGCAGCAAAAACATGGGCGATTATTTAGGCGCCTATGGCAAAGAGTTTGACGCACCCGGTGGCCGCAAGGCATGGGAAGAAGAGCGCAAAAAACGCATCACAGGTAAAAACAAAATCAGCGTCAAGCTCTCTGGCATGGCCATCACGGTATCAGGCAACACCGCCAAAGCCCGCTTCAAGCAAGACTACGATGCCGACGCTTTATCAGTCACCAGCACCAAGACCCTTAGTTTGGCCAAAGTCGGTGAGCGCTGGGTAATCGTCAAAGAATCCAGCGGCGGCTAATGGATTGGATTGCATTGCGCGCGCAAACTGCATCAGCATGACTTTTCATCAGTCCATGTGTTTGACCCATCCAACGCTTGAGTAAAGCTGTATGTTGTTGCGCCACCTTTGTGTAGCGCTGTGGGTTAGCGCACTGCTGTGCACACCTGCAGCAGCCGCCCAACCCTCTAAATCTGCCAGGGCGCAAGCCAAAGTGCAGGCTACGCCCAAAGCCAATGGCTCAGACGCTGAGGCGCGGCTGCTGCAAATCTACCAGCACATCGGCGCGGCGCAAACCCGCGAAGCCCTCAAGCTGGCCGACCAGCTGGTTAAAGACTACCCCAACTTCGCCCTCGCCCAGCTGGTGCATGGCGACCTGCTCAGCGCGCAGACCCGCCCGCTCAAAGCCATGGGCGACATGCCCGAGGCTACAGTGCGAGCTGCTGCGCCCGGCACGCTGGCTGAGCTGCGCGAAGAGTCGCTGTTTCGTATCAAAGCCCTGCGCGAGCGTCCGCCCGCAGGCACACTGCCCAGCCAGTTTGTGCGCCTGTCTGCACGCAACAAGCACGCCATCGCCGTAGACCCATCACGCGCGCGCCTGTACCTGTTTGAAAATTCTGCCAACGGCGTCAAACTGATTGCAGAGCACTACATGTCGGTGGGCAAGCTAGGCATCGACAAATCCATAGAGGGCGATCTGCGCACGCCCTTGGGTATTTACTTTATTACCAACACGCTAGACCCTAACACCCTAGAAGACCTCTACGGCGTAGGCGCTTTACCAGTCAACTACCCTAACCCCTACGACCTGCGGCGCGGCAAAACCGGCAGCGGTATCTGGCTGCACGGCGTACCGAGCAACCAGTTTTCACGCGCACCCAAAGCCACCGAAGGCTGCGTCGCCATGTCTAACCATGACCTGCAGCGCATCTTAAATACCGTCGAGATTCGCACCACGCCTGTAGTGATCTCGCCCAAGCTTGACTGGGTCAACCCCGCAGCGACCAGCCCCGATGTCAAAGCCTTTGAGTCCGCGTGGGAGCAGTGGCGCAGCGCCAAAGCCAGCGGCGATCTAGCCCGCACGATGGCGCTATATACAAGCGACTTCAACAGCTACGGCAAGACCGTGATGGACTGGAGTGCCATAGTCAAAAACGACATCTCTCTGGCCAAAGGCAAACCCGCACAAATCAAAGACCAATCGGTCTTGTACTCCCCCGAAAACGCCCAAAATGCTACTATGGTGGTCACGTTTTCAGAGCTGCGCGCGGGCACGACATCAGCGCCAGTTAAACGGCAATACTGGCTGCGCTCACCGGCCACGCAAAATCAATGGAAAATATTTTTTGAAGGAATGGTTAGCTAATGTTTACACCAACTCACACCTTTTTCACCGCACGCGGGCTGGCTCTGCTGGTTGCTACACAAGTAGCGTTCGCAGTGGCTGCTCCCGTTGCCTTTGCACAAACAGCCAAAGTTGCATCGCCCCAAGTCAAAATCACCACGTCCATGGGCGACATCACCCTTGAGCTTTACCCCGACAAAGCACCCAAGACGGTAGAAAACTTTTTGCAGTACGTTAAAGACAAGCATTACGACAACACGATTTTTCACCGCGTGATCAACACCTTCATGGTGCAAGGCGGCGGCTTCGATGCCAAATATGTTGAGAAAAAAACCCGTCCACCCGTCGCTCACGAAGGCCGCGAGTCGCTTGCTAAGGGCCTAAAGAACACTGTCGGCACCGTGGCCATGGCCCGCACGCAAGACCCGCAGTCGGCCAGCGCGCAGTTTTTTATCAACACCGTAGACAACGCATTTTTAGACCCCACGCCCATCCCCGATGGCGACCCGGTGCTTAACTTTAAATACCAAGGCCAAACCTACCCCAGCACGCCGCGCGCCAACTTGCTAGGCGCTGCCCAGCTGTACGGCTACACCGTGTTTGGCAAAGTCGTCAAAGGCATGGACGTGGTCGAAAAGATCAAAGCCACGCCTACCGGCGCTGGTGGCCCGTTTCCTACTGACGTGCCGCAAACGGCCGTGAGCATTATTTCTGCAACCCTCGTTAAATAATTCATTTAAGAAAGCAATCCCATGGCAAATCCTCAAGTCGAACTCCACATCGCCGGTCACGGCACCATCGTAGTTGAGCTGCATGCTGACAAAGCGCCTAAGTCGGTGGCTAACTTTTTGGCTTATGTGGCCAAGGGCCACTACGACGGCACCGTGTTTCACCGCGTGATTGACAACTTTATGGTCCAAGGCGGCGGCTTTGATGCCGCCATGACCCAAAAGGGTGTGGACGCAGCCATTGAAAACGAAGGCAACAACGGCCTGAAAAACGACAAGTACACCCTGGCCATGGCCCGTACTGGCGAGCCGCACTCGGCCACTGCGCAGTTTTTTATCAACACCGCTAAAAACGACTTTCTCAACCACACCGCACCCAGCCGCCAAGGCTGGGGCTACGCCGTATTTGGCAAAGTGGTCTCAGGCACCGAGATTGTGGACGTGATGGGCAAGGTTAAAACCGCCCGCAAAGGCATGCACGACGACGTGCCCGCTACCGACTTGGTGATGACCAAGGCCGTCGCCCTGTAAGGCCCGCAGCTCGGCACTGTCACCCATGGCCGAGCACGCATTACCATTGCTCGAAGCACCGCAGTTCCATGAGCTCGCTGCGCCTGCCCACTGGCGCAGCATCGACTTTATATCCGACCTGCACCTGCACACACAGGAGCCTGCCAATTTTGCGGCTTGGCAGCACTACTTAGAGTCGTCCACCGCCGACGCCGTCATCATTCTTGGCGATTTGTTTGAAGTGTGGGTGGGCGACGACTGCTTGCACAGCGCAACCGCTTCATTGCAAGCACCAAGCTTTGAAGACCGCTGCCGCAGCGCCCTACACGCCTGCGCCCAGCGCAAACCGCTGTACTTTATGCACGGCAACCGCGACTTCTTGGTCGGCCCTGCTGCGCTGGCAGCCTGCAACATGCAGCTGCTGCCCGACCCTACCGTGCTCACCTTTGGCGGCGTGCGCTATTTGCTAAGCCACGGCGACGCGCTGTGCTTGGCCGACACCGACTACCAAAAGTTTCGCACGCTTGTGCGCAGCAGCGCCTGGCAGACTGAGTTTTTGGCCCGCCCGCTAGCAGAGCGCGAGCACATGGCACGCAGCATGCGCGCGCAAAGCGAAGCGCGCAAACAGCTCGGTGGCCCGTGGATAGACCTCGACCCGCAGGCCACCGCGCAGTGGATGCACGCCGCCCGCGCCAACCACATGATTCACGGTCACACCCACGAGGGCGCGGACCATGCAGTAGCAGCGCAGCAAGGCGCGGGCACGCGCCATGTGCTGTGCGACTGGCATGCCGACGCCGCGCCACCGCGCGCGCAGGTGCTGCGTTTGTCTATCGACGCTAGCGCAGCCAATAAGCCACACGCTCAAGCCCAGCGCCTGCCGCTGGCTGCTGCAACAGCGCAATAAGCGCAACCCGCCGCCCATGCCCGCCTCGCTAGGCCAGCGCATCCGCCATTGGTGCCGAGCCCTGGTTGCCGCCCTCGCCCACCCGCGCCAAGCGCTGGCTCAGCACCGCACACGCCAAGCCTTGGCCCGCCGTCCCATCAGCGACGCGCTGTGGCACGCTACCCTTACTGCACTGCCGTTTGTGCAAGCGCTGCCCGCAGCTGACCTGCAGCGCCTGCGCACGCTAGCCAGCGTGTTTCTAGACAGCAAAGAGTTCAGCGGCGCAGGCGGCCTGCAGGTGAGTGACACGCAGGCCGTGATGGTGGCCACGCAAGCCTGCCTGCCCGTTCTGCACATTGCCCCGCCCCACCGGCCCGACCTGGCGCTGCAGTGGTACAGCGGCTTTGTCGGCATCGTGCTGCACCCCTCTAGCGTGCGCGCGCGGCGCAGCCAGGTGGACGCAGCCGGCGTGGTGCACCACTGGCAAGAAGCTCTCAGCGGCGAGGCCATGGACGGCGGCCCGCTCATGCTGGCTTGGAGTGACGTGGCCACCGCTGGCACCAGCGCCCACGAGAGCTACAACGTGGTAGTGCACGAGTTTGCCCATGTGATGGACATGCTCGGCGGCCCGCCAGACGGCTGCCCGCCCATGCCTGCGGCCCAGCGCCGAGAGTGGCAGCGCGTGATGCGCAGTGAGTTTGAAATATTGAGTGAGCAGCTGACGCAGTGGCAGCGCTTTGGCGGCATGGCCGATGGCCCTGAAAGCGCCGTGTCAGAGCCGCTGCTCAGCGACTACGCCATCACCAATAGCGCCGAGTTTTTTGCAGTTGCGGCCGAGGCTTATTTTGTCAACCCCGGCCGCTTTGCTGCAGCGCATCCGCAGTTGCAGACGCTGTTTGATGGCTTTTTTAAACCCGACTGGGCGCGGTAAAGCCGTATTTACCACACTTGGCTTGGCTTAATTTACTATCTAATTAATAGCAAACTATCCAATATCCACGTCGGAAAAATGCCCTAAATTCTTCCAAAAACCTAGCCTGATACACGTACCCGCACTGCTGGCTGGCCATAGTAGCCCTGCCCGCGCTGCTGGCTATAGCCGCGGTCATCATCACGGTCGTGGCCGCGTCCATGTCCACGACCATTTACATACCCGTGCCCACGGTGATAGCCCACCGGCGCGTACACCACCGGTGGCCGCTGGTACACCACCTGCGGCTGCGCATAAACGACTTGCGGCTGGGTGTAAACCACTTGTGGTTGCGTATAGATCACTTGTGGTTGGGTATAGACCACTTGAGGCTGTGCATAAACCACTTGCGGCTGGTACACCACCTGCGGCTGCTGGTACACCACCACAGGGCGCGGCGCGGGTGCATACACCGGCGAGCCCACCGTCACGCTCCAGCGCACATCCTGCGCCTGCGCCACACCAGCAGTCAACATGGTCAGACCGACCACTGCGCCCACTGTGCCCAAAACACCCACCACATTGCGAATACTGGCTTGCATACAAGTTCTCCTCAGAAGTTTGCCAACCTTCAACGCGCCAACCTGCCCCTGGGTTGGCACAAACTTGCAACCAAGCGTTTCACAGCCCAGACTGAGCCTAAAATCAAGCCAGTTATGAACACACCCGCCACCCCAACCCCAGCGACCCTAGCAGCGGCCTCAGAGGCCACCAGCCCCGCTGCCGCTAAGCCAAGCAACTTCCTACGCCAGATCATCGAGCATGACTTGGCCGCAGGCCAGTATGCCACCCGCCGCTGGGCAGGCACCCCCGGCGACGCAGCGCACCACGCCGCCGCCCCGCTAGATGCCGCCAAAATCCGCACCCGCTTTCCGCCCGAGCCCAACGGCTACCTGCACATTGGCCACGCCAAAAGCATCTGCCTGAACTTTGGCCTAGCCAAAGACTACGGCGGCGTGTGCCACCTGCGCTTTGACGACACCAACCCAGAAAAAGAAGACACCGAGTACGTCAACGCCATCATCGACACCGTCAAATGGCTAGGCTTTGACTACAACGGCTCAAAAGACGCGCCGCCCTACCAAGCCAGCGACTATTTCGGCTTCATGGTCCAAGCCGCAGAATTTTTGATCGAAGCCGACCTAGCCTACGTCGACGAACAAAGCGCAGACGAGATGAAAGCCAACCGAGGCGACTTCAACAAGCCCGGCATCAACAGCCCGTACCGCAGCCGCACCCCCGCCGAGAACCTGGCCCGCTTTAGAGAAATGAAGGGCGCCAAGCACCCCGACGGCAGCATGGTGCTAAGAGCCAAGATCGACATGGCATCGCCCAACATCAACCTGCGCGACCCCGCCATCTACCGCATCCGCCGCGCCACGCACCACAACACAGGCGACACCTGGTGCATCTACCCCATGTACGCCTTCGCCCACCCCATTGAAGACGCA
>JANPDG010000092.1:0-2142 GCA_031431335.1 Polaromonas sp. | reverse complement strand
GCCCAGCCCAGCGCGGCGCGGGTGAGCGCGATTTCTTCAGCGCCCAGCGGCTCGCCGTGTGCTTTGGAAGTGTTGGCGCGGTTCGGGCTGCCTTTGCCAATATGGGTTTTGCAGATAATCAGCGTCGGTTTGTCGGCGCTGTTTTTAGCATCGGCAATAGCGCGGTCGACGGCAGCTATATTGTGGCCGTCGATGTTTTCGATCACCTTCCAGCCATACGCTTTAAAGCGCTGGGCGGTGTTGTCAATAAACCAAGGCGCGACTTGGCCGTCGATGCTGATGCCGTTGTCGTCGTACAGGGCAATCAGTTTGTTCAACTTCCACGCGCCTGCCAGGGCAGCGGCTTCGTGGCTGATGCCTTCCATCAGGCAGCCGTCACCTAAAAATACGTAGGTGTGGTGGCCCACAATGTTGTGGCCGGGCTGATTAAATTCTGCGGCCAGCAGTTTTTCGGCCAGCGCCATGCCGACGGCGTTGGTCACGCCTTGGCCTAGCGGGCCGGTGGTGGTTTCGATGCCGGGGGTCACGTCCACTTCGGGGTGGCCGGCTGTTTTGCTGTGCAGCTTGCGAAAGTTTTTTAACTCACTCATCGGCAGGTCGTAGCCGGTGAGGTGCAAGAGCGCATAAATCAGCATCGAGCCGTGGCCGTTGGACAGGACAAAACGGTCGCGGTCAGCCCAATGGGGGTTGGCTGGGTTGTGCTTTAAGTGGCGGCCCCACAAGGCTACAGCCATGTCGGCCATGCCCATCGGTGCGCCGGGGTGGCCGGAGTTGGCGGCTTGTACGGCGTCCATGGCAAGGGCGCGGATGGCGTTGGCCATGTCTTTGGTATTGGTGGTGGAGCTTAAGGTCATGGGGCGCTGGCGGTCTGTAGAAAGAAGGGTGAATAGTCAGGGGCTTGCTTGCCAAGACAATTTGGGCAAATCAAGCAAACCTTAAGATTTTAACTATCTGGCGGGGCCTAGGGGTTCGTTTTGGGTTCGAGTTCGCGTGTTTCGGCTTCAACGCCATGCCGGGGCTGCTTAAATCTGTGCCAGAACGCATTACAGTAGCACCCATGCAAGGCCTGCACCTCACCGCCGATTTAACCGACTGCCAGTGCGACAGCGCTTGGCTGACCGATGCTGCGCGCCTAGGCGCGGCCTGTGTGCAAGCAGTCAATGCCGCTGGACTTCAGGCGGTGGCGCAACTGTTTCATAGCTTTCCTAGCTTTCCTGGCTTGTCTGGTGAGCTTGGCGAGCCTGGCGGGGTGACCGCCACCGTGCTGCTGGCCGAGTCCCACCTGTGCGTGCACACTTGGCCTGAACAGCGCGGCGTGACGCTGGACGTGTATGTGTGTAATTTTGGTGGCGACCATTCAGCCAAAGCCTGCGCCCTGATGGACGCGCTGCTGGTGCTTTTTAAACCCCGCAGTGCTGTGCGCCACACCCTGCGCCGAGGACACACCGCTTGACGACTGCATCTCCCGCCCATCCCTTGCCTGCGCCCACTGCGTCCACTGCGCCCACAGGGCAACCCAAAGCCCAGGCCATCATCTTGGCCGCAGGCCGCGGCGAGCGCATGCGCCCGCTGACCGACACCTGCCCCAAGCCGCTGCTGGTTGTGCGCGGCAAGCCGCTAATGCTGTGGCCCATGCAGGCGCTAGCGGCCAGCGGGTTTGACCAGCAGCTGGTCAACACCGCATGGCTAGGTCATCTTGTATCTGCGTATTTTGGAAGTTTTTTGAGCACTTTTCCGACGCCGAATATAGATAGTTTGCTATTAAATAGTGAGCAAACTGAGTTAACAACCGAATTAGCTAAACCCATCCACCTACGCTATTCCCACGAAGGCCAAGACTTTGGCTACGCCCTAGAAACCGCAGGAGGCATCAGCCGCGCCCTGCCGCAACTGGCCGATGTGTTTTGGGTATTGGCTGGTGATGTGTTTGCGCCCACTTACGTTTTCAGCCAAGCTGCATATAACAAATTTGCCGCATCTGACAAACTGGCGCACCTGTGGCTGGTGCCCAACCCAGCGCACAACCCGCGCGGCGACTTTGGTTTGTCCGCTGACGGATTAGCGCTAAACCTGCCCAAAGACGCAGGCCACACGCTGTACACCTACAGCACCATCGGCCTGTACAAACACGCTCTGTTTGCC
>JANPDG010000091.1:0-11308 GCA_031431335.1 Polaromonas sp. | reverse complement strand
GTCCATCAGTACGTCGAAGACGTTTTGATTGGCGATGACGGCTTGTTGCAGGCGTTTGAGCATGGCGGGCGAGGTAGCCGCGTGCAGTGTGTGGAAGTCATTTAGGCGCTTGAGCTGTGACTGTTTTTCTTCCTCGGTGCTGCGCGCCAGTTCTAGCTTGTCTTGCACTACATCACCCTTGGGGTTTCTAAAGGTGTTGACACCGATGATGGGCAGCTCGCCGGTGTGTTTGAGCATTTCGTAGTGCATGCTCTCGTCCTGGATGCGGCCGCGTTGGTAGCCGGTCTCCATCGCGCCTAGCACGCCGCCGCGTTCGCTGATGCGTTCAAATTCATCTAGTACGGCTTCTTCTACCAGCTCTGTCAACTCTTCGATGATGAAGCTACCTTGAGACGGGTTTTCGTTTTTCGCCAAGCCCCATTCGCGGTTGATGATCATTTGGATGGCCATAGCCCGGCGCACGCTGTCTTCGGTGGGGGTGGTGATGGCCTCGTCGAAGGCGTTGGTGTGAAGGCTGTTGCAGTTGTCGTAAATGGCGATCAGCGCTTGCAGGGTGGTGCGGATGTCGTTGAACTGGATTTCTTGCGCGTGCAGGCTGCGGCCACTGGTTTGTACATGGTATTTGAGCTTTTGGCTGCGTTCGTTCGCACCATATTTGTCGCGCATGCTGGTGGCCCAGATGCGGCGGGCTACGCGGCCTAGCACGGTGTATTCGGGGTCCATGCCGTTGCTAAAGAAAAAGCTCAGGTTGGGCGCAAAGTTGTCAATGTGCATGCCGCGTGCCAAGTAGGCTTCTACAAACGTGAAACCGTTGGACAGGGTCAGCGCGAGTTGCGATAACGGGTTGGCCCCCGCCTCGGCGATGTGGTAGCCGCTAATCGACACGCTGTAGAAGTTGCGCACTTTGTGGTGCACGAAATATTCGGCAATGTCGCCCATCACCTTCAAACTAAATTCAGTGCTGAAAATGCAGGTGTTCTGGCCTTGGTCTTCCTTCAAGATGTCGGCCTGCACGGTGCCGCGCACGTTTTCTTGCACCCATTCTTTGATCTTGACGGCCTCGGTGTCGGTGGGTTCGCGCTTATTGTCTAGCTTGAACTTGTCCAGGTTTTGGTCGACGGCGGTGTTCATGAACATGGCCAAAATCGTCGGCGCGGGGCCGTTGATGGTCATGCTGACTGAGGTGCTGGGCGCGGTGAGGTCAAAGCCGCTGTACAGCACCTTCATGTCGTCCAGCGTGGCAATGCTCACGCCGCTGTTGCCTACTTTGCCGTAAATGTCGGGGCGGGTGGCGGGGTCAGCACCGTACAAAGTGACGGAGTCGAACGCGGTGCTCAGGCGCTTGGCGGGCAAACCTTCGCTCACCATCTTGAAACGGCGGTTGGTGCGAAAGGCATCGCCCTCACCAGCAAACATGCGGGTTGGGTCTTCGCCTTCGCGTTTGAAGGCAAAGGTGCCTGCGGTGTAGGGGAAGCTGCCGGGCACGTTGTCTAGCATCAGCCACTTCAAAATTTCGCCATGGTCTTCAAACTGCGGCAGTGCGACTTTGCGGATTTTGGTGCCAGATAAAGATGTGGTGGTGAGTGCCGTGCGAATTTCTTTGTCGCGGATTTTCACCACGTATTCGTCGCCTGCATACGCGGTTTGCATGTCGGGCCACTGCTGCAACAGCTTGCGTGCGCCGGGGTCTTGCGCGGCTTTGCGGTGCGCGGCTAAATCTAATGCTGCCTCGGCGGCGGGCGCGCGGTCGGGTTTGCCGACTTTTAGCATGCGGGCTGCCGCTTGCAGCTGCTGAATCTCGCGGGCCAGCGTAGCCTGCTCGTGGGCTTTGCGCTTATAAGCACGCACGGTGTCGGCTATCTCGCTTAAGTAGCGCGTGCGTGCGGCTGGGATGATGGGGGTTTGGTTAGTGCTGTGGCGGGTGTTGACCAGCGGTAACGTGCCATCTTGCATCTTCAGCCCCAGCGTGGCCAAGCGCGGCTTCATGGCCTGGTACAACGCCGTTACACCGTCGTCGTTAAAGCGTGCAGCCATGGTGCCGAACACCGGCATGTCTTCCATGCGCTTGCTCCACGCCTCTTGGTTGCGCTGCACTTGTTTGGCCACGTCGCGCAGTGCGTCGTGCGATCCTTTGCGGTCAAACTTGTTGATGGCCACAAACTCGGCAAAGTCCAGCATGTCGATTTTTTCTAGCTGCGATGCTGCGCCAAACTCTGGCGTCATCACATACATAGGCAGGTTCACATGCGGCACGATGGCTGCGTCGCCTTGGCCAATGCCGCTGGTCTCGACGATGATGAGATCAAAGCCCGCGCACTTGCAGGCGGCTATCACGTCAGGCAGGGCCTGCGATATCTCACTGCCAAACTCGCGCGTAGCCAGCGATCGCATAAACACTTTGGCACCGCCTGCCCACGGCGAAATCGCATTCATGCGAATGCGGTCACCCAGCAGCGCGCCGCCTGACTTGCGGCGCGACGGGTCAATCGAAATCAGCGCAATACGCAGACTGTCGGCTTGGTCTAAGCGCAAGCGGCGAATCAACTCGTCGGTCAGCGACGACTTGCCTGCGCCGCCCGTGCCGGTAATGCCAATAACAGGTATTGCTATATTTTTAGTAGCTAACTTCTTAATATCTGCGTCGGAAAACTGCTTATTTCTATCACCCAACTCAATCGCTGTAATCAACTGCGCCAGTTTGCGCCATGCAGATTCGCTGTGGCCTTGAATCGCTTTCAGGTCTTTAGGTGCATACACTGACATATCGCGGTCGCACGACATTACCATCTCGCCGATCATGCCTGCAAGGCCCATGCGCTGCCCATCTTCTGGGCTAAAAATACGCACGCCGTGGGCGGCCAAATCACGAATTTCCTCAGGCACGATCACGCCGCCGCCGCCGCCGTACACCTTAATATGCTCGCCGCCGCGCTCCTTGAGCAGCGCGGTCATGTATTTGAAGTACTCCACATGCCCGCCTTGGTACGAGCTGACTGCAATGCCTTGCACGTCTTCCTGCAGGGCTGCGGTCACTACATCGTCCACGCTACGGTTATGCCCTAGGTGAATCACTTCTACGCCCATGCTCATCAATATGCGGCGCATGATGTTGATCGACGCATCGTGCCCGTCAAACAGGCTGGCCGCCGTGACAAAGCGCACTTTGTGGGTAGGGCGGTAGTCGGCCAGGGCTTTGTAGTCGGCAGAAAGGTCGGTCATCACAGTCTCCAAAACGCCGCTTTATTGGGGTACGGCTAGTTGACGTTTACGTAAACGTCAACTTCGTATTTTAGCGATGTTTGCCTTCCAGTGGGCTGACAAATAGGCTGGCAAAACGGCCTAAAAAGCCGCCCAACGGGGCTTACTCTGCAGGCTGCGCCTGCGGACAGCAAGCCCGATCCAATGCCACTGATGCCAGCCACTTTGCCAATACAGGCCATTAATAACCAACTGGCCAAGCCAATCAACAAACCACCTAAAAGCGCCTGCAGTGCGGGATGCATAGAATATCCTTCAATCCAATTCAACAATGCACAGAGTATGAGCAATTCAAGCACTTTTCTGACTGAAAAAGGCTACGCAGGCGACATCGCGCCCCAAGACGCTTTTGCGCAGTGGCACAGCGGCCAAGCCCATTTGGTGGACATCCGCAGTGCAGCTGAACGCGCGTGGGTGGGCTTTATTCCTGGCGTTCCCGGCATCGAGTTCAAAATCTGGCCGGGTATGGCGGTCAACCCCGAGTTTGACGCGCAGCTTATTGCCGCCGTGCCCGCAGGGGCCAAAGTGCTGCTGCTGTGCCGCTCAGGCATCCGCTCTATACCAGCCGCGCAGCGCGCGCAGGCGCTGGGCTTTGAGGCGTACAACATTTTGGAAGGCTTTGAAGGCGACCCAGATGGCCAAGCCCACCGCAGCAGCCTGGGCGGTTGGCGCAAACTGGGCTTGCCTTGGAAGCAAAATTGAGGGCACGACGTCAAGATTGACGTCAAATAAGTCACCAATTTGACTGTATTTGTAACAAATATTGTCAAATTTGACAGGGTATTTCAAGTGTGGGGCATTGGTTTTGATTTCAATGGGACTCTTTAACCAAGAGGCATTTATGCACACCATTGAACTATCGCCCCCTTCTATCACCCTTAATCGCTCTGTCGATCCTGCAGTTTCACACCATTTAGCGCACAGAATCCGCACTCAATTCACTGACCGTTGGGACAGTGTGTGGGGTGGCCGCTCGCTTTTGCATGGGCGCAACCCCAGCTCCAATGCCGTTCGCTTGAACGGTAACGATTACCTCAGTCTCACAGGCCACCCCGACATCGTGCGTGCGCAAACGGAGGCTATAAAAAACGATGCTAATTTCGTCATTCAGTCCAGCGTGTTTCTGCATGGCCAGCATCCTGTCAGAGATTTAGAGCGCGAACTGGCCGCATGGCTGGGCAAAGAAGATGGCTTGATTTGCCAGTCAGGCTATGCAGCGAATGTGGGTTTGCTCCAGGCCATTGCCGATGAGCACACGCCTATTTATCTCGACACGCTGGCGCATACATCTTTGTGGGAGGGCGCACGGGCTGCTCGCGCGCCTGCACATCCATTTAGGCACAACGATGTGGGTCATCTTGACCGCATGATTGCGCGGCATGGGCCAGGCGTGGTGGTGGTGGACTCTGTCTACAGCACCACGGGTGCAATCTGCCCGTTGGTAGATGTCTTAGAGATTGCAGAAAAGCACGGCTGCATGATTTTGGTGGACGAGTCGCACTCATTGGGCACCCATGGGCCACAGGGCGCTGGCTTGTGTGCAGAGCTGGGTATCACTGACCGGGTGCACTTCATCACCGCCAGCTTGGCCAAAGCCTTTGCGGGCCGCGCGGGTTACTTTACCGTAGCGGCCGCCATGCGCAACTACGTGCTGGGTAACAGCTACCCCAATGTCTTTAGCTCATGCTTGCTGCCCCACGAAATATCGGCTTTGAGCGCTACGCTGCAGGTGATCAAGCAGTGCGACAGCGCGCGCGCGCGGTTGATGCAGCTGTCACGCCGTTTGCGCACCAGCTTGAGCGCGATGGGCTACCCGGTGCACCAAGGCACTGAGCAAATCATCGCACTCGAGTCGGGCACTGAACCTGCCACCATGGTGCTGCGCGATTTACTGGAAGAGCGCGATGTCTTTGGCGCTGTGTTTTGCGCCCCTGCCACCAGCCGTAACCGCACCATGGTGCGCCTGACCGTGAGCAGCGCATTGACTGACGCCGAGATCGATCATGTGGAGCAGGTTGCGCAAGAGATTGCCCCATTGGTTAATCCGGGGCAATGGCCTATCGCACGTCGCCAGCAGGGTCAATTTGCACAGCAAGTACAAGAGGCATGTCCTGCCTGAACGCCAGAGCGCCAGAGCGCTCAGACCACCGAGCGTTCTGGCAAAGACCGCAAAAAGTCATGGTGGCTGACACCATAAGTCGTGTCAGCCTCAACTCGAAAATGTGCGCCCAACAAGCTGTCTGTGTTGCCGATAGTGAACGTCGTTTTAATATTAGGCGCCTCGCCCGAACCCAATGCCTGCACCAGCTCGGTGTTGAGCAGATGCGTGCCTGCGCGAATTTTTTGTAGCACTGCGCTGGTTTGTCCGGTATCTTGGGCCAGATTTGCAGCTGCCTCCAGGTCGCTTCGCAGCTCCAGCTGCACCCAATGGGCACGGGCATGTTGGTCGAGCGCGAGAATGCCAAATGGAGCTGGAACGACGACATACTCCACCCATTGCCGCTCGCTGACCAAGGTGTGCAGGTCTTGGCGAACCGTGGTCTCCTGCAGCACGGCATATTGCTCATGCGTAAGTGCGCTGCGCCAGATGCTATCGTGAAAATCCATCGGCTTGCAGTGCTGGCCCGTCAAAATATGGGTCAGGTGTTTGCCGATGTGCGGATGCTGCTTGGTCACAAAACTGTGAATCAAACCCTTATTGAAAGCTGCTATCGCCACGAACTCGTCAGCTTTGCCAGTGAGCAGCACACGGTTGGCGGGCCAAGCCGGCAGTTTCTCTAAGAAATCGAGCCCTGTCATCGCTGGCATGGCAAAGTCCACCACGCAGGTCTGTGTCAGTGGGTGTCTTTGGCTGTGGCTTGTCCAGTAGGCCAGTATTTTGGGGATGAGCGCAGTGCCTGCATGCCACTCATTGACCATGGCTTGGTGCATCCAAACATCTTCTTTCCAGAGGACGTGTTCGCGCTCAAGCTGCGCAAGGCAGTCGTCTGCGTGGGTAAACAGACGCACGCTCCAGTGCGCGGGTATCACAAGCGCCAAGGTTTCTAGATAACTTGCATCGTCATCTAAAAAGGTCAGTACGTTAGGTCGGTGGTAAAGAGGAAACCGCATGGTGTGGATTTTCGTTGGAGGTGATTGTTTGGACAGGCAACTCTAGTGTGAATGTAGCACCAGATTGGGATTCGGATTTCACGCTGATCTGCCCTCCAGCACTTTGGATGACTTGCTTGCAATAGGCTAAGCCCAGTCCATGCCCTGTATCGTGGCTGGTTGAAAAGAAAGGCTCAAAAATATGCGGCAAATTGTCCGCATCAATACCGATGCCTTTATCGGACAAGATGATCGTACCAAGCCCCGCACGGCATCCATAGGTGATGCATAAATCACCAGGGTTGAATCTTGACTGCGCAACTTTGAGTGAGTAGAGCGCATTTTTTAGCAAGTTGTTCAGCAGTTGCATGAACTGACGCTCAGAGCCGAAAAACAAAAAATCTTCTTGCGCCACTATTTGAATGCAGTCTTCTTCTTTTTTGCTGCCAAATGGGTATTGAATGACAACGCGGTTGACCAAGCCCGCAGCAGACAACAGCTGCTTGGTATGCGGCAGCTGCATAAAACGCGCATTGCTCATTTGCAGGTCTATATGGTGGTTAATTGTGCGGGTCAATCCCTCTAAGCGTTTAGCCAGATTGCGTAACTCAGTGGTGCGGGTTTTTTCGTTCGGGTTGGTGGCTTGGTTCATCATCGCTTGGCCGATCAATGAAGCCGTGGCCAGTGGCGTGCGCAGCTCGTGCGCCATGATGCCGATGACCACCAAGGAGTGGCGCAGTCGTTCTCTGCGTAAATTAGCACCAGATATGGCCAGCGGGATAGACGACAGCCAAGCAAACAAGATGACTAAAAGGTGCGCCTGTGGAATGTGCGGCAAGCTGCCCAGTTGCGCGTAGGCCAGCAGGCTGGCTACAGTAGCTCCTAATGCCACTCCCAGTGTTGCCAACCGCCAATCTGTGACTTGGTAATAGATGACACAGGCCGCTGCCAACGTCGCTAACCATACCGCGTTGGTGTTGTTCATCCAATACATCCAGGTGATAAATACAGGCAAATGTAGCCACCCGAGGACTGAGTAATAGCGCTGCATGCCAACGCTCAAGCTGCCGCCCACCAGTTTGGGGTAGAAGAAGCCAAACCCTAAGATCACGAGTAATAGCCTTACGCCCCAATTTTCATAAGGCTGGGGGCTCACCTGCGTCCACAGGTACCAAAACAGTGTGTGACCCGTTAGTGTAAATATACCCAACCATTTCAAACGCAACGGCGAAAGATGCAGTATCGTTTCAACCTCTGGATCAAATACTTGTTGTTTGACTCTGCGCCACCAAGAACGGCGCAGGAGTAAAGTGAATAAGCTAAATCTGGTCAATCGTAGGTTCCTGAGTATTACAAAAATATATTTGTAATTTCAACAATCCATTGTGAAGCGTTTTTTTAGTAAAAGTATGAGCCGATGCAATCTCCTGCTAACTTTGACAGTTTAGTACTCGACGGTCTCTTGGTCGATTGGCTCAGTGCGCTTAAGCCTTACGCAGTAGAAGCTTTAGTGGTACTGGGCCCCGCCGTCACTGGGTTGGCGCGTGATCGCTGGGTGCATGCGGTGTATCCGCCTCGCCTGAAAGACACGGCGCAGGCCTTGGCAAACAGCCTTGATTTTGGATACGAATGGCAAGCCAACGACTCTCCCATGGTGGCATGGCAAACGATCTCGCGCGGAGCCTATGGTGACTTGAGCCGTTGGCGTTTATTGGCTTTGGGCCATGGTTTGCAAAGCATGGTGCGGGTGGAGTTTGCGCTGCCGCGTGGTCGCTCTTTTGAGTGCTTTTTGTTTACATCACAGGCTATGCATGAGCGCGCGGAAGCCGCTGCATTGGTATGGTCTACTATGAACATCTGGCCTAAAGTCAAACGCACAATTGCCGACATCACCTGCCCTCTTAGCCGCCGTGAGCGTGAATGTTTGGCGCTGGCGTTTGACGGTCAGACTGCCGCCGAAACTGCCAAATCACTTTACTGTAGTGAGCGTACCGTGACCTATCACATTGCCAATTCGATGCGCAAGCTGCAGGTCGACAACAAGCTTGCAGCGATTGAGCGTGCGTGTTGGTATGGTGTGATTTGAGCTTGCTGCTGCGCCATAGAACGGTCTGAGTCAAAGCATGCATGCCGTTGAACGCGCGATCCGCACAGTGCAGTGGTTGTGGGCATTTCCGCTCACTGCAGTGGGCCTAGTGGTCGCTTTAATGTTGTATGTTCACAGCCTATTTTGGAAGAAAAACAAGCACTTTTCCGACGTGGATATTCACAAGTATGCTATTATTTTTATAGTGTACGGCGATGCAACCCGCTGGCTGCTTGCGCACCATCCGTTCGGTGCGATGGATGCCATGGCCATTGGCTGCTGTGTGTTTGCGCGCGATGAGGCCACCTTGGCGCATACCCTTCCGCATGAGCTGGTGCATGTGCGCCAAGCGATGCAGTGGGGTGTGGTCTTTCCGCTGGCGTATGCTTTTTGCAGCCTTTGGTGCTCTTTACATGGACAGTGTCCCTATGTTGATAATCATTTTGAAGTACAAGCGCGCAAGCAAGAGTCATCCGCAGCTTGAACAAAAAAAATGCGCCCGAAGGCGCATGGATACATTGGTTTTTAAGCGCTTTAAGCCTGCGCAGGAATACGCAGCTTCTGGCCTGGATAGATCTTGTCTGGGTGGCTCAGCATCGGCTTGTTGGCTTCAAAAATAGCCATGTATTTATTGGCATTGCCGTAGTATTCTTTGGCAATCGCGCTCAGGGTGTCGCCGCGCGCCACGTCGTGGTACTGGCTCTCGTTGCCGCCGTCTGCTGCCGTCATCATGTTTTCAACATCGGTCACGCCGCCCACATTGCCGCAGCACAGGGTGACTTTTTCAACCGCTTCTTGGGTGGGAGCTTCTCCTGTCACGCCCACAGCGCCGCTGGTACCGTCAAACGACACGGCCAGGTTGCTCGCGCCAAGATTTTGCGATTCGATATAGGTCTTGATACTGGCTGCAGCAAATGCGTTGAGCTCATCCAAGGTGGGTTTTTGGGCAGGGTCAGCGGCTGCAGCTGCAGCTGCGTCTTCGACCTTTTTGCTGCCAAACAACTTTTCGCCGGCTTCTTTGATAAAACTAAACATGCCCATGGTGGTACTCCTGTTGGTTAATGAATGCTAAATACTGACACTGTGTAGTATGCACCGCAAAGTATGCCCGTTTCGTGACGTGTTGTATCAGGGCATCCCCTGACGGGTTGCCCCACCAGAACCGCCACATAATGCGGGCATGACTTTTTTGGCACTGGATGTAGGCAATACGCGACTCAAATGGGCTTTGTACGAGCAGCCGCGCCCTGGCGCGACGCTGCTGGCGCAAGGCGCTGAGTTTTTAGAAAACATCGACAAGCTGGCCGAAGGCGCTTGGGCTGATATTGACCAGCCCGTCAGTATGCTGGGCTGCATCGTCGCGGGCGATGCAATCAAGCGGCGTGTGGAGTCGCAAATCGAAGAGCGCTGGGACGTGGCGGGCAACTACGGTGAGGGCGAAGGCGATTTTCGCCCGCGCTGGGTGGTGTCTGGCTCTGAAGAGGCTGGGCTGAGCAACGGGTACGACCATCCTGCCCGCTTGGGCGCTGACCGCTGGGTGGCCATGATCGGCGCATGGCACAGCATGCACGCTCGCGCTGCGTCGGCTGCGGGCTCGCCAGCGGCCAACAGACCCTTGGTCGTAGTGATGGTGGGCACGGCAGTGACAGTGGAGGCGATTGACGACAAGGCCAAATTTTTAGGCGGCTTGATATTGCCGGGCCACGGCATCATGCTGCGCGCACTCGAGTCGGGCACAGCGGGCTTGCACGTGCCCACAGGCGATGTGTGTGAGTTTCCCACCAACACCAGCGACGCGCTGACCAGCGGCGGCACCTATGCCATTGCCGGCGCCGTGCGCCGCATGCACCACCACTTGCATCAGCGCACAGGCCAACTGCCGTGGGTGGTGATGACCGGCGGTGCAGGCTGGAAGATGCTGCCGTCCATGGGCATGGAAGTAGAGCTGCAAGACAGCCTGATATTTGACGGCCTGCTGGAGATCGCGCTGCGGCGCGGCTTGAAAGGCTAGGATACCTACTGTCCAGTGGCAGTGACGGCGCAGTTTATCGCAAACGATAGGCTCGATGCCGCTGGAAATGATGTGATAGTCAGGCCGCCCGCTTGCAGTTCAGACAGCAGGGTGGCGGGTAGCACTGGGGCGGGGCAGACCGCACCGCCGGTTGTGCTGCAGGTGGCTACAGTGCAGCTGAGCCCATCGACTGCGGGGTCTTTGAGCACAGCGCCTGCGGCGTTAGAGGAGCCTGCCAAATTGGCAACTGTCACGGTGTAGCTGATAGTCTGGCCGGCCACCAAGCTGGTCACGCCATTGGTCTTGGTGATGGTGAGGTTGACCGTGGGCAGCACGGTGACAGGGTCTAGCGCAGTGTTGTTGCCCAGCTTGGACGCGCCCTCACACGCACACGACACATTGGCAGTGTTGGTCAAGCTGCCCGCCACGCTGGCACTCACCTGTAGCGTGATGGTGGCAAAGCTGGTGCCCACAGCCAATGAATCTGTACGGGTGCACAGTAGCGTAGCCAAGGTGCATGACCAGCCAGAGCCCGTAATCGACAGCGCAGTCATACCGCTGGGCAAAATATCCGCTACGGTCACGGTTCCAAAGCTGGCGATGGTGCCAGTGTTAGACACCACGATAGAGAAAGTGGGGGTGCTGGGCAATAGGCTGCTTTGCGCAAATGTGCTGGGAGCATGTGTCTTAGCGATCAGCAGGTCGGGCGATGCCGTTACGATGGTGGTGGGTTGAATGCCAGCGGTGCTTGGGTTGCCATCACTCAGCTCGGTGTACAGCGTTCCCAGCGTTTGCGCTGCAAACGTGATGGTGGCTTGGTTGCTGATGGTGGTATCGCCGGGTGTGTTGGCGTTGACGGTGAC
>JANPDG010000090.1:0-27585 GCA_031431335.1 Polaromonas sp. | reverse complement strand
AGGCCGTCATGCAAGCGGCCCATGCGCTCGGCGGCTTTGATGTTGACGGGGTCTTGCGGCGTGATGGCCTGTACTTCGTAGCCGGGGATAAAGCCAAAGGCTTTGATGTTTTTAGACAAGTCGGCTAATTTAAAACGCTTGTCTTCGTTGGTTTGCAGGTCGAATAGCCGGAAGTTTTGAAAGTCGCACACCAAGATGTAGCGCGGCAGGTCGCGGTCTTTCAGGCCGCCGCTGGGCAAGTTGTCAAAGTATTGCAGAGCTTGGGCAAAGGCGCGGTCTAAGTTTTGGCCTGCGCTTTTCATCTCGATCAGCAGCTTGCCGCGCCAAAAAACGTCGATCCAGCCGTTACTGATGATGTTGGCATCGCCTGCCTGCAGGCCCGCGCGCGTTAGCTTAACCTGCTGCTCGTACGCGGCCACCTTTTTACTGTCTACCCCAAACACATGAAAAAAGTCGCGCCAAAACTGCTGGCTTTTACTTTTCTCGCTAGCGGCATCGCGGTATTCACGGCTAAAGGCAACACTGCGGTCGCGTATCTCGCTCCAACTCAGGGGCATGGTGGGCTTTCGGGTTTGTTATTGTGTGGCGCGTAGCGATTGGCGGTTGGCTTTAGCTTAGGCGGCTAGCGTCAGTGTGTTGGCTTCTAGCTGCATGTCGATGTGGATACGTTTAAAGGGGCACACCAAGCTGCCAGATTCGTCTTTTTCTAGCAGCCCTAGGCCAATAAGAATGTGCACGTCTTCATGCACGCGGCGCACGTCGCGGCCTACGCGGCGCGCGGCTTCACGCAGGCTGATGGTGCCTGCGCTTTGCAGCGCGTGCACCAGCGCCCAGCGGCGCTCGGTAAGTTGGCCAAAAAACGCACCCGGTGTTTCAAAGTTAAGCACCTCACCTTGGTAGCGCTTAGTTTTAAGCCCATGGGCTGCACGCTGCCCTGCGCTGCGCAAGGCGGTGCGCCAGTCGCTCTGCAGGGCGATGGTAAGTTGGCGTTGGTTCATAGCTTTCTCCTTGTGGCTATCTCGGTGCCGAAATCTTCAAACAATTGCTCTAGCGTACTAAATTTGTAGGGCACTTCTAGTCCATCCAAATGGCAGTGGTCTCCTTTGCCGCGCTCGTTGTCAAAGCCCACTACGCGCTGCCCACCTACTATCCACACAAGTCGGTACTTAAAAGCGTGTTCCGATGGCGGTACAGGCTCGGGCACACGCCACACCACCGCTTCAATCATGTCGCCGTCCGGGCTAATGTTTTTAAACTGGCTAATAAGCTGGGCTGGCATGTTGTCTATTTTGACAACATTAGGCAGTGTTGTCAAATATGCCAATGCTTCATCATGAAGCAATTGCTTTGCTGCACCAATTGGATGCTTTGCAGATTGCTCCGTATTTATATAGGCAGGGCGCTAGCCACTACTTGCGCACGAAACTTAGCTGGCAAGTTTGCTGGCGTGAGTAGGTCTACATGCACGCACAAAATACGTTTTAGCTCAATCTGCAGGCCGCCCAAGTCAAACAAAGTAGTGCCGGCAAAGGGTCTACCAAAATATCTAGATCGCTTTGCTCGGTGTCTAGGCCGTTTAGCGCAGAGTCTAATACCCTAGGGTTGACTGTGTGAAATCGCAGCGCCGCGTTACGCACGTCGGTGCGGTGTGAGCCAAGAGCGAGGGAGGGGCGCATAGTGCACTAACTTTTAACTATTTTTATGCCTGTTGCGCAAAAATACAGCATATTCGAGTTGCTATAAACAAAAGCCACCCGAAGGTAGCTTTTGTTTACGTGCTGTGTGGGTTTAAACCAAATTCAGCGTCACATCAATATTCCCGCGCGTGGCGTTAGAGTAGGGGCACACGACGTGGGCTTTGTTGATCAGGTCTTGGGCTGCAGCGCGGTCCATGCCTGGGATGCTGATGTCGAGTGTGACTTCAATGCCAAAGCCGTTAGGGATTTGGCCAATACCTACTGCGCCAGACACTTTGGTGTCTGCTGGCACGGTAATCTTGGCTTGGCCTGCAACAAACTTCATTGCGCCTAAAAAGCAGGCGCTGTAGCCAGCGGCAAACAGCTGCTCAGGGTTCACAGCGCCGCCTGCGCCGCCCATTTCTTTGGGCACGCCCAGTTTGACGTCCAGCAAGCCGTCGCTGCTGGCGGCGTGGCCGTCGCGGCCACCGGTGGCGGATGCGTGGGCGGTGTAGATAACCTTTTCGAGTGACATGCTGGGTTCCTTTGGATGTTGAAAGAGGGTTGATAAATTCGAGTTATGATTTTATGTCGGCAGGCGTATTCGTGTTGTCCCAAGGTTGACCGCCTTGTTGTAAACGTAATTTGGTGTAGACGTAAAAAAGCCACCCGAGGGTGGCTTTTGGTTTGAACGCAGATCACGTCTGCGTTGAGGCGACCAATTACTTGGCGTGCTTGCCGATCAGGCCAGCCATCTCGAACATGGACACTTGCGCTTTGCCGAACACTTCTTTCAGCTTGGCATCAGCGTTGATCATGCGCTTGTTGACTTTGTCTTGCAGGTTGTTCTTCTTGATGTAGACCCACAGCTTGCTCACGATTTCGGTGCGGGGCATTGCTGCTGCGCCGACTACGGCTTGCAGCGCTGGGCTCAGAGCCAATGCCTTCATGAAGGCTGCGTTTGGTACGCGCTTTTTAGCAGGGGCTTTTTTAGCAGCCACTTTTTTAGCTGGAGCAGTTTTCTTAGCAGCGACCTTTTTAGCAGGAGCAGCTTTCTTAGCGGGAGCAGCCTTCTTTGCAGGGGCCTTTTTAGCCGCAGCTTTTTTAGCTGGAGCGGCTTTCTTTGCTGGAGCAGCTTTTTTAGCTGGAGCAGCTTTTTTTGCAGCAGGTTTCTTTGCCGCAGCTTTTTTCGCAGTTGCCATGATTGATATCCTTCTATTTAAGTTAATTAACTGTCAATAGCTCTCACGCCCTACTAACAAACCGGATGCTACTGTAAAAGTAGCGATTTCTCTAGTGGTAAATTGCATATATTCAAATTATTTTGCGCATTTTTTCTCATAGGGCGTAGCTATAGGCTAATTTGGCCAGTTTTACGGCCCTTCATTAGGCTTGTTTGGCTTTGGCTGCAAAGATCAAAAGCACCCCTGCCAGGATCACGCCAGAGGCAATCCACTCGGCCGAACTGACCACTTCACCGGCCAAAACGACGCCCAGAAAAAGTGCAATCACGGGATTGACGAAGGCGTAGCTGGTGGCCAAGGCGGGCGACGCATTGGCCAGCAAATACAAATACGCACTGAACGCCACGAGCGAGCCAAACACCACCAGATACAGCCAAGCTGCTGCTGCAAGCGGCTGTGGTGGCCATGCAAACTGCTCACCTAAAATCATAGCAATCATCATTAAGGTCGCGCCACCACACAACATTTCACTTGCAAAGCCCATTGGCCCAGGCGCCAGCGGCAGGCGCGTGGTTTGTAGTACCGAGCCCAGCGACCACATTAAAGTAGCCCCACCAATGGCCACGAGACCCACCGTAGAGGCTCCAAAACTGCGTCCTTGGGCTAGCAGCACTACGCCGAGCAAACCCACCGTCATGCCCGCCAGCTCGAGTTTACTGGGCCGCTTGCCCCACAGCAGCCCCCAGGCCATGGTCAGCATCGGTGCAATCGCAATAGCCGTGGCGATCAGGCCCGAGCCAATGGTTTGCGAGGCCACGGCGGTCAGGCCCATGCCGCCTGCCAGCATGAGTGCCCCCACAATAAAAGCGTTGCGCCACTGCGACACCGTTGGCAGCGCAGTGCCTCGTAGCAGCATGAAAACAAACAGCAAAACCCCTGCAGTCATAAACCGCGTACCCATTTGAAAGAAGGGAGGAAAGCTCACTAGCGCGTAGCGGATGGCCAAATAGGTCGAGCCCCAGACGATGTAAGTAGCTAAAAGCGCGGGGATGATAAAGCGGGCAGTGTTTTTGGTAAATGTTGTATTTTTCATTACAACAATTTTGCAGGCTAAATGACTATCAGGCTATGCATTGTTCATTGTAATATCGCACTATAGCCTTTAATTTCACTTAAAAAACTAGATGCCACTTATGAACACCACTACTGCCGATGCCCTGGACCATTACGATAGCCGCATATTGGCCGAGCTGCAGCTGGACGCGCGCATCAGCATGAGCGAGCTGGGCCGCCGGGTGCATCTGAGCCAGCCTGCTGTGACCGAGCGGGTGCGCAAGCTAGAGCTGTCTGGCGTGATCAAGGGCTACCACGCGGTGGTGGATGCCGCGCGGCTGGGCTACGGCATTCGTGCGATGGTGCGGGTGGGCCGCTGCGACTACGCCACCGTGATCAAGCGTATTGAAGAAACCCCTGAAGTAGTCACGGCGTATAACCTCACAGGCGAGGACAGTTGGTTGCTAGAAATAGCGGTGCAAGATGTGCCGCATCTGGATGATGTGCTGGGTAAGTTTTGCTTACTCACCGAGACATCGACCAGCATCATCTTGCACGCTGTGCGCGAGCATCACCCGCTGCTGCCCGCGCCGCAGGGCGGCAAGCCACCGCTGCTTGCGCACCGCACGGTTGGGGCGCAAGATAAACCTAAAGTCGGTAAAAGAAAATAGCATTTTTCCGATGTTGATATTAGTAAGTTAGCTATTAAAAAGTGAGTAATATGATTTTTAAAACTTTCTCAACCTGTGATTTGTGTGACGCCCATGAGCTCGATACCAGCGGCGACTTTCGTGTGCTGCCAGATGTGTTTAAAAGTTATGGAGGTCTTACTGCATTCAGTGGACAAGTCGTTACTTTGCGCTGTCCTGAGGATAACTCTCGCGTGCGTGAAGCCGTGGCAGAGCCGGGCGCTGGTCGCGTGCTGGTGGTGGACGGCTTAGGCTCAGTGCGCCGTGCGCTGCTCGGTGGTAACTTGGCAGTCATGGCCGCTAATAACGGCTGGGCAGGTGTCGTCGTCTACGGTGCCGTGCGTGATGTAGCCGAGCTACAAGCCGCATCCGTTGGCATCAAAGCCTTGGCACTGTGCCCCTTGCGCACAGACAAGCAGGGTGTTGGACTACGCGACGTACCAGTGCAGATCTGCGGCGTATGGGTTCGGCCGGGTGATTGGGTCTACGCAGACGCAGATGGTATGGTGGTGAGTCGTGCAGAGTTGACCAAGTAACTTATTCAATCCTAAATTAATAGCAAACTATTGATTATTCACGTCGGAAAACTGCCTAAAATTCTCACAGCACAAAGCACTGCGGGCAGTGCCCATGATGTTTCCATGCACACTGCCCGCAGCGTAAGGATACCAGTGCAGCCGCTACAACACTTCGCTCGCAAAATCCGCCAACCGCGAGCGCTCTCCGCGCGCTAGCGTGATGTGCCCGCCATGTGGCCAGCCTTTGAATTTGTCGACAGCAAACGTCATTCCGCTAGAGCCTTCGGTGAGGTAAGGCGTGTCGATCTGAGCCAAGTTACCCATGCAGATGATTTTGGTGCCTGGGCCTGCGCGGGTGATGAGTGTTTTCATTTGCTTGGGTGTGAGGTTTTGCGCCTCATCGATGATCACGTACTTGTTCATGAAGGTGCGACCGCGCATAAAGTTCATGCTTTTGATTTTGATCTTGCTGCGGATCAGCTCGTTGGTGGCTGCACGGCCCCACTCGCCAGCGCCGCCAGAGTTGGCGTCGTTTTTAGTGAGAAACTCAAGGTTGTCGTCCAACGCGCCCATCCAAGGACCCATTTTCTCTTCTTCAGTGCCGGGCAAGAATCCAATGTCTTCGCCCACGCTGACCGTGGCGCGTGTCATGATGATCTCGCCGTAGCGCCGGTCGTCTAGCACTTGGGTCAAGCCTGCGGCAAGGGCCATCAGTGTTTTACCAGTGCCTGCCGTGCCTGCCAGGGTGACAAAATCTACATCGGGGTCCATCAGCAGGTTCATGGCGAAGGTTTGTTCGCGGTTGCGCGTGGTCACACCCCATACCGCGTTCTTGGCATGGCCATAGTCTTTGAGTGTTTTGAGCACGGCGGTACGGTCGCGGATTTCGGTCACGCGGGCGTACAGCGTGGGCTCGCCGGGGGCTTCAAAGTACACAAACTGGTTGATCAGCATGCTAGGAACAGCCGGGCCCGTGACGCGGTAAAAAGTGTAAGTGCCTTGCTGCCAGCTCTCTACTGTTTTACCGTGCTTGTCCCAAAAGTCGCTTTGCAGCGCCATCACACCAGAGTACAGCAGGTCGCCGTCTTCTAGTGTTTTGTCGTTTTGGTAGTCGTCGGTGGGCAAGCCCAGTGCGCGGGCTTTGACGCGCATGTTAATGTCCTTGGACACCAGCACCACTTCTTGCGCGACCTTGCCTGACTTTAGTGCCTGCGCTTTGCGATCTTCGCCCAGCGCTCCCACCACGCCTAAGATTTGGTTGTCGGCCTTGCCTTGGGGCAGACTGCTGGGCAGGGTGTAATCTAGTGGCTGGGTTTGAAAGAATAGCCTGCCGCCCGCACCGCGGTGGCCTGTGCCGTCGAGCTTCAAACCTTGCGACATGTCGGCACCCGGCGCGCCCGCCAGCGCGTCTAGCGTGCGGCTGACTTGGCGGGCGTTGCGCGCTACCTCGGTCATGCCTTTTTTGTGACCATCGAGCTCTTCGAGCACGATCATGGGCAAAAAGATGTCGTGCTCTTCAAATCTGAACAAGCTCATGGGGTCGTGCATCAGCACATTGGTGTCCAACACGAACAGTTTGGTCGGACCTGTAGATTTGGCTTTTTTAGGCTTGGGCGGATAGCTAGGCTTGCTGGTCTGCGCTCTGGACTGAACTGCGACATCGCGCAGTAATGCCGTGGTTTGGCTGGCGGCAGAGTCATCTGCACTAGCGGTGCCACCGCCAGCGCTTTGATGCTCAAACAAATTGAGAGCTTGGGGTTTATCGCCTATCGGCGTATCTTCAAATGTGACGCTGCGCCCGGAGGGTTTTCGAGCGGCCTTGGCATGGCTGCTGTGCGCTGGGGCATCGTAGGCCTCGGGCGACAGAAGGGCGGCTCGTTGGGTAGGGGCGGGAGGCAGTGGCATAGGGTAGGGCACCTATTGGTAATGGTGAGGCGGGGAGGTTGAATAATGCAAGATTCCAAAAGTAAAAAAGCCACCCAGCAGGCCGGGTGGCTTGTTGTACTTGCAGAGTGAAAGTGCGCCCTAGGGGCCGCACTGTCGGTATCAAATGCATAGCATTACTATACACCGACAGAATACAGCGTCAATGAAATTTTTGTGAAAAACCTACAAAATTAAAAACCCCAACAAAATCAACGCTATGTGAAGCGCAGGCGCTGAATCTGACGGACAAATAGGTGGCAAATTAAAGCGGTTAAGCCGCTTTTTTCAGTGCTTTAACGGCTTTGAGCACATCTTCTACGTGTCCGGGAACTTTCAGGCCGCGCCATTCTTCTTTAAGCAGGCCATCAGCGCCTACTAAAAAGGTGCTGCGTTCGATACCTTTGACTTTTTTGCCGTACATGATTTTGTTTTTCACTACGCCAAAGCCATGGCACATTTTCTCTTCGGTGTCGGCGATCAGCTCAAAGGGCAGCTCTAGCTTGGCTTTGAAATCGTTGTGCGAGGTCATGTTGTCCCGGCTCACGCCAAACACAATGGCGCCTGCCTTGATAAATTCTTTGTGTTTGTCGCGAAACTGCATGGCTTCGGTGGTGCAGCCGGGGGTGTTGTCTTTGGGGTAGAAATACATCACCATCACTTGGCCGTGATAGGAGGTATTGGTGACTTTCAATCCGCCGGTGGCGTTGGCTTCGAATTCGGGGAGGGGCTTATTAACTACTACGGCCATTGCGGGTCTCACCTAACTTGTATTTAACGTATGAGCAGTTTCAAGCCTCAGAGGCAATTACGCTGCGAACAACCCCGTATTTTAACCTGTTTCGTTACAGACTCAGGGTCACTACGCTTGCTTGCACTTCGGGGGGGTTAACACTTTGCACTTAAGTGTTGCGGACGGTGGCTTAGCTGGCCCGTATGATCAGGCCGGTTCGATTAAAAATACGCCCAAAACATGGCGGTCTTCGCCCGCCAAGATGTTGTAGGTGCGGCACGCTGCCAAGGTGTCCATCGTCTCCAGGCCAACGCGGGCGGCCATCAGCGCCCGCTGCAGCGCAGGGCTGGGAAAGCGCAGTTTGCTGCCGCTGCCAAAGACGATCAGCTCGGGCTTGATCTGCGCGAGCTGGTCAAACAGCTCAGCGCTCAATTGCTCAAACCCCACGCCTTGCCAGTCCAGCCGCTCGCCGCGCGAGCCAATCACGATGCTGTGGGTGACTTTCTCTAGCTGGGGCACGCCGCCAACCATGGAGCCTACCGATACCCATCCCGGGCCATAGGCATTGATGATTTGGGTGTCGGATTTGTCTGGCTGTAATTTCATCAGTCTTCTCTGTTGCGCTGCACAAAAAACGTGCAGAAATGTGGTCAAATTATAGATTCGTCGAATTAATCTATGCCCCCGAAGGGACACCGTGAAAACCTTATCCAAATCTGCCAAGCTGGCCAATGTGCTGTATGACGTGCGTGGGCCCATCGTGGACGCGGCCAAAAAGATGGAAGACGAAGGCCAAAAGATCATTCGCCTGAACATTGGCAACCTGGCGCCGTTCGGTTTTGACGCCCCAGAGGAAATCCAGCAAGACATGATTCGCAACCTGCCCAACTCGGCCGGTTATTCAGACAGTAAAGGCATTTTTGGTGCCCGCAAAGCGGTGATGCACTACTCCCAGCAGCAGGGCATCAAAGGCGTGACCTTAGACGACATTTACCTAGGCAACGGCGCAAGCGAGCTGATCCAGATGGCCGCTAACGCGCTGCTCAACGACGGCGACGAGCTGCTGGTGCCTGCACCCGACTACCCACTGTGGACAGCGGTCACGTCGCTCTCGGGCGGCAAGCCGGTGCACTACCTGTGCGACGAGGCCAATAGCTGGATGCCCAGCTTGGCTGATATTCGCGCCAAAATCACCCCGCGCACCCGCGCCATCGTGGTCATTAACCCCAACAACCCCACAGGCGTGCTCTACACAGACGAGCTGCTGATTGGTATTGTGCAAATTGCGCGCGAGCACGACTTGGTGATCTACGCTGACGAGGTGTATGACAAGGTGCTGTACGAAGACGCACGCCACACAGCAATGGGCAGCTTGTCAGAAGACGTATTAACGCTGACCTTCAACTCCTTGTCCAAAGCCTACCGCTCGTGTGGCTACCGGGCGGGCTGGATGGTCGTGTCTGGCCCTAAACACCAAGCCAAAGACTTTATTGAGGGCCTGAACATGCTGGCCAACTTAAAGCTCGGCTCTAACGTGCCCGGCCAATGGGCGATTCAGACCGCGCTGGGCGGCTACCAAAGCATCAACGACCTGGTCAAAGAAGGAGGCCGCCTGCGCCGCCAGCGTGACCTGGCCTACGAGCTGATTACAGCCATTCCCGGTGTGAGCTGTGTCAAGCCGCATGCGGCGCTGTACATGTTTCCCAAGCTCGATCCTAAGATGTATCCGATCGCGGACGACCGTCAGTTCTTTATGGAGCTACTTAAAGAAACTCGCGTGATGATGGTGCAAGGCTCGGGCTTTAACTTCCCGGACAACCAGCATTTCCGCATGGTGTTTTTGCCGCACGAAGACGACTTGCGCGAAGCCATCGGCCGTATTGCCAAGTTTTTAGAAGCGTATCGCTTGCAACACGCAACTGCGTTGGTAAATTAATTGCTATTAATTAAATAGCTAACTATCTAATGTCCACGTCGGAAAACCTTTAATTTTATACCCAAAGCCATGAAAAACATACAAGTAGGCCTACTAGGCATCGGCACCGTAGGCGGCGGCGTGTTCAACGTATTGCAGCGTAACTTTGACGAGATCACCCGCCGCGCAGGCCGCGGTATTGAGATCACCATGGTGGCCGACCTGGACACCGCACGCGCCAAGGCCGTAGTGGGCGACGCAGTGCAAGTCGTGTCTGACGCACGCGCGGTGATCGCCAACCCCGAGATCGACATCGTCATTGAGCTGATCGGCGGCTACGGCATTGCCAAGGCGCTGGTGCTAGAGGCTATTGCGGCAGGCAAACACGTGGTCACTGCCAACAAAGCGCTGCTAGCGGTGCACGGCACCGAGATTTTTCAAGCGGCGCAGGCCAAAGGCGTGATGGTGATGTTTGAAGCCGCAGTTGCGGGCGGTATACCGATCATCAAGGCGCTGCGTGAAGGCTTGACGGCTAACCGCATCCAGTGGATTGCAGGCATCATCAACGGCACCACCAACTTTATTTTGTCCGAGATGCGCAGCAAGGGCCTGGACTTTAATGTGGTGCTCAAAGAAGCCCAGCGCCTAGGCTACGCTGAGGCCGACCCGACCTTTGACATTGAAGGCGTAGATGCGGCTCATAAGGCAACGCTCATGGCGTCGATAGGCTTTGGCATACCGGTGCAGTTTGACAAAGCGTATATCGAAGGCATTACCAAGCTTACTGCCACCGATATCAAATATGCTGAGCAATTGGGTTACCGCATCAAACTCTTGGGCATTGCCAAGCGCCGAGAGGATGTAAAGTCGCCGCATGGCACCAACGGCATCGAGCTGCGCGTACACCCCACACTCGTGCCCAGCAAGCGCTTGATTGCCAATGTAGAAGGCGCAATGAATGCCGTGATGGTGCAGGGTGATGCCGTAGGCACCACGCTGTACTACGGCAAAGGCGCAGGCTCTGAGCCCACCGCCAGCGCTGTGATTGCTGATTTGGTCGACATCACCCGCATGGCCAACGCGACAGCCGCGCAGCGCGTGCCCGCACTGGCCTTTCAGCCCGGCTCGATGAGCGCATCGCCTGTGTTGCCGATGGACCAAGTCGTCACGTCCTACTACCTGCGCCTAAGCGTAGCCGACGAAGCCGGCGTGCTCGCCCAAGTCACTGGCATCGTAGCTAACGCAGGCATCAGCATTGACGCTGTGCTGCAGCGCGAAGCCGACGAAGTAGGCGGCGAGGGCGCTACGTCCACCGACCTGATCATTTTGACCCACGACTGCAAAGAGGCCACGATGAACGCAGCGATGGCGCAGATGCAGGCGTTAAAGACGGTGCTGGCACCGATTGTGCGGATTCGTAAGGAAGAATTGGCGTAATCAATAACTGAAATTTAATACGGAGACATGCACCGTTTTTTGCATGATTCAAACGGGAAAACATGAAAATTTTACAAAGCACAAAGCACAAAGCACAAAGCACAAAGCACAAAGCACAAAGCACAAAGCACAAAGCACAAAGCACAAAGCACATTAATTTTGTTGGCTGCTATAGTATTAGCGGCTTGCAGTGCAAGTAACTCCACACCCAGCGAGGCAGACGGGCGCGCCTTTGTAGAAAAAAAAGTAGCTGAAAGGGGATGTATCAAGCTGGAGTCGTTTAAGAAGGTCAACGGCGTGGCGATGGATACGATGGGTATCAAAATGTATGAAATGGAGTATGAAGCTACTTACTCTGTGGCTAAATTGCCTTGTTACGGAAAATTTTCTAGCAACGGTAACTCCTTCGATATTGGGGATTCTCCAAGCGACAAACCCAATCAAATCAAAGTGTTTAGTAAAGAGGCTCAAAACGAGTTACCTCTGGGCAAAACATTCAGCCCAAGTAAAAAGAAGCTCACTTTCGTTAAAAAAGAAAACGGCTGGGAAGGTGAAGTCAACGGCTTAATGGGTATTTTTTAGTCTACAAATACCCTAACTTTCCCAGTATGAATTTAAAAAGTAATGATAAAATTTAGTATTACTTTTTAAGTCGCCAAATTATGGGATACGCACTCACCACCAAGAGCCAAGTTACCGTGCCTAAAGCCGTGCGCCAAGCGCTGCATGTAGGGCCGGGCGAGGAGATTGACTACAAAGTACAAGCTAACGGCACCGTAGTGATGTTTCCGGTCAAAAAACCTGTTGCAAATGTCGAAAATCCTTTTCTCAAATGGCGTGGGGTGGGTGTTTTGAAGCAATCTACGCAAGAAATTCTGCGCGAGACGCGCGGGGAAGACTGCATGCGATGATTTTGATTGACTCTAGCGTGTTGATCGATATAACAGAATCGCAAACGGATTGGGCTCAGTGGAGTGAACAGCAAATTCTGCAAGCCAAGCGCTTGGGTGTTGTCGCTATCAACTTAATCATCTACGCTGAAATTTCACGCGATTTCAGTAACAAATCGCAGCTGGACATGTTTCTAAAAGACATTGGTATCAGTATTGCGCCAATGGATAATCAATGTGCTTTTGCTGCGGCGCAAGCGCACGGCGCTTATCGGGCGGCAGGCGGCATGCGCCAAGCTACTCTGCCAGACTTTTTTATTGGTGCACAAGCCAGCGTTCAGGGCTACACACTACTAACGCGCGACGCTGGGCGTATCCGCACTTATTTTCCAAACGTTTCTCTCATTACTCCCCCATGAAATACCTCTCTACTCGCGGCCACATCGACCGCAAACAGTTTTGTGACATCTTGCTGGAAGGCTTGGCTCCTGATGGCGGACTGTATTTGCCTGAAACCTATCCGAGGTTAGATGATGCAGCGCTAAGTAAGCTGCGCAACACTTTGGCTACCCAAGGCTACGCTGGGCTAGCGTTTGAGATTTTGTCGCTGTACATCGACGATATCCCGGCGGCGGATTTGAGGGCACTCTGCGAAAAAACTTATACCGAAAAAGTGTACGGAACGAAAGCGATTGTGCCGCTCAAAAAGCTCGACGATGCTATCAGCCTGCAGGCATTGTCTAACGGCCCGACGCTGGCTTTTAAAGACATGGCGATGCAGCTACTGGGTAATTTGTTTGAATACCAGCTGGCGCGCATAGGCGAAGAATTGAATATTTTTGGGGCAACCAGTGGTGACACTGGCAGCGCGGCTGAATATGCGATGCGCGGCAAAAAAGGTGTGCGGGTGTTTATGACCTCGCCCGCTGGCCGTATGAGCCCGTTTCAGCAGGCGCAGATGTTCAGTCTGATGGATGAAAACATTCACAACATTGCAATCGACGGCGTGTTTGATGACTGCCAAGACATGGTCAAAGCAGTGTCTAACGATTTAGAATTTAAAGCCAAGTACAAAATTGGTACGGTAAATAGCATTAACTGGGCGCGGCTTTTAGCGCAAGTGGTTTACTACTTCGCAGGCTATTTTCAAGCCACCACCACCCACGCTCAAAAAGTCAGCTTTACCGTGCCCTCAGGCAACTTTGGCAACGTCTGCGCAGGCCATGTGGCGCGCATGATGGGGCTGCCGATACACAAGCTGGTGGTCGCCACCAATGAGAACGATGTGCTCGATGAGTTCTTTCGCACCGGCGTGTACCGTGTGCGCGGCAGCGCGGACACGCATGAGACGTCTAGCCCGTCGATGGATATTTCTAAGGCCAGTAATTTTGAGCGCTTTGTGTTCGATTTGATGGGCCGCGATGGTACTAAAAATAAAGACCTGTTTCATACCCAGCTGAATGCCCACGGCATGTTTGATTTAAGCGCAGAGCCTGCTTTCAAAAACGCCTCTGCACAATACGGCTTTGCCAGCGGTAAAAGTACCCATGCTGACCGCTTGGCGACCATTCAAGATGTGTACAAAAAGCACCATGTCATCATTGACACCCACACGGCAGACGGCGTGAAAGTGGCGCGTGAGCACGTGACCCCTGGCGTGCCGATGATCGTGCTCGAGACTGCTCTGCCCATCAAGTTTGCCGAGACCATTGTGCAGGCGCTAGGCCGCGAGCCTGACCGGCCTGTGCAGTTTTTGGGTATCGAGGCTCTGCCTAAGCGGGTGGTGAATATGAAAGCCGATGTAGCGGCACTAAAAGCCTATATTACTAACAATATCTAAGAAAAATTGGCAGTTTTCCGACGTGGATATTGGATAGTTTGCTATATATTTAATAGTAAATAGTCGATCATTAAAGTAGGTTCCCATGAACGTAGTTGGTTTTGCAGGTTTTTCAGGCTCAGGCAAAACCACGCTCGTGGAGGCGCTGATACCCGCGCTTAAAAGCCGTGGCCTGCGGGTGTCGGTGGTCAAGCATGCGCACCACAAGTTTGACATTGACCATGCAGGCAAAGACACTTTTCGCCACCGCGAGGCGGGCGCTTTTGAGGTGGTGGTAGCCTCTGGTAAGCGGCTGGCACTGATGCGCGAGTTTGAAAAACCTAGCGAGCTAAAAGTGCACCACTTGATTGCCGAGCTGTACGACGGCGTGGACTGGGTGCTGGTCGAGGGCTTTAAAGAAAGCGACCTGCCTAAAGTAGAAGTGTGGCGGCCTGCACTGGGCAAACCAGCCTTGTATGATGAAGACGATTTTATTGTGGCCATTGCCACAGACGCACCTGATCAGATAGCTGCGGGCACCCAGCGCCCCGTGCTGGATGTGAATGCGCCCGAGGCTATTGTTCAGTGGCTGGTGGACAATGCGGCCAGGTTTGAATACCAAGCTGAGCGCCACTTCTAAACTCTTTATATTGCTCACCATACTCGCCATGTCTGCACCTGCACTGCCGCCCAAGTTTCCGCCTCTGCGCTCGATGGACGATGCGCTGGCAGAGCTGCTCTCGCATGCACGTTGCATGCAAGGCACAGAGCAGGTGTCCACCTTTGACGCTGACCGCCGCGTGTTGGCGCAGCCTCTGGTCTCTGCGCTGGACGTGCCCGGCTTTGACAATAGCGCGATGGACGGCTACGCGGTGCGTGCTGCCGACTGCCACAGCAGCGGCGCGCAACTCAAGGTCACGCAGCGTATTGCTGCAGGCCAGTTTGGCCAAGCCCTGAGCGCTGGCGAGGCTGCCAGAATTTTCACTGGCGCCCCTGTGCCGCCAGGTGCTGACGCGGTGGTGATGCAAGAAGACTGCATAGATGTTGGCGACGGTAGTGTGCGTGTGAACGCGCCCCCTCGCGCAGGCCAGTGGCTGCGCCGCACAGGCGAAGACATAGCGCGCGGCGCTACGGTGCTGGCTGCGGGCACGCTGCTTGGCCCGGCTGAGCTGGGCTTGGCCGCCAGTATCGGAATGGCGCAGCTGACCGTGGTGCGCCGCGTGAGGGTGGCTTTGTTTTCTACTGGTGACGAGCTGGTCATGCCCGGCGCTGTCGCGCCCGAGGCGATGCCGCCGGGGGCTATTTATAACTCCAACCGTTTCTTTTTGCGTGCTCTGCTGCAGCGCGCAGGCTGCGAAGTGACCGACATGGGCATCGTGCCCGACCAACGCGAGGCAACGGTGGCCGCTCTGGCCGAAGCAGCACACAGCCATGATCTGATTTTGACCAGCGGCGGTGTGAGTGTGGGAGAAGAGGACCATATCAAGCCCGCTGTACAACAGCTAGGCCGCCTAGACCTGTGGAGCATCAGCATGAAGCCGGGCAAGCCGTTTGCCTATGGAACTATTGGACAGGGCACGATCGGGCAGGGCGCTGGCGAAAAGGCAGTGCACTTTATCGGCCTGCCGGGCAACCCGGTGTCCAGCTTGGTGACTTTTTTGCTCTTGGTGCGCCCCATGCTGATGGCATTGCATGGTTGTGCTGCTGCAGCGGGTGCCACGGGTATCTTGATGCGGGCTGATTTTGACGGCCCCAAAGCAGATAAGCGGCGTGAGTTTTTGCGTGCGCGGCGTAATTTAGAAGGCGGCTTGGACCTCTTTGCCAACCAAAGCTCAGGCGTGCTGACCTCTGTGGTCTGGGCTGATGGCTTGATTGACAACCCAGCAGGGCAGGCGATCAGCAAAGGTGATATGGTGCGCTTTATTCCTTTATCTCAATTACTATGAACACCATCACGGTTAAATATTTTGCCTCTGTCCGCGAGGCAGTAGGCCAGGGCAGCGAGCCTTGGGTCACCGCGGTCAGCACACTGGGCGGCCTGCGCGCCGAGCTGGCAGCGCGTGGTGGTGCGTATGCTCAGGCGTTGGCAGCAAGCCAGACCGTGCGCATGGCGCAAAACCAAACTATGGGTGATGACGCCACTGAGCTTTTGGCTGCAGCTGAAGTGGCGTTTTTCCCGCCCGTCACTGGGGGTTGATCAATGTCTAGCCAGATGCCTAGCCGCGTGTCGATTCAAACAGCAGACTTCAATCTCAGCGATGAGATCCGTGCTTTGCGCGCACATGATGCGCGCGTAGGCGCGGTGTGCAGCTTTGTGGGTACGGTGCGCGACAGAAACGTAGGCTCTCAATCCAACGCTGCAGATGCGCAAGACCAGCCCCGCATCAGCGCCATGGAGCTAGAGCATTACCCCAGCATGACCGAGCGCGCTATTGAAGCCATGATCGATCAAGCGCACGCGCGCTTTGATATTTTTGCGGCCCGTGTGGTGCACCGCGTGGGGCTGCTGCTGCCGCTAGACCAGATTGTGTTGGTGGCCGTCACATCTGCGCACAGAGGCGAGAGCTTTCAGGCCTGTGAGTTTTTGATGGATTACCTGAAAACCCAAGCCCCGTTTTGGAAAAAAGAAAGCACACACGATGGTGCGCGCTGGGTGGATGCGCGTGTGAGTGACGATGCGGCGCTGGCGCGCTGGGGCATCAAGGCTCACAACGCTTGAGCTTAGGTTTTGTGCATCGCAAAGTGGGTTGGGTATGAATTCGGGTCTACCAGTGTGAGGTAGCCCTTTGGTAACAAATAAGCCCAAAAATCAGCTTCTACAGCACATCGCTGTTACATTCTTCGCTCTAAATTCCTGAGCGCAAAATTACAACAATTTCAATAAGTTAGCGCGTAAAGTCAAAGTAGTTTGCATGCTGGGCTAAATCGGAGTAAATTTCGAGGTCTTGCTTGTAGAACGTTGATTTCAATGGAGAAATCCCTCCCTTCCATCCCAGTTAAGCGCTACTTCACCATTGGTGAGGTAAGCGAGCTTTGCGACGTCAAGCCGCATGTGCTGCGCTATTGGGAGCAGGAGTTTACACAGCTCAAACCCATGAAGCGGCGCGGTAACCGCCGCTACTACCAGCACCACGAGGTGCTGATGATTCGCCGCAGTCGCGACCTGCTGTACGACCAAGGCTTCACCATCAGCGGCGCACGCAACAAGCTGCACGACCTGGTGCAGGGCGAGCGCGACCGCCGCAAAGCGGGCGAGGTCATGCTAGACGGCGTCGATGTGCTAGACGGCGCTGAGTCTGAGTTTCCACCAGACGCTGCAGACCCTGACTTTGAAGACAGTGTCTCTGATATGGACACGCATACTGCCCATGTGCCCATCATGCAGTTGCGCCGCGAACTGTTTGAGATCAGAGATTTGCTGGCCGTACCAGCCTAAGCTGCGCGCTTCTCAAGTTATAATCTCAAGCTTCGGTGTGTGGCGCAGCCTGGTAGCGCACTTGCATGGGGTGCAAGGGGTCGAAGGTTCGAATCCTTTCACACCGACCAATCCAATCAACGGGTCTAGATGCGTCTAGGCCCGTTTCGTTTTGTGCCGCCTAATGGGTGTTCATGGTGCCAAGTTATCCCAAGTTGTTAGCCAGTTATGCACATAATTTGCACAGACTTTGCACTTGCCCAAACCATGGGCACACACTAGTATCTGGTGTTACCGATCAAAAATATCCATGTCTGCAGTTCTTCACCCCGTTGATGACGATTACACGCCTGATCTATCCAGTTTTGGTGTAGATGCTTCCTCCGCCTCGCCTCTAGCGCAACTGCGCATCCCGCCCCACAGTATCGAGGCCGAGTCCAGCGTGTTGGGCGGCTTGCTGCTGGACAACGGCGCTTGGGAGCGTGTGGCCGACCTGCTGACCAACCCAGGCGATTTTTACCGCTACGAACACCGCCTGATTTTTGACGCCATCAAGGCCATGGTGGACAAGTCTAGGCCCGCCGATGTGATCACTGTGTACGAGTCGCTGCAGTCGCAGGGCAAGGCCGACGAAGTGGGCGGCATTGTATATCTCAACTCGCTGGCGCAGTATGTCCCCAGCGCGGCCAACATTCGCCGCTACGCCGAGATCGTGCGCGAGCGCGCCATCCTGCGCAAGCTGGTGAGTGCCAGCGACGAGATATCTACCAGTGCGTTTAACACCGGCGGTAAAGACGTAGCCAAAATCCTTGACGATGCGGAGAAAAAAATCTTCTCCATTGGCGAAGAAGGCTCGCGCATGAAGCAGGGCTTTCAAGGCATGGACAGCTTGGTGGTCGAGCTGCTAGACCGCGTGCAAGAGATGTCAGAGAACCCCAATGACATCACCGGCGTGCCCACCGGTTTTGTTGACCTGGACCGCATGACCTCGGGCATGCAGGCAGGCGACCTCATTATTTTGGCCGCCCGCCCTTCGATGGGAAAAACTGCGTTGGCGATCAATATTGCTGAGCATGTGGCGCTCAAAGAGCAGCTGCCCGTGGCCGTATTCTCGATGGAGATGGGCGCTAGCCAGCTGGCCATTCGTATCGTCGGCTCGATTGGCCGCATCGACCAAATTCGCCTGCGCACGGGCAAGCTGCACGACGACGAGTGGCCGCGCCTGACCGAGGCGATAGAAAAGCTGCGCAACATCAGCCTGCACATTGACGAAACTCCGGGGCTGACCACCAGCGAGCTGCGCGGCAACGCCCGCCGCTTGGCACGCCAAATGGGCGGCAAGCTGGGCTTGATTGTGGTGGACTATTTGCAGCTAATGAGCGTGTCAAGCTCGATGAGCGACGAAAACCGCGCCACGGCCGTGGGCGAGATTTCACGCGGCCTTAAAGCCTTGGCCAAAGAGCTGCAATGCCCCGTGATTGCCCTGTCCCAGCTAAGCCGAGGGGTTGAGAGCCGCACCGACAAACGCCCCATGATGAGCGACCTGCGCGAATCTGGCGCTATCGAGCAAGACGCGGATGTCATCATGTTTATCTACCGCGATGACTACTACAACAAAGAAGCGTCCAAAGAGCCTGGTGTGACCGAGCTGATTATCAGCAAACAGCGTAACGGCCCCACGGGCACGGTCAAACTGGCGTTCATCAAAGAGCTGACCCGCTTTGAGAGCCTGGCGCAAGGCTATGGTGGCGGTGACTTTTAAATACGCTGAAGTCGATTGCCATATTGAAATCTTGATTTTTGGAAGAAAAACGAGTACTTTTCCGACGTGGGTATTAGATAGTCTGCTATGTAATTTATAGTAACTTGAATCCTGCCTAGGCTTAGATGACAACAATGTCATCTGTCGTGACTGCAACTCAGGGTGTAATTGCTGTGTGTGTAATGCATGATTGAATGTTCGTTGTTTAAGTAATCAAAAGGTCTCTATGGCTGTTCGTAAATTAAGTGCTGTATTGTTGGTTTTGGGTGTTTTGAGCGTGGGCACGGCGCAAGCTCAAACCGCTGCGCCGCCTAGCGCGGCCGCCAGCAAGCCTGCTGGCGGCCAGCCACCTAGCCCGCTAGCAGGACAAAAATTAACAGATGCGCAGTTGGCCAAAATGAAAGCTGTTCTTGCACCTTATAAAAGCTCCAGCTTGACTGCAGAAGACGCTAAAACAATCAAGCGCACTTTGCGCGATGCTGGCATGGGCAAAAGCCGCGAGCTGGATGTAGCGTTGAATGCGGCAGGATTTAGCCCCGAAAAGCTAGACCTGCTTGACCCACCGCCTCCACGTCCACCAGGCGAAGGTACGCTGCCACCTGTGCAAAAGAAATAGTCCGAATGAAGGTTTTACTGGTTGAGGACGAACAAAAAATTGCTGATTTTGTCTGTGCGGGCTTTATCGCGCGGGGGCTAGAGGTTACGCACTGCGACAATGGCAATGAGGGTTTAGAGCATGCATGCCAAGGCAACTTTGATGTCATGGTTTTAGATTTGATGTTGCCTGGCAAGGATGGCTTGTCGGTACTCAAGGCCATGCGGGCGGAGGGTGTGCTGACCCCTGTTATTTTGCTCACAGCACGCAACGAGTTAGGTGACCGTATTGAGGGTTTTAACTTGGGTGCTGATGACTACTTGGCTAAGCCCTTCTTTGTAGAGGAGCTAATTGTGCGCATCCAGGCGCTAGTGCGCCGCTTATCAGGCGACCGACAAAATACTGTGCAAGTGGGGCACCTTAAGTTAGACCGTATTAGCCGCCAAGCCATATGCAGCGGGCACTCCATTGAACTGACCGCAAGGGAATTTACGCTGCTGGAGTATTTGATGCGCTCTGCAGGCCAAGCCTTTACCCGCAGTCAAATCTTGGAGCACGTATGGGGTTTAGATTTTGATCCCAGTACCAATGTGGTGGATGTGTGTATCAAGCGTATTCGCAGCAAGATGGCTGCACTGCAAGATCCTAGCGACTTGGCATCTCCGATTGAATCGGTGCGAGGAACAGGTTATCGGTTTAAAAAGGCATGATGATCTCTTTTCGCACGCGCCTGTTTGTGATTGCTGGACTGATCGTCACGGCTGTGATAACGCTGGTCATGGTCGTAGGCTGGACACGGGTGCTGGCGTTTGAAGCAGAGCGACTTGAAAAAAGGCTCTGCATGGAGGCCAAACGAGTTGCCACCCAACCATTCAATAGCCTAGACAGTGAAAGGCTTGTTGCAGATATTCTCAGCAAACTGCATTTAACTTTGCCTGAGCAAATCATGGTGCAGTTTGAGCCCAGCGCAGCAAGTGAACCTCTCCGGTCTCTTGAACCACAAGCCCAGCCGGGCAACAGACCTCCCCCCCCGAATGATCGACCGCCTCGCGCTGATCGTCCCGATGCGTCTGCCAGTTGCACTGTCACCCGCTTCAAGATGGGGGAGACGCAATGGCTCGGTGCACAATTTACCGTCACTACCGGGCGCAGCATGGTAGCGGCTGACTTGGTGGCAACACGGGCGGATGTGCAAAGTGCCCTCAAGCAAGCATTAGAAATGGTGGTGCCATTGGCGCTGCTCTTAACAGCTATGGGGGCATGGCTGCTGTCAGCGCTGACCATGCGGCCTGTGAACCGCTTGCGCAATGCAATGCAAGTGGTCACTCAAAAAGCACTTGACCAGCGCATGCCAAGCCAAGGAGAAGATCGTGAGTTTAAAGTGCTGATAGATGCGTACAACACCATGCTGTCGCGCTTGGAGATCAGTTTTCAGCAGGCATCGCGCTTTTCTGCGGACGCAGCACACGAGCTTAAAACACCATTGACTATTTTGCAGGGCCGTATTGAGCAGTCGTTGAATAAGCCGCATACACCCGCAGTACAAATCGAGCTGACCGATATGCTGGACGAGGTCGGTCGCCTATCTTCTATCACCCGTAAGCTCCTTTTACTGTCACATGCAGACAGCGGTTGGCTGGATTTGCAGCGTACCCATGTCGATCTGAGCGGCACCTTGGACGAGATGATGGCCGATGCCCACATGTTATTGTCCGATCAGACCTTTGATACATTGATCGACAGGCGTTTATCTGTTCAGGGTGATGCCATGCTGTTGCAGCAGCTGTTCAATAATTTGATCAGCAACGCAGTACGCTACTGTAGTCCCAGGGGCTGGATTAAGCTGCAAGCCTGTGCGCAGAGCGGCGGTATTGAGATCGAGTTCTCAAATTCATCACGCACAATTGCATTAGATGATCGCGCAAAATTTTTTGACCGCTTTTACCGAGGCGATGCAGCCCACAACCGACGTATCGAAGGTAACGGTCTAGGCCTTAGCCTGGCGCGTGAGATTGCTAAAGCCCATGGCGGCGACTTAGTGCTGATGACCACGCCACTAGATATCGTCACACTGCGGCTAACGCTTCCAAGCGCGAACCGAAAACCCCCCTATTGACGGGTGTTTGCCCAAGCGCTTGTCGCAGACTGAGTCTTCATCTGCACAAGAAAAGATTCTTTGAATGACGAAAATGTCATTTGACATGGTGCGGTAGTGGGTACATTGGGGCTATGAAAATCACAATCAGCTCTAAGCCCGTACTACCCCGTTTACCTCTGCGCACCAAGCGGCTGACTGTACGTTGGCTGTCCACATCGCTCTTGACTTGTGCTGTGGTGATGGCCTGTGGCGGTGGTGGCAGCTCTGCGGAAATAGTAGCTCCGCCAGTAGTTTCCACCGACTCAAGCGCCAACTGCACTTTCATTAGCGAATCCCTCAATGCATCTACCACGGGTGCGGCTACGTCTACCTGCGATAGCACTTACGCCTATGTAGCCTCCAACGGGCTTGCCACCCACCCTATGATGAATGGCATCATAGCGACCAACCTGCAGGTGCCGCTCGCAGTTGACTTTTCGGGCGATAACGCTTGGAAAATTCCTTTAGCACCCACTATCGCAGCCAACACTACGCCCGTCATAGATGGCCCAGTGGGCGTGGCTATCAACGGCGTGCCAATTTTTAACCCCTGCAAGCAAGGCGGTTGTCAAAATGGGGATGTCAAAACGCTGGGCGAGCTGGACACCTGCAACGGCCATGCAGGCCGGGGCGATGACTACCACTACCACGCAGCGCCCACCTGCATGATGGCGGGCCAAGCGCCTAGCTATTGGAACACGCATCCCGTGGGCTGGGCTTTAGATGGTTTTGCTATTTTTGGCTACAACAATGCCGACGGCAGTGTCGCCACCCGCGACGGCGTGTGTGGCGGTAACACCAGCGCAGTGGTCAACGGGCCCGCAGGCTACAGCTACCATGTGACAGATGTTTCCCCGTATGTGCTGTCTTGCTTTCGCGGCACGCCCAGCACAGCCGCCAGAGGTCAGCCCTTGCGTCAGCCCCCTGTAACGCCGTTTCCGGTGTCTAACATGACCTTAAGCAGCGCTACAGATGGCTACCAAGTACTTCAATTCACATCCAATCAATCATTCACCACCACTGCCACTGGCGCAGATAACTACAGCAACGCAGCAGGCAGCTACAAAATCCGCTACAAAGCCGTCACTGGCACTGAATTGGCTGCTTTGCTCACCACTAACCCAGGTAAAACCGCGTGCTGGAGTTTTCAGTTCACAACCAGCGCGGACGTTCAAACACAGACCCCAATGTCCTATTGCAGGTAATAGACCCGCATGATGAAAACTATTTTTTCTACCGTCACTGCGCTCTGCCTGCTTGCCAGCAGTGCGCTGGCCCATGAGCTAGACTCAAATCGCGCTACCTTGGTGCTACGCGATCGACAACATTTGGCAATCACGTTTTTTGTAGACTACGCCAGTGTGATGCAGCAAGTGTTAGCGCCACAAAAGCCATTGCAAGAGTTTGTGCTCATGTTGTCGGCTATGCAAGCGCAGGAGTTTAAGGCGCAGCTGCAAGTGGTACATCGCAAGCTGCAAAGCACTACGACTCTGACCCTGCACAAAGGCAAAGCCATACAACTCAATCAATGGGTGTGGCCAGAAGCTTCTACAGTGCAAAGCCAGCTACAGCAGCGCGCCATGCAGGCGTTGGCGGCACCCGGTGAGCATGCGCACGTCATGCGAACAGAAATTCGCACAGAGGCCAAATCTGGCAATACCAGCGATTTTTCGTCTGTGAAGCTGCGCCTGCCCACCGAATTCAAAGATGTCTTGGTCGTCTCGTACCAGCCTCATCAGGTGTGGGTCAAGCCGCAGGCACCGCTACCAACGATCAGTTTTTGAAATCGCCCTTCCAAGGCGAATTTGGAAGAAAAACGAGCACTTTTCCGACGTGAATATTAAATAGCTTGCTATATATTTAATAGTATGGAGCGGGTGATGGGAATCGAACCCACGTTATTTGCTTGGGAAGCAAGAGTCCTACCATTGAACGACACCCGCGATGCGTTACGATTATAGAAGGATAGATTCAGAATTCAATACAACACCCCCATGACCAAACTCTTGCAGATGCTGCTGCCTTTAGTGCTGCAGTGCGTATTCATAGGCACGCTGCAGGCTGCGCCGCAGCTGGACATGCGCCAGCAAGATCGCCAGCGCTTTCAGATGGACGTGCGTTCGGTATGGCAAACCGCGCTGGTGCCAGGCTCGGGTGCTGACCCCACGCAGCCGCTGGATGCACAAACCGTTTGGAGCTGGCCCAATGACCAATTTGCACCGGGCAAAGCTGAGCCCGTAAGAGTGGAAGACGGCAACCGCCTGATTGGCAGATTTTCTGTGCTGTTGCAAGACAGTCCGCACAGCTTGCTGGTGGATATTGCCATGCCGCGCCTAGATATCGTTCACCTGAGCTACCGCTACAACAACGAGCCTTGGCGCAGCGTGACAGCGGGGGACCAAATACCCATGGTCAAGTGGCCTTTTGCCAACCGCATGCCGGTTTTCGTCATACCGCCCAAGCCGGGCGAGCTGCAGATCATCGTAGATATTCCTGCGCAAGACCTGTTCCCCAGCCCCGTTAAGCTGTGGGCAGACCCCGCCTTTCGCGAAGAGCAAACCCTGCGCAATATGGAGGCTTCAGCCGCCTTGTCGCTGGCGCTGACCAGTATGCTGATTTGTTTTGGTGCAGCGTTAATTTTCAGGCGTTTTGTGTTTGTAGCGGTGGGCCTGTACTCTATCAGCATCTTTTTTGTGGCATCCGGGCAAGGCGGTATTTTGGGGGTGTATGTCGGCACCACGACCACCTGGTTTAACGACTATGTCAAATATACCAGCGCGACTTTTTTTGGCGCTGTGGTGCCTTGGACTCTCAGTATGGTGGTGGCGCAAAAGCACTACTCGAGGTGGGTTGCGCGTTTGGCAGACCTTTGGCTTGTGGGCAGTACCCTCGCCATGCTGGTGATGTTTTTTACGGTGCCGCGTGCCACCCAATGGGCGATGCTGTCGCCGTTTTTGATCACCAGTTTGGTCTTTGGCTTGGGTATTTCGCTGGCCAGTGTGGTGCGTCGTCAAGCGCATGGCTACTTGGCTTTGTGCGCCGCATTGTTGCTGTGCGTGGGTATTTTTGCGCCGATTGCCGCTTATTGGGGTTATTTGGACGGCACATGGAGTTTTTCTATCACCGCTGTGATGTTTTTAAGCTCCTCCACACTGCTGCTTTTGGCCTTGCTGCTGCAGTATCGCCATGGCAACCGCGTAGTGGCGCGCGCTTCAGACTCACCCGGCCGCGACGCACTCACAGGCTTGCTTAACCGCGATGTGTTTGAGCGCAAGTTAGCCATCACAGTGCAAGAAGCTAAGGGCAGCGGCTCTTACACCCTGTTTGTGTATATTGCAGCCAGCGACTCAGACACGCTGCAAGAGCGCTTTGGCGGTGAGGGCTTTGAGTCGGGTATGGTGCAAATGGCAGCGGCCTTGTCGTCCAGTATTTCTGTGATGGACACCGTAGCCCGCGTCGCCAGCAATGCATTTGCTATCACCGTGGACATGCCGCACGATGCCAAGCCAGCCAATGCATTGGCCCAAAAAATCGTTACCCGGCTGATGGCCGTATCAAGCCACACCACGCCCATGGCGCAAACAGCGCGCATCGCAATGGCTTGGCTGCCGGTGTACGGCACGCTGCTACCAGACCTTGAAAAGCTGGCTAAAAACGTCTTGCTCACCATGGAAGACGGCAAGCGCATAGGCTGGGTCGGCGGTATCCATGCCCACGCTGATCAAGCGCAAAGATCCCAGGTGGTGAGCGTCAACAGCCAGTCCATGCCCCGCGAAAGAGGCGAAGAACTCAACAGCATCATTGACCGCATTGAGCGGACGATGGAGCAAAACGAGAAAGACAAAGCAGCAGCCAGTGAAGGACGCGCAGACCGTTTGATGAAGGTGCTGGATAAACCGCCCAAGTGATTTTGGGTGAAAAAATGGGCGGTTTTCCGACGTGGATATTCAATAGTTTACTATCAAAATAATAGTAAATTGGAGTTGCCACTAAAAGACTGTAAGTTTATACAGCTCACCCGTAACTTCCCTCTACAATTGTCCCCATGGCAGATAAATTACCCACACCGTTAAACACCGGCTACAGCGAAGGCTCAATCCGTGTTCTCAAGGGCTTAGAGCCCGTCAAACAGCGCCCCGGCATGTACACGCGCACGGACAATCCGCTGCATGTGATTCAAGAGGTGCTAGACAACTCGGCAGACGAAGCGCTAGCAGGCTTTGGCAAGAAGATCAAAGTCACCTTGCACCTGGATGGCTCAGTGACGATTGACGACGATGGGCGCGGCATACCGATTGGCATGCACCCCGAAGAGAAAGCGCCCGTCATTGAGCTGGTGTTCACGCGCCTGCACGCGGGCGGCAAGTTTGACAAAGGCAAGGGCGGGGCTTACAACTTCTCGGGCGGCTTGCACGGTGTGGGCGTGAGCGTGACCAATGCGCTGGGCAAGCGGTTAGAGGCTTCGTCGTACCGCGAGGGTATGGTGGCCAAATTGGTGTTTGAAGGCGGCGATGTGGTCGAAAAACTCCACCTGCGCAAACAAATCGAAGGCGACCGCAAGCAGGGCACCAGCGTGCGCGTGTGGCCTGATGGCAAATATTTTGAATCACTCGTCATTCCTTTGAATGAACTGACCCACCTGCTGCGCAGCAAAGCCGTGCTCATGCCCGGCGTGAGCGTGACGCTGGTGAACGAGAAAACCAAAGACCAGCATACCTGGCAATACAAAGGTGGCCTGCGCGACTATTTGGAGCAAACACTCAATGGCGATGTGGTCATACCGCTGTGGGAAGGCGACGGTTTTGCCGATGCCAAAGACGAGACCTTTGCCGAAGGCGAGGGCGCGGCTTGGTGCGTGGCGTTTACCGACGACGGCCAGCCGGTGCGCGAAAGCTACGTGAACCTGATCCCCACCACCAATGGCGGCACGCATGACAGCGGGCTGCGTGACGGTTTGTTTACCGCAGTCAAGAGCTTTATCGAGCTGCATTCGCTGTTGCCCAAAGGTGTCAAACTGCTGCCCGAAGACGTGTTTGCCCGCGCATCGTATGTGCTGAGCGCCAAAGTGCTTGACCCGCAGTTTCAGGGCCAAATCAAAGAGCGCCTGAACTCGCGCGACGCCGTGCGGCTGGTGTCTAACTACGTGCGCCCCGCCATGGAGCTGTGGCTCAACCAGCACGTAGACTACGGCAAAAAACTGGCCGATCTGGCCATCAAAGCTGCGCAAAGCCGCCAGCGCGCTGGGCAAAAGGTAGAAAAGCGCAAGGGCTCCGGCGTGGCCGTGTTGCCCGGCAAGCTGACTGATTGCGAAAGCCGCGACCTGTCGCACAACGAAGTGTTTTTGGTCGAAGGCGATAGCGCTGGCGGCAGTGCCAAGATGGGGCGCGACAAAGAGTCGCAGGCTATTTTGCCTTTGCGCGGTAAGATTTTGAACACCTGGGAGGTCGAGCGTGACCGCCTGTTTGCCAACACCGAGATCCACGACATCAGCGTGGCCATCGGTGTTGATCCGCACGGCAAAGACGACACGCCTGACCTGAGCGGCCTGCGCTACGGCAAGATTTGCATCTTGAGCGACGCTGACGTCGACGGCTCGCACATTCAGGTGCTGTTACTGACACTCTTTTTCAAACATTTCCCCAAGCTCATTGAGACCGGCAATATCTATGTTGCCCGCCCCCCGCTGTTTCGGATTGACGCGCCTGCACGCGGCAAAAAGCCCGCCAGCAAGCAATATGCATTAGACCAAGGCGAACTCAACGCTATTTTGGACAAGCTGCGCAAAGACGGCGTGGCCGAGGGCAAATGGACGATCAGCCGATTTAAGGGTCTGGGCGAG